>NZ_CP042812.1:0-314386 GCF_008000835.1 Malaciobacter canalis
ATGACAAATAAAGAGTTTTTAGCAATTATTAAACAAGAATCAACAGCATTAGATTATAATAGATATTTAAAACAGCTAGTTTACAAAAAAATTTCATCTGATGAAAAGATAGCTGTATTTGAAGTATCAAATAAATATATTGCTTCGTGGATAAAAAGTAAATATAGAAATCTTATACAACACTGCTTTGAAACTATTGATGGAACAAAGCCAGAAATAGAGATAAAAGTAGCTGGTGAAAAGAAAACTAAAAAAGAGATTATTACTGAAAAACTAAAAAATGATACAGCTGAAAGTACAATATTAAACCCTTCATATACATTTGACTCTTTTGTAGTTGGGGGCTCAAATCAAATGGCTTACAACGCTTCACTTGCTGTATCTAAAAAACCTGGTATTCAATACAATCCATTATTTATTTATGGGGGAACAGGACTTGGAAAAACCCATCTTTTACAAGCAATTGGAAATGATGCAATCCAACAAGGAAGAACAGTTATTTATGTAACAATTGAACAGTTTATGAATGATTTTACTTTCTCAATTAAAAATAAAAACATGGAACACTTTAGAAATAAATATAGAAAGTGTGATGTTTTACTAATTGATGATATTCAATTTTTAAGTGGAAAAGAACAGACTCAAGAGGAGTTTTTCCATACATTTAATGAACTTCATAATGCAAAAAAACAAATAGTTATGACATCTGATAGACTTCCATCTCAAATTGCCGGACTTGTTGATAGATTAAAGTCTAGATTTGAGTGGGGATTAACAGCTGATATTCAAATTCCAGGACTTGAAACAAAAATTGCTATTATTGAAAAGAAATCTGAATTAAATGGAATTCATTTAAGTAGAGAAATTATTAACTTTATTGCAACTAATTTAGATAACTCAATTAGGGAAATAGAGGGTGTTCTTATTCGAATTAATGCAAGTGCTTCTTTACTAAATCAAGAGATTAATTTGGAATTAGTTCAAGGTTTATTAAAAGAGCAAATTAAAGAAACAAAAGAGAATATAAAGTTACCTGATATTATTAATTTAGTAGCAAGTGAGCTAAATATTAAACCAAGTGATATAAAATCTAAAAAAAGAACTGCAACTGTAGCAAATGCTAGACGAGTAGTTATATATCTTGCAAGAGAATTAACTCATAACTCAATGCCTGATATTGCAAAGTTTTTAGGTATGAAAGATCATAGTTCTATTTCACATAATATAAAAAAAGCAAATGAGTTAATAGAAAAAGATGAAAACTTTAAATTAATCATCGAAAATTTGAAAAATAAGTTAATAAATAAGGAGTGGTAAAAATAAGTTTAAGTAGATAGTGTGAAAAGGTGTGAATATAAACATTTTGTTATTCACTTTCATTTCGTACGATGAAATGGAAGTTTCAAAGGTATTTTCATCTTTTCACACACACTACTGCTACCACTACTTAAAAGAAATAATAAGAGGAGATCTAAGTGAAATTTATTATCACAAAAAATATCATTGAGAATATAGTTTCTTCAATGCAACCATTTTTAGAAAAAAAAGATGCAAGTGCTATTACTTCACATATATATTTAGAAGTAAACAATGATAAACTTATCATAAAAGCAACAGATTATGAGATTGGATTAGAGTCTCAAATCGATGAACTAAATGAAAGTGTTAATGGTAAAGCAACTGTTAATGGTTCAAATCTATTAGGAATATTAAAAAGATTAAAAGATTTAGAAATAATAGTAGAAACAATAGAAAACAATTTAATAATTAGACAAAATAAATCTACTTTTAAATTACCTATGTATGACCCAGAAGAGTATCCAAGTTTACCAAAACCTGATAATATAAATAAATTAGATATTAGTATGCTAAATTTAATTAATTCTATTAGAAAGATTACTCCTGCTATTGATAACAATAATCCTAAATTTGAATTAAATGGAGCATTAGTTGATATAAAAAGTGATAAAATAAATTTTGTGGCAACAGACACTAGAAGATTAGCAGTATCTCATTTGCAAAATATATCAAATGATCAAAATCAATTTATAATTCCAAAAAAAGCAATAATAGAGATTCAAAAACTATTTTTAGATGATGCAACTGTTGCTTATGATTCAACAAACTTAATTATTTCAAATGAAAGAATGACATTTTTTACAAAACTAATTAATGGAAAGTTTCCAGATTATGATAGAATCATTCCAAATAGTTTAAAATACAATTTCTCTTTACCAAAAGATATGTTAATTGAATCTATAAAATTAGTTACATCACTATTTTCAAATATAAAAATTACATTTAGTTCAAATACAATTATATTTGAATCACTAGATGAAGATAGTGAATCAAAAACACAAATTGATATAGATTTAAATATAGAAAATACTTTTTATTTAGCAGTAAATGCAAAATACCTATTAGATTTTTTAAGTTTAACAAACAATGAAAATGTAAACATTGGTTTTAATGAATCAAATTTACCATTTTATTTAGAAGATGAGAAATTCTTTACAATTGTAATGCCAATAGTTTTAGAAAAATAATATAGTATATTAAAGAAGGAAAATTAAATGAGTCAAGAATACGGCGCTAGTAATATTAAAGTTTTAAAAGGTCTTGAAGCTGTAAGAAAAAGACCAGGTATGTATATTGGTGATACAAATACAAATGGTCTTCACCATATGGTATATGAAGTTGTTGATAACTCAATTGATGAAGCAATGGCTGGTTATTGTAAAAATATTAAAGTTACAATAACAAAAGATAATGTTATTAGAGTTAGTGATGATGGTAGAGGTATTCCAACTGAAATTCATAAAGGTGAGGGAATCTCAGCTGCAACAGTAGTTTTAACAGTATTACACGCAGGTGGAAAGTTTGATAAAGATACTTATAAAGTTTCAGGTGGATTACATGGTGTTGGTGTATCAGTTGTAAATGCTTTATCTAGCGAACTTAAAATGACTATTTATAGAGAAGGTAAAATTCACTATCAAGAGTTTTCAAAAGGTATTCCAAAAGCTCCTTTAGAAGTTATTGGAGATACTAAAAAAACAGGTACTACTATTGAGTACTTAGCAGATGATTCAATTTTTGAAATAGCTGAATATATGTATGATACATTGGCTAAAAGATTTAGAGAAGTTGCCTATTTAAATCCTTTTATTTCTATTACTTTAGAAGACGAAAGAACTAAGACAAAAGAAGTTTTCCACTTTGAGGGTGGTATTGCTCAATTTGTTACTGATTTAAACAAAGAGACTGCTTTATGTGATGCTATTTCATTCTCTGATAGAGTTGATGATGTTGAAGTTGATATTGCATTGATGTATAACTCTTCATATACAGAAAAAACTATCTCTTTTGTTAATAATATTAGAACAATAGACGGTGGTACTCATGAAGCTGGTTTTAAAGCTGGTCTTACTAGAAGTATTGTTAAATATTTAAATAATAATGCAAATGCAAGAGAAAAAGATACAAAAATTACTGGTGATGATGTAAGAGAAGGTTTAATAGCTGTAGTTTCTGTAAAAGTTCCAGAACCTCAATTTGAAGGACAAACTAAAGGTAAACTTGGAAGTTCTTATGTAAAACCAATAGCACAAAAATTAACTGGTGAGCAATTAGATAAATATTTTGAAGAAAATCCAACAGCTGCTAAAGCAATTATGGATAAAGCTTTAATGGCTGCACGTGGTAGAGAAGCAGCTAAAAAAGCTAGAGATTTAACTAGAAAAAAAGATTCAATGACAGTTGGAACACTTCCTGGTAAATTAGCAGAATGTCAAAGTAAAGACCCTGCAATTAGAGAGTTATATCTAGTTGAGGGAGATTCAGCAGGTGGTTCAGCAAAACAAGGTAGAGATAGAGTTTATCAAGCTATTTTACCACTAAAAGGTAAAATCTTAAATGTAGAAAAATCTAGACTTGATAAGATTTTAAAATCTGATGAAATTAGAAATATGATTACAGCTCTTGGTTGTGGTATTGGTGAAGATTTTGATGATGAAAAAATTAGATATCATAAAGTAATTATCATGACAGATGCCGATGTTGATGGAAGTCATATTCAAACACTTCTATTAACTTTCTTTTTTAGATTTTTAAGACCTGTAATTGAAAAAGGTTATTTATTTATTGCACAACCACCTTTATATAGATATAAAAAAGGTAAAAATGAGACTTATTTAAAAGATGATACTGCTTTATCAATATTCTTAATTGAAAATGGTTTAGAATCATATGAGTTTGAAGGTTTGGGTTACAATGATTTACTAGATTTATTTAAAACTGTTTCTAGATATAGAGAAATGCTTTTACAACTTGAAAAAAGATACTCTTTAATTGAAGTATTAAAACATTTGATTGAAAAACCTGATTTAGTAAAATTAGATTATACTGCTTTATATGAAGAAGTAAAAGGTTTTCTTGAAAACAAAGGTTATAATATTTTATCAAAAAGCATAACTGATAATATGATTCAATTATTTGTTCAAACAAAAGAAGGACTTGAAGAACTTCTAATTGATGATGAATTATTTGCATCTCCATATTTTAGTGAAGCAACATATATATATTCAAGATTGGTTCAAAGAGATATATCTATGTTTAAAAATGATTTAATTGATGAATTAGAGTATATAGAAAGTTTAGCTAAAAAAGGTGCTTATATTCAAAGATATAAAGGTCTTGGGGAGATGAATCCAGAGCAGTTATGGGAAACTACAATGATACCTGAGGATAGAAGACTTCTTAGAGTTACAATTGAAGATGCAGAAGTAGCAAGTGATACATTTACACTATTTATGGGTGATGAAGTAGAACCTAGAAGAAACTATATTGAAGAGCATGCAAAAGATGTAGAGCACTTAGATGTATAAAAGAGGCTAAGTCCTCTTTTTACTCTCCTTTAACCTTTCAAAATTTTTAATTATTTGGAGCTTATATGAGAAAAAAAAATCTCTTATCTTATGAAGCAAAAATAGTTTTAGCAATAATTATTTTACTTTTACTGATTTTTTTACCAATACCTTTTTTAGATACAATTATAAAAATTAAAGATTATTTTATAATTAATTATAAAAAATATATTTCACCATATCCTATTTGGATACAAATTTTAGGAGTAATAACTCCTATTATTATATTTATTATTATTAAAGTAATTCAAAAAAATAGATGTAAATATACACAAGATGTATTTTATGGTATTAAATGGACCTGGTCTTGGAATAAAGATAAAGTAGTAAACTTAAAATGTTATTGTCCTACTTGTAATGAAGAGCTTTATTATGATGATACAGTTGCTTATGAAAACTCAACAGTTAGAAAGTTTGAGTTTATTTGTGATAATTGTAATAAAGCAGTTGGTACTATTGCAAATGAAAATAAAAATTTGCGTTCTTCAAAGATTATTAACAATGAAATTCAAAGAATTATCAAAAAAAGAGTATCACAAATGTAAGATGGCATATTGCCATCTTTTTAAAATTTGGAGTTATTATTTTGCCAATTCTTTTTTTCTAAAATTTTTTCTTTTATTTTCCAAACTTTTTTTATCTTACTATTGTCAATATAAAAAAGTTCATATAAAGCAAAATTAATATTTGATTGTTTTATTTCGCTTACACTTAAAACAAACTCACCTTCTGCTAATATCATATGATTTTTTATATAACTATTATCTTTAATAATTTTATCATGAATATATTTTTTTATTAAATTTTTGTTATTTTTTGTTGAATTTTTATTTAAAACCTTTATAGATAAGTCACTAATTAAATCTTTATTTTTAATAGTTTGTATATTATCCCAATGCTCAATAATTAGGCCATTTTCAAATCTAAAAATATCAATTATATGCATATAAGTATTATCTTCTCTTGAGAGTGTTTGAGCAATTACATGATTTTCATCTTCAAATACTCTAACTACTTTTGTTTCTATATCTTTTTTTGTAAAAACTCTACTTCTAATAAATCTTTCATAAATAGATTATAAAGAATTAATCATAATAAAGCAAACTACATAATCTTATAGTAAAATATAAAAAACTTTAGGAATAGTTATGATTATTGAAAATTTAGACCATTTAGTACTAACAGTTAAAGATTTAGATAAAACAGTAAAATTTTATACTGAAATTTTGGGAATGAAAAAAGAGATTTTTAAAGATACTAGGATTGCTTTAAAGTATGCAAATCAAAAAATAAATCTGCACAAGCTTGGAAGTGAGTTTGAGCCAAAAGCTACAAATGTAAAACAAGGAAGTGCTGATTTATGTTTTATTGTAAAAGATGATATAAATGATGTATTTAAATTTTTACAAAAAAAAGCTATAAAAATTTTAGAAGGTCCAGTTTTTAGAACAGGAGCATTAGGAGATATTTATTCTATTTATATAAATGACCCAGATGGAAATTTGATTGAATTATCAAATTATATAAAAAATAATGACACTAAATTGTCATTTTAAAACTTGAATAATAGGTATTTTAATAAATAAAGTGTCAAAATTGTAAAAAATATAAAAAAGATATTTTTTACTACATAATTTAATAATTATATTTTAAATTTATGATATTATTTTAAGTATATTTTAAAACTATACTTAAAGGGATATTTATGTATGCTAAAGAAATAAGTTTAAATGAGAAGTTGGATATTGCAAAAACAAGTGATAATCTTGATGAATTAAAAACTTTAGTAGATTGTGAATCAATGCTTGTAAGACGAGCAATTGCTAGAAATAAAAATATTGATGAAGAGATTGCAAATTTATTAGCTTTTGATCCAGTTTTAAATGTAAGTTATATGGCATCAAATAATCCAAACTGTACACAAAAAAGAGATTTTTCTAATTACTCACTGATTGGTTGTGTAGTGTGTGATAAAGATGAAAGAGAACTTAATTGTGTAGAATGTCAAAATAAAAAAATTTATTAAATCTATTATTTAAATACCTAAAGATTTTTATACCTGCTACACTTGTAAGTAAGTTTTTGATAAAATTGGCAAAAATAAAATATTAAAGGTTATTTAAATGGAAATGAAATATGGCGAAAAAGAGATTGTTGAGTTTGATATTAACAATGAAGAGCATTATTGGCCAAATAAAAATGAAAAAAACTATATTATAAATATTGAATTACCAGAGTTTATGGCAAAATGTCCAAGAAGTGGATACCCTGATTTTGCAACAATTAAACTTCAATATACTCCAAATAAAAAAGTAATCGAATTAAAAGCTTTAAAAATCTATATCAATACTTTTATGTATAGAGAAGTTTCACATGAGAATTCTGCAAATGAAATTTTTGATACATTGTATGAAAAATTAGAGCCAAAATGGATGAAAGTAGTTGCAGATTTTAAACCAAGAGGAAATGTACATACTGTAATAGAAATAGACAGCGCAAAAATGTAAGGATAAGTCTTGGAGAGATTAGTAACTACTTCTCAAGCAGCTCAAATTCTTGGGCTTTCTCTTCAAGGTGTACACTATAGAATAAAAAACAATCAATTAAAATCTATCAAAAAATCTGGAAAAACATATGTTTATATAAGTGAACATGTAGAAGATAAATCTAGAGAAAATGAAAAACCTGTTGAAATTATAGAAATAAAAGAGCTAATAAAAGTAAAAGATGAACAAATAGATTTATTAAAAAAAAATATGAAGTGGATGAAAAAACAGTATACTTCAGAGATTGTAAGACTTGAAAAAAATCAAAAAAAAATCATAGAGGTTTTTAATAGAGAAATAGATTTGTTACAAAGTGCATTTAATGAAATGCGTTCAATTTATAAACCACAAATACAAAATCAAAAAAAACCACAAGAGCCCGAAGAAAAAACGCAAAAACCAATAAATGAAGAAATAAAATATATAACTTTACAAAAGTTTACAAAAATGATGAAAGCTTATGGCAAATCTGATTTAGAAATTAAAACTATAATTTTAACAGGTGTTAAAAGTAAAGATCATAGGTTTTTATATGATAAAAAAAGTAAAAAAGTAATAATAAAAGATAGTGATTTTAAAGATTTTTTATAAAGTAATAAATTTTAAGCAAAAAAAAAGAGTGCTTTATAGCACTCTTCTCCAGATACCCAAACACACCATCAAGTAAGGTGCCTTGCTGTGTTCCCACCCTGGGGCATTGTCTTAAATGATAATTGCAAGGGTCTAAAGAAGAGCACTCAAAATAGTAAACTATTCTCAGTGCTTCTCTTTAAGAGATGTATTTTAACTAAATAAACTTAAAAAAAATTTTAAAAAAGACTGTTTTAAGGAAAATTGGATATAAATTTGGTCTATTTAAAAAAAAGAGTTTAATTTGGGAAATAAAATTAGTATATTAGGAATTTTATCTTTAACTTTTGCAATGTTTATTTGGGCAAGTTCTTTTATTGCTTTAAAAGCTGCTATGAATGAATATGGAGCACATACAGTTATTTTTGTAAGAATGGTTTTTGCATCTATGTGTTTTTTGATTTTTATTAAAAGTTTTTTAAAATATGATTTTACAAAAAAAGATATATTACTTATACTTTTATTAGCTTTATTTGAACCTTGTTTATACTTCTTATTTGAATCAAAAGCATTACAATTAACTACTGCTTCACAAGCGGGTATGATTGCTTCTTTAATGCCTTTAATTACATCTGTTGCTGCTGTTTTTATATTAAAAGAGTTGATTTCAAAACAATTTATTTTTGGTTCAATTTTAGCTGTATTTGGTGCTATTTGGTTAAGTTTAGAAGCAACATCAAGTATTACTGCACCAAACCCAGTACTTGGCAATTTTTTAGAATTTTTAGCAATGGCATGTGCTGCTGGTTATACAATTGTTGCAAAACATTTAACTTATAAGTTTTCTGCAATATTTTTAACAGCTGCACATGCTTTTATAGGAACAATATTTTTTCTGCCTCTTGCATTTTATGAATTTACTACAACACCTTTTGTTTTTAAACTTGAAGGTTTTTTATGGACAGCTTATTTAGGTATTATTGTAACTTTAGGTGGTTATGGTTTATATAATTATGCATTAACTAAAATAAATGCTTCAAAAGCTTCAATTTTTATGAATTTGATACCTGTATTTACTTTAGTGCTTGCCTATATTATTTTAAATGAAAGATTAAGTTATATTGAAATTACTGCATCATTTGTAGTACTTTTTGGTGTATTTATTTCACAAATTAAAATTGTAATTCCAAAAACTATATTTAATTTATTTAATAAACAATAATGACATATATTAGTCTGTTTTTCATATCTTTTATTTCAGCAACCTTATTACCAATGGGAAGTGAGGCTTTTTTAGTTTTTAATATCAAGGAAAACTATAATATCTATTTACTTTTACTCTTTGCTACACTTGGTAATACTTTTGGTTCTTTATTAAACTATTTTTTGGGTTTAAAAGGTGAAGAGTATTTAGAAAATAAAAAATATTTAGATAAAAAAAAGATTGCAAAATATAGAGTTTTTTTTGATAAATATGGAGCTTTTTCATTGCTTTTATCTTGGGTTCCTATTATTGGAGATCCTTTGACATTTATAGCAGGTGTTTTAAAATATAATTTAAAGTTTTTTATACTTATTGTATTATTTGCAAAGTTTATAAGATATCTATTTGTTACATTAGTGACTTTATCTATAATCTAATCATTGATTGTTGGAAGAGTTATTGTAAATCTTGCACCTTTATAAGAATTACCTTTTATATTAATTGTTGAGTTTTCTACTTTTATATTTCCTTTCATATGTTTAGTAATGATTTCTTTACTCATATAAAGTCCAATTCCTGTTCCTTGTTGCTCTTTTTTAGTACTAAAATAAGGTTCAAAAATTTTATTTATTATTTTAGTTGAAACTCCACCTGCATTATCAGTTATTATAATTTTTACTCTATTTTTTGTTTGTTTTGTTTCTATTACAATAATTTTATGATTTTGTTCTTTTTTTACAAGTTCATCTCTTGCATTATTTAAAATATTTATTAGTACTTGAATAAGTTCATTTTCTAAACCAAAAATTTCAATCTCATCAATATTTTTTTCTATATCAATACTTTTTGCTTTAAATTGTGCACTAATTAAAGATAGACTTTTCTCAAATACATCTGTTGTTGTAAATTTTTCTTTTGTTTTATTTGGTTTAAAGAAGTTTTGAAAGTCATCAATTGTTTTTGATAAGTGCTTTGTAGCTTTTGTAATTGCATCTACACTCTCATCTAAATCTTTATCATTTAAAGTTCCAAACTCTTTTTGCATTTTAATTCCACTTGAAACAGTAGATATTAAAGATAAAGGTTGTCTCCATTGATGGGCAATATTTCCTATCATCTCACCCATTGAAGCCATCTTAGATTGTTGGGCTAATAAGCTATCTTTTTTTCTATTTTTATTTATCTCTTCATATATTTTCTCTTTATATTTTAAAAAACGCTTTTTGATAATATTTGATGTATAAGAAGATATTACTAATAGTATAATAGTAATTATTATACTTATAATTAAAATATTTATTATATAAGATTTATTTTTATTTTTTAATTCTTGTTTTTTCTCTTCTAATATTTTTGTAAATTCGCTTTTATAAAAACCTGTGCCAATAACCCAATTCCATGGTTTAAAGCTTTTTATATAAGAGGTTTTTTCATTTTCAATTTCATCTTTTAAACTTTGATTGTATGTTATAAATCCATCATCTTTTTTTGCTTCTTCTATGATTTTATTTAGTAAGATTTTTTCTTTTTCTTTTTCTTTTTGAAGTTTTGATAGTTTAGCATTTTTGTGAACTAGTATATTTTTATCAAAATCAAATAAAAAAATATATCTTTGGTTTTTTTCATTCATCTTTTTTATATATTTTATTATCTCATCTTTTATATCATTTTCAAAATCTTTTAAATATTCACCTGTTCCAATTGTAATATTTAAAGGTTCAAAATATTTATAAAAAGATATTTTTTTATAAATTCTTTCTCCCTCATTTGTAGGTTTACTCCAATAATAAATATCAAATCTTTGGGTTTTATTTTTTATAGTCTCTACTATTGTTTTTACAAACTCATAACCTTTTGCATCTTTTAAATCTATATAGTTTTTATTTTCAAGATTTTTGTTTAGTGGATAAAGTCTATTATTTCCTTTTATATCATGAATAAAATAGTAACCTCTTTTGTCATTAAATCTAACATCTCTTAGTGCATCTTGTATCATTTTTAAGATTTCAGCTTTAGATTTATTTTTGTTCTCTTTAAAAATATTTGTAGCAATAGCATGAGCTTCATTTACTCTACTTTTTAATTGAGCTTTTAAACTCTCTTCGCTTCTATCTTTTTTATATAAAATATACTCATAAATTTTCTCAACTTCAAGTTTTATCTCTTTTTGTCTGTGTATAAAAAATTCATGTTCAATTTTTTTGATATCTTGTTTGTAGATGTTTTGGTTATTTAAAATAAGTAAATAAGTAGTTATTGTAGATAGTAAAAGTATAAATAATAAAGGCGCATATTTAATAATACGTAAAATATTTTTTTCATTACTTTTAAACATGCGATATTATAGTGTTTTTTATATTAATTTTTACATATAAAACTCTTTTAAGATTTCATCGTTTTTAGAAAATAATTTATAAGTTGTATTATTATAGTTAAACTCTAAATAATTAGCATGCAACCAAAGTCTATAACTACCTGTTTTTTCATATCTTTTTTCATCATCAAGCTCTTTATTTAAATAAGCTTCTGCAATATCATCATCAATTCCATAAATAGGATCTCCTATTATTCTATGTCCAATAGAGTATAAGTGAACTCTAATTTGATGTTGTCTTCCTGTATGAGGAATTGCTTCTACTAATGTTATGTTCTTTTTACAATTATAATTTAATGGCTTAACAATAGTTAGTGATTTTTTTCCTTCTTGAGAAGTTTTCATCCTAACACCGATATTTTTTCCCTCTTTTTCTAAATAGTTTTCAATAGTAATCTCTTCTTTTAATTCACCCTGAACTATTGCAAGATATGATTTTTTATACTCTTTTTCAATAAACATATCTTTTAGTCTTTTTTCACTTTGTTTATTTTTACAAACTATTACTAGCCCAGATGTTTCAGCATCAATTCTATGGGCTAAATTTGCATTATTTCCAAAATGATAACGAATCTCATCTAATAAAGAGTATTTTGTGTTTTTTGAAATTGGATGAACCATTAGTTTTGTTGGTTTATCAAATAAAGCAAAATCTTTAAATTCAAGTAAAGGATTAAGACCTCTTGTATGCCCCTCAAACTCTGCTATATATATACAATTTGTATTTATTTTTTCATTTAAAATAAAAGGTTTTTGATTTTGGTCAAAAACTCTTGCTCTACTAATATACTTTTGCGCTAACTTGGGCTCTATCTTTAAATCTTGCAGTAAAAAATGTTGTATTTTTTTGCCTAAAATAGCTTCATATTTTTTTAAAATAAAAGGCACAAACTTTTCCTAAAAATTAAGTTTAAATTAACCAAATTTTAATGAAAAATTTTGGCTAACTTAGTTAATATATCATACACTAAAAAGCAATAAAAACAAATAAGGGACTAGTAAATGGTTGAAAGATATGCAAGAGAAGAGATGAGTTCAAAATGGACTATGCAAGCTAAATATCAAGCATGGTTAGATGTTGAAAAAGCTGTTGTTAAAGCTTGGAATAGACTAGGTCTTATTCCTGATGAAGATGCACAAAAAATTGTTGAAAATGCTAATTTCTCAGTTGAAAGAATTGATGAAATTGAAGCTGTAACTAGACATGATTTAATAGCATTTACAACAAGTGTTTCAGAAACACTAGGTGATGAGTCAAGATGGTTTCACTATGGCATGACATCTTCTGATACTGTTGATACAGCTGTTGCTTTACAAATGAAAGACTCTTTAAATTTAATTATTAAAGATGTAAAAATGATGATGGAGTCTATTAAAACAAGAGCAAAAGAGCATAAATATACTTTAATGGTAGGAAGAAGTCATGGTATTCATGGTGAGCCTATTACATTTGGATTGGTTCTTGCTGTATGGTATGATGAGATGGCAAGACATTTAGAAAATTTAGAACAAACTCTTAAAGTTATATCTGTTGGTCAAATTTCAGGAGCAATGGGGAACTTTGCCCATGCACCTTTAGAGCTTGAAGAATTCGCTTGTGAAGAGTTAGGATTATCTTTTGCACCTGCTTCAAATCAAGTAATTCAAAGAGATAGATATGCAAGACTTGCTTCTTCTTTAGCCCTACTTTCTAGTTCAATTGAGAAATTTGCAGTTCAAGTAAGACATTGGCAAAGAACTGAGGTTTATGAATGCGAAGAGTTTTTTGCAAAGGGTCAAAAAGGTTCTTCTGCAATGCCACACAAAAGAAATCCAATATTAACAGAAAATATTACAGGACTTGCAAGAATTATTAGAGCTTATGCAACTCCTGCAATGGAAAATGTTGCGTTATGGCATGAAAGAGATATCTCTCACTCATCAACAGAGAGATTTTGGCTTCCAGACTCTTTTATTACTTGTGACTTTATGCTTCATAGAATGAACAATGTTATTGCAAACTTAACTGTTATGCCAGAAAATATGATGAAAAATTTAAACTTAACAGGTGGATTAGTATTTTCTCAAAGAGTATTATTAGAACTACCAAAAGCTGGGGTAAGTAGAGAAGATGCATATAGAATTGTACAAAGAAATGCAATGAAAGTTTGGGAAGGTTTACAATCAGATAAGCCAACTACAAATGAAAAAGGTGAATCTTTATATCTTCAATATTTATTAGAAGATGAAGAATTAAGAAACTCATTGAGTGAAGAGCAAATTAGAGAGTGTTTTAATTATGACTATTACACAAAAAATGTTGATGCAATTTTTAATAGAGTATTTAAATAATTTATAAAATTTTAGGTAAAAAAAAGGCAACAAAAATGGCAATTATGATTCAAAAAAGAAACGGCAGAAAAGAGGTTTTAGATATTACTAAAATTCAAAAGATGACTATAGATGCAACAAAAGACTTAGATGGTGTTAGCCAAAGTGAATTGGAATTGGACGCACAAATAAAGTTTATTGATGGTATGAGCTCATCTGATATTCAAGATGCACTTATTAAAACAGCAGTTGAAAAGATTGATATAGATGTTCCAAATTGGACTTTTGTTGCTGCAAGACTGTTTTTATTTGATTTGTATCATAGAGTTGGAAAATCAACACATGGTATTAAAGGTGAACCATATTGTCATTTAAAAGATTATTTAAGATATGGAAAAGAAGCTGGAAGACTACTTCCTGCTCTTGGTGAGGGTTATGATTTAGATGATTTAAATAATTATATTGATTCAGAAAGAGATTTGTTATTTAACTATTTAGGAATTAAAACACTATATGATAGATATTTAATCAAAAATAAAAAAGCTGATCCAATTGAACTTCCTCAACATATGTTTATGGCAATTGCAATGTTTTTAGCACAAGATGAAGATAATAAACAAGAAAGAGCAAAAGAGTTTTATGATGCAATCTCAAAATTTGAGGTTATGTTAGCAACTCCAACTTTATCAAATGCAAGAACAAATAGACATCAACTTTCATCTTGTTATATCGGTTCAAGTCCTGATAATATTGAAGGAATTTTTGATGGTTACAAAGAGATGGCACTATTATCTAAGTATGGTGGTGGTATTGGTTGGGATTGGAACCAAATTAGAGCCCTTGGTGGAGTTATTGATGACCATAAAAGTGCAGCAGGTGGAACAGTTCCATTTTTAAAAATCACAAATGATTTAGCAATCGCAGTTGACCAACTTGGAACTAGAAAAGGTGCAATTGCTGTTTATGTTGAGCCTTGGCATATGGATATAGTTGATTTTATTGACCTTAAAAAGAACTCTGGGGAAGAAAGAAGAAGAGCACATGATTTATTTCCATCTTTATGGATAACAGACTTATTTATGGAAAGAATCTTAGAAAACTCTCATTGGACATTGTTTGATCCATATGAAGTAAAAGATTTAAGTGAACTTCATGGAGATGCATTCAAAAAAAGATATGAAGAGTATGAAAAAGATGAGACTATTACAAAAGATACTATGAAAGCTAAAGATTTATGGAAAAAAATCTTAACTTCATACTTTGAATCTGGAAGCCCATTTTTATGCTTTAAAGATAATGCAAACAGAGCTAATCCAAATGCTCATGCTGGACATATTAGAAGTTCAAATCTTTGTACAGAAATTTTTCAAAATACAAATCCAAACTATTATAAAATAAGATTAGAGTTTGAAGATGGAACAATCAAAACATATGATGAAGATGAAATTATTAAAGTTGATGCAGGACAAGAGAAAAAAGCAAATAAAATAACTGCACTAGATTCAATCAATGGAAAAAGAGTATTTATAGTAGAAAAAGAGAAAATTGATGGTGATACAGCAGTTTGTAACCTTGCATCAATTAATCTTTCAAAAATTAATACAAAAGAGGATATTGAAAGAGTAGTTCCAACTGCAATTAGAATGCTTGATAATGTGATTGATTTAAATTTCTATCCATTAAGAAAAGTAAAAGCAACTAACTTAAAAACAAGAAGTATTGGACTTGGTGTGATGGGTGAAGCACAAATGCTTGCAGAACATCAAATCATGTTTGGTAGTGAACAGCATTTTAAGAAAATTGATTCAGTTATGGAAGCAATTTCATATAATGCTATTAAGTCATCAAGTAAACTTGCAGTAGAAAAAGGTGTATATCCTGCATTTGAAGGTTCAAACTGGTCAAAAGGTATTATGCCACATGATCATGCACCTCAAGCTGTTGAAGCTTTGATGAATAAAGATTTATTTGATGGTGGATATGATTGGCAAGAATTAAGAGAAGAAGTTAAAGAAAATGGTATGAGAAATGGTTACTTGATGGCTATTGCTCCAACATCTTCTATTTCTATTTTAGTGGGTACAACTCAAGCAATTGAGCCAGTTTATAAAAGAAAATGGTATGAAGAGAATTTAAGTGGACTTATTCCTGTTGTGGTACCAAGATTGAGTCCTGAAACATGGCAATATTATATTCCAGCATATGAAGTTGAGCAAACAGATATTATTAAAGCAGCAGCAATTAGACAAAAATGGATAGACCAAGGTCAAAGTACAAATATATTTATGAGTTTAGATAAAGCAAGTGGAAAATATCTACATGAAATTTATACATTAGCTTGGAAATTAGGATTAAAATCTACTTACTATTTAAGAAGTCAATCTCCTGAAGCAAATAATGATGTTGAAGATAGAAGTATGGAGTGTGCAGGTTGTCAATAAGATAACCTTACACACAAGGTATACAAACTTTTAAAAAAGTATTATAAAATAAATTTAAATTTTAAATATAAGAGGAAATCCTAATGGATAGAAAAACGATATATAATCCACAATCAAAAGAGAACTTAAATGATAGAAGAATCTTTGGAGGTAATCCTGATGGTATGATTAACTTTACAAAGTTAAAGTATCAATGGGCACTTAATCTTTGGGATACAATGGAAGCTAATACATGGTTTCCAAAAGAAGTTCAAATGACAGGGGATGCTAAAGATTATAAGTATTTAAGTCCATCAGAAAAAAGAATGTATGATTTAGTACTTTCACAACTTATCTTTATGGATAGTTTACAAACAAATAATCTAATGGATAATATCAATCCATATATAACAGCACCTGAGGTAAATGCATGCCTTTCAAGACAATCTTATGAAGAAGCTAACCACTCAAAATCATATGCTGTTATGGTAGAAAGTATCTCAGACAATACAGATGAAATATATGAAATGTGGAAAACAGATCTAAAATTAAGAGAAAAAAACAACTATATAGCTGATGTTTACAAAAGTTTAGCAGCTGGTGATAAAGAAGAAATTACAGATCAAAAAATAGTATTAGCAATGTTTGCAAATCAAATCCTAGAAGGATTATATTTTTATGCAGGATTTGCAGCTATTTATGCACTTGGGAAATCAGGAAAAATGCTTGGAAGCTCTCAAATGATTAGATTTATTCAAAGAGATGAAGTAACACACCTTTTACTTTTCCAAAATATGATTAATTCTGTAAGAAAAGAGAGACCTGATTTATTTACTGCTGAACTTGAAGAGATAGTAAGAGATATGTTTAAAAAAGCAGTTGAACTTGAAGCTTCTTGGGGTGCATATATTACACAAGGACAAATTTTAGGTTTTACAGATGCAATAATCACTCAATATATTCAATACTTAGCAGATAGAAGACTTGAAGCAGTAGGATATAAACCTATGTATAATGTAAAACACCCTATTCCTTGGGTTGATGGTTATGCTTCATTTAATGATCAAAGAACGAATTTCTTCGAGGGGAATGTTGTTAACTACTCAAAAGGAAGCATTGATTTTGACGACTTCTAAAACTCTTTTTGATATTCATTTATTTATAAAAATAATTATAAAGAGATAGAGGAGAGGTTAAAAGAGACAATGTAAATAAAAGCTAGAGGAATATTAATTTCCAGCATTTGTTAAAGCTGAGTTGTTTTAAATTTTTTTCGAAAAAGTTGAGGACTGTTTGAGTAAGTAAAGTGCTAAATACACTTTACTTAGGAGTTCCGCAGACAGAAAAGAAATTTAAAATGACGAGGGAAGCTTTGCCTTTAACAATTAGCTGCTTGCTTTTTGGATACTTTTTTCAATAAAAAAGTATCCTTACTCTTAAAATAAGCCATTTAAACACTCACCTTAACAAAACCATTAATTTCTAATAATAATCACTTTAAAAGCTATATATGCTTAAAATAACACATATTTTAAAAGGATTAGCAATGTTAAAAGATAAAGCATTAGGTTTTATAAAAAAGCAGATACTAGATTTAAATGATTTTTCTTATGAAGTAGAAGAAGATGAGCAATTTATACATGTTATTTTTACAGAAGCTTTAGGAAAAGAAATAGAAAAAGAGTTTACATTTAAACTAGTAAATGATACATTATATATGCACTCGATTTCATATGGGTGGAAACCTGTAGAAAAAGGTGTAGCAAATAAATATTTTTGGATAGATTTATTAACAAAGGATTAAAATGAATGAAATATTAGAACAATTATTAAATAGAAAATCAATAAGAAACTTTACAGGTGAAAGTGTAAAAGAAGAGGATTTAAAACTTATTTTTGAAGCTGCACAAAGAGCACCAACATCAGTGAATGGACAACAAGTTTCTATTGTATATACAAAAGATAAAGAAAAATTAAAACAAATTAGTGAATTATGTGCAGGTCAAGAACATATTAAAAATTGTGAAGTTTTTGTTATGTTTGTGATTGATTATAATAGAACAGCTTATGCTCTTGAAACAATAAATCAAAAGCAGATGATTCAAGAATCAGCTGAGGGAATTATTGTAGGTTCAGTTGATGCAGGTATTATGCTAAGTACTTTACAAACAGCTGCTAGATCATTGGGATATGGAACAACTGCCATTGGAGCTGTTAGATTATCAGTTGAAAAGTTTATAGAAATACTTGAGTTACCAAAAAATACATATCCACTTGTAGGGTCTACTATTGGAGTACCTACAAAAGAAGCATTACAAGCACCTTTAAAACCTAGAATACCTTTTGATTCATTTGTATTTGAAGATAAATACGATGATAAAAAAGCAAAAGATGGTGTTGAAGCTTATGAGACTATTTTAAGTGATTTTAGAAAAGCAAATGGTATGAATTACAAAACATCATATAAAGAAGAGATGGCAAGATTTTATACAAAAAGTTATACTAGAGATATTAAAAACAACTTTGAAAAACAAGGTTTTATATTTAAAGATAATAAGTAGCAAAGGCTACTTATTATGCAATTAATAATTTTTTTAAATCATCTTTTGCGTTAGTTGTAAGTGTAAGATTAAAAGTTTGGCTTAAAAAGTTAAATATATCTTCATTTACAAATTGTGGAGGTTTTGGTCCTAAATAGATATTTTTTACTCCTAAAGAGAAAAGAGCAAGTAAAATAATTACTGCTTTTTGTTCCATCCAAGATAGGACAATTGATACAGGAAGATCATTAATTGGTGTATCTAAAGCTTGGCTTAGTGCTTTTGCAATCTCAACAGCGCCATTACTATCATTGCATTGTCCTAAGTCTAAATATCTTGGAATACCTGTTCCTTCAATCTCTCCAAAATCAATATCATTAAATCTAAATTTACCACAGCTTGAAGTTAAAATAACTGTATCTTTTGGAAGAGTTTGAGCTAATTCTCTATAATATTCTCCACCTTTTCCTGGTGCATCACATCCTGCAACAACAAAGAATTGTTTAATTTTTCCAGCTTTTATTGCATCTAAAATTTGTGGTGCCAATGTTAATATAGTTTTATAATGGTGTCCTGTTACAAGTGTTGTATCTTCGTTTAAATCAACTCCATTTGCATCTTCGCACTCTAAAGTTCTTTTTATAAGTTCATCAAAGTTATCATCTTCAATTTGTGTAGCTCCCTCAACGCCAACTATTTTGTAAGTAAATAATCTATCAAGGTATGTACAGTTTTTCTTTGGAGGCACAATACAGTTTGTATTAACTACAAAAGTTCCAGTAAATTTTTCCATAAGTTTTGCTTGATCAAACCAAGCTTTACCTACATTTCCTTTTAAATGTGGATACTTTCTAAGTTCTGGGTAACCATGTGCTGGTAACATTTCAGAGTGAGTATATATATTTATACCTTTATCTTTTGTAGCTATTAAAAGTTTTTCTAGCATTTCAAGATTATGCCCACTAACAAGTATAGCTTTACCTTCAACTTTGTTTTGAGTAACTTTTACAGGAGTTGGAATACCAAACTTTGAAGTGTGAGAGTTTGAAAGTCTATCCATAACTTTAACTCCAGCATTACCTACTTTCATTAATTGATTTATATGGTCATCAAAATTAAAATTTACATTTGTTAATGTAAAGTATAAAGTTTCACTCATAACATCATCAATCTCTTTTGTTAAGCTTGAATCTAATTCATTTAAATGTTCTCTATAAGCACTAAGCCCTTTTAATCCAAATATCATAATATCTTGAAGTCTTGAAAGGTTTTCATCTTTTCCACATGTTCCAACACTAGCACCACTACTACCACAACCATCTTTTTGACTCATTTCACATTGATAACAAAACATACTCATTAAATAATCCTTAATATTTTTTGTTAATTATAAGGATTTTAGTAAGTTGTTTCATTGATTAATATCAATATAAAGATTAACAGGCCTCTTGTTCTTTCAAGTTTGCTATATATTTTTCTATTGAAATAGCAACTCTTTTTGATAAAGCAACAGCTTCTACAACTGTTCTAGCACCTGTTACTACATCTCCTGATGCAAATACACCCTCTCTTGTAGTCTCTCCATTTTCATTTGTAACTACTAAGCCATCTTCTCCTACATTAATTCCTTTTGTATTAGAAACAATTAAATCTCTTGGTTGTTGGCTAATTGATACCAAAATAGAATCTGCTTCTTCAAAGCCTTCAATATTTGGATTTTCTTCATCTGTACTTAGATATTTTATACCCTTTGAAGTAAATTCAAGTGGTAACTTATAAAGATTAAATTTAACTCCATCAATTTTTGCATATTCAACTTCTAGTTTTTCTGCACTCATTTGCTCAAAACCTTTTCTATACATAATAGAAACTTCTCTTGAACCATTTCTAATTGCAGTTCTTGCTACATCCATGGCTACATTTCCTGCACCAACAATTACAACTTTTTTCCCAAGATTGTACGCTTTTGGACTTTTTAAATAATCAATTGCAAAGTGTACATTTCCTAATGTCTCACCTTTTAAGCCTAACTTTTTTGGTGTCCAAACACCTGTTCCTATAAATACTGCTTTATATCCATCTCTAAATAGTTCATCAATCGTAATATTTTTTCCAATTAATGTATTTGGTCTAATTTTAACACCTATTTTTTTTAGTTTTAATAGTAACTCATCAAGTATTGATTTATCAAGTCTAAAATCAGGTATTCCATATCTTAAAACACCTCCAATTTTATCATGACCTTCATACATTGTGATTTCATAACCTTTTAATGCAAGAATCATAGCAAGACTTATTCCTGCTGGCCCACTTCCAATAATAGCAATATTATGTCCATTTGATTTAGGTTTTTCAAACTCTTTATAGTTCATATAGTATGTTGAAATATAGTTTTCTATTCCTCCAACATTTACAGGTGTGTATTTTTTATTTAGTACACAGTGTCCCTCACAATGTTTTTCATGGGGACAAACTAATGAACAAATAATTGATAAAGGATTATTTTCAAATATTTTTTCTCCTGCAATTTTAATATCTCCTGCTAAAAATAGTCTAATCATCTCAGCAATAGGAGTATTTACAGGACATCCTTTTTGACATTTTGGTTTTTTACAGTCCAAACATGTTTGCGCAGAATTGATAATATGTTGCATTATTTACCTTTTAAATTAAAATTAGTTTAAAAATTTTATATAAATTAAATGATAAGTATATGATAAATTTGAGAAAGAATAGATAAATTTTTTATTTTTGCCTTTACAAAAAATCTATTAAAGCTGTAATTTTAAATAATATAATAAAGTAATTTATTAATTTTAGCCATATTTTTATCTCTTCTTATAATTTTTAAGATATAATAATTAAATTTTCAATAAAGAGTAAGTTAGATGCAAGTAGGTAAAAAGATTTTTTTATTATCCCTGTTGTTACTATTATTAATAGTTTCTTGTGTATATAAACATGCCAATGAGTTTATGAATAGTACAGCTTCTGTTGTTGAAGATAAAGTAGTTCAATTACAAGAAAATAATAATAGTGATGTAGTAGAAGTTGAGTTAGAACCAATTGATTTACAATTAAATGAAGCTCATGAGTCAGTAACAGAAAAAATAATTAAAATTGAAGAAGAGATAAAAGAACCTGAACCAATTATCTTAAAAAGAGTTGATGAGGGCTATAGAAGATCAAATGGTGAACTTTCTTACAAAGACTTATCTAAAAAATCAAAAGCAATTCAAGATGAATTATATTCGATTATGAGAGATGAATCTTTTGAATTTTCAAAAGAAGGTATTGATTATTTAAGTAAAAATGATGAGCTTTTAAATAAAATCTATAAAATTATGAAAAATAATGATAACTTGAGTTTTGAAATAGCTGGTCATGTAAGTATTAGACCAGGAGATGATAAGTATAATAAATATATTTCAGTAATGAGAGCTGCAAATATAAAGAAAAAGCTTATATCAATGGGTATTAAAAATACAAGAATGAAAGGAAGAGGATATGGAGATAAAATACCTTTAATTCAAGACGAAATCAAAATTTTCAATAGAATAGAATTTAATATCATAGGAGAATAATTGTGATAGAAATAGCTTCGAAAATAGTATTATGTTTAGTATTAGCAACAATTATTGGATTTTTAATAGGTTATATACTAGGTAGAGCTACAAGAAAACAAGAGTATGCACCAATGCCACAAAAACCTACTAAAAATGTAGGAAATGTTTATAATAAACCAGTTATATTTAGTTGTCCAAGACCAGCTGGTAAAGATGATTTAAAACAAATAGAAGGAATTGATTCATTAATTGAAGCACAATTAAATCATCTTGGAATTTTTCACTTTGACCAAATTGCAAATTGGAGTGACAAAAATTGTGATTGGATAGAAAACTACTTAGAAATAGAAGGAAAAATAAAAGAAGAAAACTGGGTAAGTCAAGCAAAAGGTTTTACAAAACCTCTTGTATAGTTTTTATACTTAATTTGTAATCATATTGGAATCAAGTATTGTTATAATTTAACTACTTAAATATAAAAGGAGTTAGATTATGATTACGGAATATTCTTTATTATATATGGCAACAGCTAGTTTTCACTTAGCAGGATTATCAACGATTTTTTTACTACAAAGATATAGAATCTTATAAACAAAAGTTTATGACTTTTGTTTAATAAGCTCTATTACGCATTTTTCAATCATGCTATAAACTTTGTCAAAGCCCTCAAATCCTTCAAAGAAGAAAGGGTCAGGTACATCTTGCCCATCAAAACCAAAACTACCTAATTTAATTGCATCCTTACAACCTAGTTTTTCCAAATCTTGCATATTTCTTTCATCTAAGCCAACAACTAAATCATAAGTTTGAAAATCTTCTAAGTTTACTTGTCTTGCTATTTGTCTTGATATATCTATACCATTTTCTTTTGCAATACTAATAGAGTGTTCACAAGGACTCTCTCCTATATGCCAACTTCCTGTTCCTGCACTGTCAACTTTAATATCTAATTGATTATCTTTTATATATTTTTGAGCAATACCTTGTGCAATAGGAGATCTACAAATATTCCCTAAGCATACAAAAATAATTGATTTAATTTTACTCATAATCTATTCCTACATCTAAAAATTTTCTTATTTTTCTTATTTGCTTTTTATCAAATACACTTTGTAGTAACTCTTTTGAGTCATCAAGTAAAACTTCTCCAAATGGATTTATAATACTACTTGATTTACAACAGTTGTCATCTGCACTGTTTGAGGCTATAACAAAACATTGGTTTGAAATTGCAAGTGCTTTTACTAAAGTCTCAAAGTGTTCTTTTCTACCTTTTCCCCACATGGCAGGTACAAGTATTATATCTGCCCCTTTTAATCTATTCCAATATTTTGTAAATCTAAGTTCAAAACAAATTAAAGTAGCAATTGTTAAGTGCCCTATTTTAAAAAATTTTATTTTTTTATCATTTTTGGGTTTAGAAAAGTATTTTTGTTCATTTCCAAGTTTAAAAAGTCTATATTTATCTTGGGTATGAACAATTTGTTTTTGATAAAATATATAAAATCTATTGTAGTAGTTACCATCTTTAAAAATGGTTAGTGTAAGAGCTATAGCTTTATATTTTGATAGTTTTTTTAATCTTTTTATAGCTTTTTTTGAAAATTCTGCGGCTTTTTGTATATTGTCATAAGAGTAACCAGATAGTGCAAGTTCAGGTGCAAGAATTAAAGAGTCATTCTCGCACGAATTTATTAGGTTTTCTAAATAATTAAGATTTTGTTCGAAATCTTTTGTATAATTAGTTTGAAGAGTTACTAAGTTCATCTTTTGCCAATAAAATTAGTTTATTAACTTCTTCTTCATACTCTTTTGCCATTTGTTCATTTGTTGATTCAAATCTAGTAACTAATACAGGCGTAGTATTTGAAGCTCTAACCAATCCCCAACCATGTCTAAAGTTTATTCTAACTCCATCAACATCAATTATATCAACTATTTTAGGGAAATTCTTTGGTGGATTTTTAAGAAGCTCTTTTATTTTGTCTATTAATAAAAACTTTTCATCTTCTGTTGTTTTTATTTTAATCTCTTCTGTTGAGTATGTTTTTGGAAGTTTTTCTATTTGTTTATCAATATCCATTCCATTATGAATTAACTCTAAGATTCTAAATGTAGCATAAACTGCATCATCAAAACCATAATATCTATCATTAAAGAAAATATGACCTGAAACTTCAGCTGCTAAGTGTGCATTTACTTCTTTTAGTTTTACTTTTAAATTACTATGTCCTGTTTTATACATAATAGCTTTTCCAGTCTCATTTATAATATCATACATAACTTGAGTACATTTAACTTCTCCAACTACAATTGGGTCTTTCATGGTTTTTGCAAAAAGTAGTGCTAAAATATCACCTTTTACATTATATTTTTTAGTTAAAAATGCAATTCTATCTGCATCACCATCATATGCAAATCCATATAAAGCTTCATCTTTTAAAAGCTCTTTTAAATCGTGTAGATTTTTTTCTTCACTTGGGTCTGGATGATGATTTGGAAATGTACCATCAGGATCACAATATAAGCCTTTGTAATTTAGTTCTAATCTATCTAAAATCTCACATAAAACAGTATTTGCTACACCATTACCACAATCAATCGCAAAAGGAATGTCAAAACCTTTTAAAAATGAGAACTCTTTTAGCATAAAATCTATATACATAGCTTTTGCATTGATTTTTTCAAACTGTTTATTATCTTCTATTTTTATATTTTGATTTTTAATAATCTCATCACCTAATGCATATATATCATCTGCAAAAAATGGAGTATTGTTTACTGAGATTTTAAAACCATTATATTCGCTTGGATTGTGACTTCCTGTAATCATAACAGAGGCATTAGGTTTTATGCCATTAAATGTTTGATAAGATGCAAAATAGTTAACTCCTGTTGCTACCATTCCCATGCCAAGAACTTTTACTCCTGCTTTATTAAATCCACTTGTAAGGTATTCAAACAGTCTTGGAGAGTGTGTTCTTGCATCATAACCAACAACAACATATGGAGTTTTAACTGTTTTTTTGATAATTTCTAAACCTAAATAATAAGCAATTAGTTTAACACTTTGTTCATTTAGTTCTTCATCAACTATTCCTCTAATATCATACTCTCTAAAAATAGACTTTTTAATCATAAAGA
Source organism: Malaciobacter canalis (assembly GCF_008000835.1). Taxonomy (GTDB): domain Bacteria; phylum Campylobacterota; class Campylobacteria; order Campylobacterales; family Arcobacteraceae; genus Malaciobacter; species Malaciobacter canalis. The sequence continues at coordinate 25,600 of NZ_CP042812.1, forward strand.
CCCTTACTGCAATTTTTTTATTATTATATCGTTTGAAGCTTTAAGAGTACTAACTTTAATTTTGATATAATTTTTTTTCAAGGAGAAAGATATGATTGAGTTAAGTAATTTATATATGTTTATAATTGCCTCATTTTTATTATGTATTGCCCCAGGACCTGATAATATTTATGTATTAACCCAAGGTATGACAAAATCAAAAAAAGCAGCAATTATTACAACTCTAGGACTTTGTACAGGGCTTATTATTCATACAAGTGCAGCAGCTTTTGGTATCTCTATGATTTTTAAGACTTCACAAATAGCTTTTGATATTGTAAAGTATTTAGGTGTAGCATATTTGCTTTATATTGCATATCAAGTATATAAACATAGAAATGAACCATTAAATCTTGATACAAAAGCTTCAAAAAAAGATTTGAAAGCTTTATATTTTAAAGGCTTTTTAATGAATATTTTAAATCCAAAAGTATCAATATTTTTCTTAGCATTTTTACCTCAATTTGTAAGTGTTCAAAATGGAAATATACCTTTACAAATGATAATTTTAGGTTTAATTTTTATGGCTTTAACTATTATTGTTTTCTCTTTAATTGGAGTTGCAGGAAATCTTTTAAGTGAAAAGCTCTTAAATAATCCAAAAATAGTAAAATATATGAATATCTTAACCTCCTTTGTATTAATAAGTTTAGGGGTAAAACTAGCACTTTCCCAAAGATAGTGACACTTAAGTGATAGCTATCTATCAATATTATTATGGTAAAATAAAAATATGAAAATATTATTTTTAATTATGACCTCTTTTTTATTGTTAAACTGCAAAGAGTTAATTGTACCTATAAAATCAGATATAAAATATGATTTACAAAAAGCACTTTTAGGTAAAAAGCTCTTTTTTGATAAAAGATTAAGTAAAGATAATACAATTTCATGTGCTTCCTGTCATGATGTTGATAATGGAGGAGATGATAATAGGGATTTTTCTATTGGAGTTGACAATAAAAAAGGTAGTATAAACTCTCCTACAGTTTTTAATTCACGATATAATCTTGCACAATTTTGGGATGGAAGAGCAAAAGATTTAAAAGAGCAAGTAAGTGGACCAATACACAATCCAGTAGAGATGGGCTCATCTTTAGAAGAGATAATAAAAAAACTACAAAATGATAAATATTATAAAAAACAGTTTGAATTAGTATATAAAAATGGTTTTACAAAGGATAATTTAGTTGATGCAATTTCTGAGTTTGAAAGTGCTTTAGTAACTCCTGATTCAAGATTTGATTTATATTTAAAAGGTGATAAATCTGCTTTAAGTGAAGATGAGATTGAGGGGTATAGACTATTTAAAAAAAATGGTTGCATTTCATGTCATAATGGAATAAACATTGGTGGTAATTTATTTCAAAAAATGGGTATTTTAAAAGAGTATAAATCAAAAGTAGGAAACTTAGGAAGATATGAAGTTACTAAAGATGTTGAAGATAAAAGTTATTTTAAAGTTCCAACATTAAGAAATATAAATAAAACATCTCCTTATTTTCATGATGCTTCTGCAAAAAATTTGCATGATGCAGTTTCAATAATGATGGAGTATCAATTAGGCATGAAAGCAAATAAGCAAGAGATAGAAAAAATAGTAAAATTTCTAAAAACATTAGATGGGAAAAGACCCAAAATATTGGATAAGAAATGAAAAAAGTTTTAATTATTATATTTGTATTCATATCTCTTATTTTTTCACTTGTTTATACAACTGATCATTCAAACAAGAAAATAGAAGATTTTTTTAAAATGCAAAAAAATATCTCTTATTTGATTTCTACAAATAAAAATTTTGATATTTTTATGTCAAGTAGCATCTCTTATAATAATTTTGATGTTATTCAAAAAGATATATTTAAAATAAAAGATATATTATCTCAAATAAAAAAAAGTAACTATTTTGATAAAGAATTGATAGCTTTTAAAGGTGATTTTTTACAAATCGATGATTTGTTTAAAAAAAAGATAAAAACTATTGAGAAACTAAAATCTACTAGTGCTGTTTTAAATAACTCATATAGATATATACAAACAATTTATGAAAAGCTTGATAATAAAGTTTTTAATACTATTTATACAAGAATTATAGGCTTAGAGTTTAATAGTGAGATTGATATTAAAAAACTTCAAAGTCAAGTAAACAATTTTAAAGCTAAAGACAATACTGAAAAAATATTTCTTGTTCATGCAAAAAATATTTTGCAATATTTTGAAAAATTCCAAAAACAAAAACAAGATATAGAGGTTTTAAGTTTAAATAAAAAATTAGATGAGTTTGAGAAAAACTTCAATGACTACTCAAATGTATTCATAAAAGATATAAAAACTGTTTTATGGAGTATTATTATACTTTTATCAAGTAGTTTAGTACTATTTTTATTTTATTATACAAAAATAGCTTATCAAAAAATTCAATTAAATAGATTTAAACAAGCAGTTGAAAATAGTGATAATATTATTATGACAACTGATTATCATCAAAAAATAAAATATGTAAATGAAAACTTCATTAGGCATACTGGATATACCTATAAAGATGTTATTGGTAAAAGAGCTTCTATTTTAAAATCAGGACTTAATAGTAAAAAATTTTATAAAGATTTAAATAAAACTATTTATAGTGGTAAAAGATGGTATGGTGAGTTTGTAAATAAAATAAAAGATGGCAAATTAAGTTATGAAAAAACCTCTATTTCTCCTATTTTTGATGAAAAAGGTAAAATTATTGAGTTTTTAGCTATTAAACTTGATGTTACAAAAGAAAAAAATATAGAAAAAGAGCTTAAAGAAAAAGAACACTTATTATCACAACAATCAAAAATGATAGCACTTCATGAAATGCTTGATAGTATTGCTCATCAATGGAGACAACCCCTTTCTACTATATCAACAGCAGCAAGTGGAATGAGATTGAATAAAGAGTTTGATTCTTTAGATGATAAAACTTTTTATGAACTAATTGATTCAATAGTTGATAATACATTGTATTTATCAAAAACAATAGATAGTTTTAAAACATTTTTTAAGACAAACCATGAAAATACACTTTTTAATATAAAAAATACTGTTAATAAAGTACTTGATTTGATTGGATATAAATTCAATGAAAATAAAGTAGAGTTTATTTCAAATATTAAAGAGCTAAATATTGAAGGTTTAGAGCATGAACTTATTCAATCTTTAGTAAATCTTTTTAATAATTCTCAAGATGCAATTGCTAAAAATCTTAATAAAGATGATGAAAAATTTATCTTTTTAGATGTTTATGATGATAATGAAAATGTAGTAATAAAAATAAAAGATAATGCTAAAGGTATTGATGAAAAAATTATTGATAAAATTTTTGAACCATATTTTACTACAAAACATAAAAGTCAAGGAACAGGTATTGGTTTATATATGACTTATGAAATAATTTCAAAACATTTCTATGGTACAATAGAGGTTAATAATAGCACTTATATGTATAAAGATAAAGAGTACACAGGTGCTTTATTTACAATAACAATACCAAGTAAAAAAGATGATAGAAACAAATAATCTAAAAGTTTTATATGTAGAAGATGATGAACTAGCAAGAGAAAATGGAGTTGAACTTTTACAAAACCATTTTGATACTATTTATGAAGCAAGTGATGGGCTTGAAGCACTAAGTTTATACAAAAAATATAATCCTGATATAATAATAACAGATATCCAAATGCCAAAGATTGATGGCTTAGAATTAATTAGTCGTATTAGAAAAGAAGATAAAAAAACGCAAGCTATTATTACAAGTGCATATAGTACAAAAGAGTATTTATTAAAAGCTGTCGAGCTTCATTTAATAAAGTACTTAATAAAACCAATAAAGCATGATGAACTTTTACAATCTTTACAAGATTGTATTGATACTTTAAAAAGTAACAATTCAAATATTATACAAATTTGCGATAATATTAGTTTTGATACTTTTAATAAAACTTTGACAAAAGATAAAGAGCTTGTAAAATTAAGGGCAAAAGAGATACTACTTTTAGAGCTATTAATAAAAAATCAGAATAGATATGTGACTTATCAAGAAATAGAAAATTATGTTTGGGCAGATGATGTTATGAGTAAAGATGCTTTAAAAACTTTAGTAAGAAGATTAAAAGCCCATTTTTGTTGCAATAGCATTTCAAATCTATCAGGGGTTGGCTACAAAATTGATGTTTGATATAAATATAGTTTTAGCATATGGAGTAACTTTTGGAATACTTTTGATGAGTATTTTATTTACTGCAATTAGATATGTTTATTTAAAAGAGCTATTTTATTTAGCATATTGTTTAATGCAGATTTTTTCCCTTGCATATATAGTTATATATAGTCAATTTTTTGAAATTCCACCAATTTTTAAAGAGATATCACTAGGTTTTGCAACAATCTTTGCAATAATCTTTGCATTTGCTTTTTTTAAAGTTGAATTTATTCCAATATTTAAAAGCATAAAAGAACTAATGATTTTTACTGCTTTTTTGATTTTTGTTTTAGCAACAGTTTTTTATCATTATATGTTATTTGAGTATTTGCCTTATTCTGTTGTCTATTTTTTACTATTTTTATCGGTAATATTTAATATAAAAGATGGTGTAAAACCTACATTGATTTATGTTGTAGGTTGGTCTTTTGTATGTTTGTTTTTATATATTATTCAATTTAAAACTCTTTATGTAAGAAGTGGTTATGTTGATTTAGTTCTTGTTGCATTTGCTATTGAAGCAATTTTATTTACTTTTAGTTTAGCAAATAAACAAAAAGAGTTAAAAAATCAAAATATAAACTATGAAAATATGTTATTACATCAAAGTAGATTAGCAAAATCAGGAGCTATGATAGGTAATATTGCTCATCAATGGAGACAACCTTTAAATAACTTGTCATATATTTTTATGAATATAAAAACAAGATTTGAAAATGGTAAATTAAAACAAGACTATTTTGATAAAAAGTTTATGCAAGCAAATGAACAATTACAGTTTATGTCAAAAACAATTGATGATTTTAAAGATTTTTATACACCATCAAAGAATAAAGAGGATTTTTTAGTAAAAGAGTCTATAAATAAAGCTTTGACTATTTTAAATGCAAGTTTAAAACAACAAAGAGTGGATTTAACTCTTACTTTTCATACAAGTGAAGTATCAAAGATCTATGGTATTTCAAATGAATTCTCTCAGGTTATATTAACCTTGATAAAAAATAGTATTGAGGCTTTATCAAACCAAGAGTATCCCAAAATTGATATTAATGTTTACTCAAATCACTCAAGCTTAATAGTTAAAGTAAGAGATAATGGAGCAGGAATTTCTAAAAAAGAGCTACCTAAACTTTTTAAACCTTATTTTACTACAAAAGAAGATGGCTTTGGTATTGGACTTTATTTAGTTAAGACTATTATAGAAGATAGTTTTAAAGGAACTATTGAAGCTAAGCCTTTAGAAAAAGGCTTAGAGTTTATAATAACTATTGAAAAAAGCTTTTAAAAGTTATATTTTAATTGAAAGAAGTAGTTTCTTTCAGGTGCTGGTCTATAAGTTGTTTTACCATTTCTTGTTGATTGATATTCGTTATACTCTTTATTTAAAAGGTTATTAACTCCTGTTACAAAACTAAGTTGTGAGTTGAACTCATAATTTAACGATAAGTTTGCAATACTATATGATGGAACTTTTACTTTTTCTTTATCATAACTACTTCCAAAATATTGATAATCAAGATAAGTACTTAGTTTTGAGTTTATATAGTAATTCATAGAAAAGACAAATTTATTTTTTGATACATATGGAATATCATCTCCTTCATTTTCACCTTTTGTAATTTCAGCATTGATAAAACTATATGATTGATTAAATGTTAGATTATTTGTTGGATATTGTTCTAAAAATAACTCTACTCCATATCTTTTTGTTTCATCTATATTCTCCCAATTAAAACTTCTATCACTATGCATATTTCTCATAATCTCATTATTTGAAATTGAATAAAAGTTTGTAAGTGTAATATAACTGCCAAATATAAAATCTCTTATTCCTATTTCATATGTATCATAATCTTCAGATTTTATATTATTTACTTCATACTCTAAAGGAGTAACTGATGTTTTGTCATATCTTTTATAAGGAGTTGGAGAGATAAAACCCTTTTCATATTTAAAATAGATATTTCCATCATCACTATATTTTGAGTTTAGGACAAACTCATAAGCATCATTGTTTGCTTTTGTATTTCCATTAATTGTATTTTCAGTATTCTGCATAGTATAACTTGCATACTCTTTTCTATATCCAATCATACTATTAACATACTCATTGAAGTTATATTTACCAATAAGAAATAAAGAGTTTGTCTCTTTTTGTACTTTTGTAATATTCTCTTCACCCCTTTGGGCTTTCATCTTTTCATAATCATACCCAGATACAAGATAGCCTTTTTCAAAAGGAACTTTAAACTTAAATTTTAATCCTTTATTTTTATCAATTCTATCTTTCATTGTAAGTTTTTGATAAAAACTTAATGTCTCTAAAGAGAAGTTTTTTTGAGCTAAAGTATATTTTAAATCATATTTTCGTTTTCTACTAATATACTCAGAATATTGAGTTATTTCAGAATCATGTATTCCTAAAGGTGCTTGTTTTCTATCTTCTTTTAATTGCTCTTTTGTTAATTGATTTTTTGCAACTACTAATTCACTTTTTGCATAACTAGCATTTAGTATAAGCTCTTGATTATCAGAAATATCAAATTTTAAAGATGCATTTGCAGATAGTTTGTCATCTTTTGTTCCATTTGTATATCCTTTTTTATTTAGCTTTTGAAAGCTAGTATCTAAAAATATATTTTCACTAATACCTTTTGATAAATTTGCTTGATACTCTTTATGCTTGTATGAAGCATATTTTGCAGTTAAATAGCCATGGAACTCTTTATTTTTACTAGCTTTAGTTGTAATTATATTTACAACCCCTCCTCTTGTACCAGAACCATATAAAACTGAACCTCCACCAGGAATTATCTCTATTCTTTCTATATTATTTATATCAACTGTATCAAGAGATGCGCCAACATGTGTTTGATCTAGTGAGTTTATACTAACACCATCTACTAATATTAACACTGAGCTTGAAGCTTTATCTCCTTGTCCTCTAATATCAATTTGATCTCCATGAACACTTTTTGATGATATTGATACCCCAGGTGATCTTTTTAGGATATCTTTAATATTTGAAAAACCTTTATTTTGTATATCTTCTTTTGTAATAATTGATATATTTTTTACTGTATCTACGATTTTTTCTTCAAATCCTGCTGCACTTACAACTACATCATCAAGCCTTGTTGTTGAGTTTGCATTTAATACTGATATTGCTATAAAGCTTAAATAAAAGCATTTTTTTATCATTTTCTTCCTTTTTTAAATAATAGTAATCCTGTAATACTAAACATCAATAATGATGCACTAGCTATTAAAAATATGATTTTAAAAAAAAATCCAAAAAATTCTCCACTATGAATAGGTAACATACTAGCAATAACTTTTTCTCCAACTCTTTTATCTTCATACTTTTTGTGATTTAATATTTTGTTTTTTTCTACACTTATAGTAACTGTATTAAATGCCTTATGATGAGCAGACTCTTTTTTTAGATAGCTTACTAAAAAGTTATCACTCTTTCTTATTTTTCTTATAGTTAAAACTTCATAATCTTTAATATTTTTATTAAATAGATCTAAAACAATCATAGTTTTATTTAAATCAAGAGAGTTATATACTCTTTTTTTATTACTTGTTTTATGAGCAAATTTTGGAATTTGAACATCTGCTAGTTTGTATATTGCATTTTTGTACCACTCATATGACCAAAAAAGACCACTTAAACTCATGATTAAAAATGCCAATAAAAAGTATATACCAAATACAGTATGTAGCTTGTAATATAATCTTTTTCCTTTTGCCAAAAAGTTTATTTTCATTGCTGATTTAATATTATACTTTAATGGTTTGTAGTATAAATATAATCCTGATAAACTGAGTATTATCAATATAATTGTTGAAATAGCAATAATATTTTTACCTATAATTCCAATCATTAAATCTTTATGTAAGTATCTATTTACTAAAAAAAATGTTCTTGCATTTAAACTTGTAGTAATTTCACCTGTATATGGATTTATATAATATAAAACCTTTTTTTTGCTTGTGGCACCTTCTTTGGGAGGTGTTACTAAAACAAAAGCTTTTTTTGGATCTGAATAGACTCTTATTGCTAAAACTTTTAAATTATGTTCTTTTTGTATTTTCTCAATTAAAAGTTTTTTATCAATTGCTGTTTTGTTTTTATAATTGATATTGTAAACTTTTGGATTTAAAAATTCAGTTATATCTTTTTCAAAAGATAAAAATGCACCTGTAATTCCAATTATAGATAAAAATAGCACACTTACTATTCCAAGCATAGAGTGAATTTTTTTCCACGTTTTTTTCATATTTCTCCTTTGTTATTGGAAGTGTAACAAAGAAGTGTGAAGCAAGTATGAAATTGATAATTATTATTTATACCAATTTAGTAAGAAAGATATTTCATATTTATCTAATCTGCTTGCTTTAATACAGATATTAAAATCATTACAAAGTTTTTTTACTAAATTTAAACCAATTCCAAAGCCCTCATTACTACTATTAATCTTATAGTATCTCTCAAATAGTTGCTCTAAGTTTAAAGGTAGTTTATTGTTTGTATGGTTTGTGATTTTAAAGTAATTATCTTTTAATTCAATTTTAATTGTGCTATTATTTTTTGAGTGTTTGATTGCATTTGATATTAAATTATCTATAATTTTAATTAGTTTTGTTTTATCAATACTTATTTTACTTTTACTTATGCTTTTGATTAATGTAAGACTATTATTTTCCAACAATGGTGTAAAAAATGTTATTCTTTGTTCTAAAAGCTTATCAAATTCAATTAGCTCTATTTTATGTTTTGAATTAAAATGAATATCTGTTAAATCTTCATATATACTATTTAATGAGTTTGTTGCAGTTTTTATATTATTTACTCTTTTATTATTTTTATCTGTAAGCATGTTAGTTTGCATAGTTTCAATACTCATATTTATTATACTCAATGGAGCTTTGATTTCATGGGTAGTCTCTTTTAAAAAGTTATCCATAACTTTGATGTTCTCTTCTAAAGGTTTTATCAAAATTTTAATTAAAATATATGCTATAAAAGAGCTAAAAATTAAGATAATAAATATAAGAAAAAAGAGCTTTTTCTTATATTTATTAAGTTGATTTAGATTATTTGTTCCTTTAAGTATTATTTGAACATTTTTTAAACTCTTGTCTAAATTTGTATAATAATAAATCCACTCTTTATCATAGAAAAATCCTCTTTTATTAGGTAGTTTTATACTCTTTAAATCAAAATCACAATAGATTTTTTTATTTTTTATAAATATGCAACTTTGTATATTATCTTTTGATGCTAAAGTTTTAAGCTCTTTTGCATCATGTGTATTAATTAAATTTATCAAAAATCTTTTGTATTCACGAATTGATTGTTGAGATTTATCATATATCTCATTCTCTTTCCATGTAATTACTATAAAAAAGATTGAAAGTAAAAAAAATAGTGTACTTATTAGGTATATTGATAAAATCTTTAATATAACTTTTTTCGTATTATTCAGCAAAAATATATCCTTGAGCTCTTTGATTAATAATCTTATCTTTTCCAAGAAGTTTTCTTATTGTTTTTATATATGCTCTTAAACTTAAAAAACTTGGTTCTTCATACTCCCATAATTCACTAAATATATAATCAATAGATAAAAGTTTATTTTTATTTTCTAAAAAAAGCACTAAAAGCTTTGTCTCTTTTTTTGAAATAGGATAGATTTTTTTATTTTTATAAACAATATTCGATTCATAATCAAATATAATTTCATCATTAAGCTTGATACTTTTTTTTACTTTTTTATCTTTTGTTAGATGATTTGCTCTTATTAAAAGTTCTTTTAATTCATAAGGCTTTTTCAAATAGTCACTGCACCCTACTTTAAACCCTTTTTCTATATCTTCCATGGCATTTAAAGATGTGGTAAAAATTGTAGGAGTTTTTAAGTTTGATTCTTTTAGCTCTTTTAATAACTCAAAACCATTTCCCTCTTCTATTTTTACATCAAATATCCATAAATCAAAATCATGTTCAAATGCTAAATTTAGTGCTTCATTATAAGAACTACAAGAGTAAGTATAATAATTATTATCATTAAAAAACTCTGCTATCATTTCTTGTAGGATTAAATCATCCTCTACTAGTAATAGTTTTTTCATTTTTTCCTAGGTATTTTCTATTTTTTCTTTAAAGCTTCATATGCAACTAATATTTTTTTTCTTTCAATTCCCCATCTGTATCCAGTCATAGCACCAGATTTTCCTAAAACTCTATGACAAGGTATTAAATATCCAACAGGATTTGATCCTATTGCATTTGCAACTGCTCTTACTGCTTTTGGATTCTCTAAATATTTTGCAACCTCTTGATATGTAGTAATTGAACCATCTGGAATATTAATCAAAGCTTTCCATACATTTATTTGGAAATTAGTCCCTTTTAAATAAAGACTAAATCTTTTGTCTTTTTTTATAAATATACTATCTAAAACCTCAGTTGCTTTTTTATTATCTTCAATCAAATCAGCTTTTGCCCATATTTGTTTAAATCTTTTATATACATCTTCTTTATTTGTATCATAAAAACCTAAAAAACATATCCCTCTTTTTGTTAGTGCAATTAAGGCATTTCCAAAAGGTGTATATCCATAACCATATGTTATTTGAACATTTTGACCTAGCTGTTTATACTCTTTTGGAGTAACTCCAATTACATTGACAAACAAATCATGCAATCTACTTGGACTTGATAGTCCTAAATCCAATGAACTTTCTAATATTGATGGTGATTCTTTTAAATGTTCTTTTGCATAATTTAATGTAATTGATTGTAAAAATTGAATAGGTGTAACACCAACGTACTCTTTAAATACTCTAATAAAGTGGTATTTACTCATACCAATATATTCAGCAATTGTATCAATACTTGGTTGTTCTTTAAAGTTTTCATCAATAAATTTTATTGCTTTTACGATTTTATTGTAGTTTTCATTTTGTAAATATAGTTTATCTTCGCTCATCTTATATCTTATAAAAAAAGGTTTAAGTGGGAAGTATACCACTTAAACCTTAAATAAGTACAAGAAATTATTAGTAAGTAGATTGAGAATAAATAACAAAATTAGAAGCAAGAGCTTCAAGTTCTTTGTTTATATCATCTTGAAGTTTTGTGTTTTCAATGTCGTCTAAAACATCGCAAATTTTATTTGCTATAAACTCAAACTCTTTCTCTTTCATTCCCCTTGCTGTTAATGCAGGACTTCCTATTCTAATACCACTTGTTACAAATGGACTTCTAGTTTCACCTGGAACTGTGTTTTTATTTACTGTTATACCTGCATTCCCAAGTGCTGCATCTGCATCTTTTCCTGAAAATGGTTTATTTAAAAATGATACTAATACTAAGTGATTATCTGTTCCATCACTTACTAAATCATATCCTCTTTTTACTAATACATCTGCTAATACTTTTGCATTTGCTTTTACTTGTTTTGCATAATCTTTCCATGATGCTTGTAAAATCTCTCCAAATGCTACTGCTTTTGCTGCAATTACATGTACTAATGGTCCACCTTGAATTCCTGGAAATATTGCTGAATTAATCTTCTTTGCAATATCTTCATCATTTGTTAATATAAGTCCACCTCTTGGTCCTCTTAATGTTTTATGTGTTGTTGTTGTTACAACATGTGCATGTGGAAATGGTGATGGATGTTCATTGGCTGCAATTAAACCTGCAATATGTGCAACATCAGCAAAAAGAAAAGCACCAACTTCATCTGCTATTTCTCTAAATCTTTTAAAGTCAATCTCTCTTGCATATGCACTTGCACCACAAACAATAATTTTTGGTTGAACTATTTTTGCAATTTCTAAAACTTTATCATAATTAATTCTTCCATCAAGCTCAACTCCATAATAAAAAGCAGAGTAGTTCTTTCCTGAAAATGATGGTTTTGAACCATGAGTTAAATGTCCACCATGAGATAAGTCCATACCCAAAATTTTATCACCAGCTTTTAATAATGCTGCATATACTGCACCATTTGCTTGGCTTCCTGAGTGTGGTTGTACATTTGCATATTTACAATTAAAAATCTCACAAGCTCTGTCTATTGCTAGTTGTTCTACTTCATCAGCAAATTCACAACCTCCATAATATCTTTTATATGGATAACCTTCAGCATATTTGTTAGTAAATACTGAACCCATTGCTTGCATTACTGCTGGGCTTGTAAAGTTCTCACTTGCTATCATCTCTAAATGATTTGTTTGTCTTTTTAACTCTTTTTGTATTATTGAATATACTCTCTCATCTGCTTGTTCTAAGTTCGCGTTTGTTATATAACTCATTTATTACTCCTGTTTAGTAACTTTATTAAATTTCAAAATTTAAAGAAGTATAACTAAAAATTTTTTTTTCTACAATCCAGATATTGCTAAATTACTTAAAGCTATCATTTCTTGGATAAATAAATGATATTGTTTGTTCTTTAAATACTTCTTTTGGATTCTCTTTTGCAAACATTACTATTTTTACATCTATTGGAGTATCCTTTTTATCAGATAAAAATAGTCTTTTTTTAGTCTCTAAAATTAGAACTTTTTTAACTCTTTTGTCCACATCTAATTTAAATGGTTTAAATCTTTTAAGTGTAAAATTCTCATTATCAATGATTTTTATATCAAATGTGTATGCCTTTTTATCTCTATTTTGTATTGTTAATAAATAGTTATTTGTAACATGACCATCTTCTTTTATATTATAAAGTTTTGTTGTTTTATTTACATTTAGTAAAAAGTACTCTTTTTTTGATGCAGAAATAACTAATAATACAAAACATATCCCAATTGCTAAGTAATACATTATATTTCTAATACTAAAGTAGTTTGTTTTTTTATCTTTTAAAACTTCGTTTGTACTTCCCCAATCAACAAGTGTTTTTTTACCAAGTTTCCCCATTACACTTGTACAAGCATCTACACACTCAAGACAGTTTATACATTCAACTTGCAGACCTTTTCTAATATCTATTCCTGTTGGACAAATTTTTACACAAGCTTCACAAGCAGTACACTCTTCATGCTCTTGTAATTGCTTAGCTTTAAAAATAGTCTTTTCTCCATTTTTATATATCTCTCCTCCTCTATTTGTATTATAAATAGCTTGGATTGTATTATCATCATATAAAACAGATTGTATTCTAGAGTATGGACATACATATGTACAAAAATGCTCTTTTGTAAAAACAATATCATAAACTAAAAAAAGTGCAACAGTTACAATAAACATTACCATAAATACATGCTCTTTTGGTTCTTGCATATATCTAAAGAAATCTTCTGGTGGAATAAAATACCACATAAAATTTGTAGCAATTATAAGTGATAAGATACCAAATAAACTAATAGATAAAATCTTTTTGATTTTATTTTCTGTTTTTGAATAATCAACATCTTTTACTTTATTTTTAATTCTTCTTAAATTAAAAATCTTAGACTCTATTAAATCCCTATAAATTACTCTAAAAATAGTTTGAGGACATGCCCATCCACACCAAATTCTACCACCAATTGCAGTAGTTGCAAAAATACCAATAAATAAAATCATAAGTAAAAATGGCATGATGTAAAGCTCTTGCATCTCAAAAGCAAAACCTAAAAAGTGAAATTCCATTCTATCAAAAGATAGAAGTAGCATATGATTGCCATTTATTGTAATAAAGGGCAATACTAAAGTAAAAATTGTAATGGCAAAGAAGTTTAAATATCTCTTTTTTGCATATGTCATAAAAGCCTCCTAAAATATTTAATAACACTTTAGTGACATTTGGTGGCAAAAAAGTAAGCTTGAAAGTAAAAAGTGAGAAAAAAGTGACAAATTAGATAATTTTATCTAATTTGTCCATTTCCATAAATCTTATATTTAAATGTAGTAAGGTCATTTATTCCCATAGGACCTCTTGAGTGAAGTTTATTAGTAGAAATACCAACTTCTGCTCCAAGTCCAAAAGCACCTCCATCGGTAAATCTTGTACTTGCATTTGCATATACACAAGCTGCATCAACTTCATTTAAAAATTTATTTACAACTGAATAGTTTTCACTAATAATACATTCAGAGTGTCCAGAACCATGTTTATTGATGTGACTAATAGCATCACTTACATCTTTTACTACTTTAATAGATAAGATATTTGCTAAGTACTCTGTATCAAAATCCTCTTGTGTTGCAAGTGGAATATCAATATATTCAACTGTTTCTTCACAACCTCTAAGCTGAGTATTTTTACTCATAAAGTTTTCATGAAGTGGTGGCAATACATAGTTTGCTACATCTTTATGAACTAGTAAAGTCTCCATTGAGTTGCAAACACCAGGTCTTTGACATTTTGCATTGATTGCTATTTCAATTGCTTTTTTACCATCTGCAAATTTATCAATATATGTGTGACATAATCCTTTGTCATGTTTAACAACAGGAATAGTTGCATTTTGACTTATAAATTTAATTAGAGCTTCTCCTCCTCTTGGAACAAGTAAATCAACATATTTATCCTGTTTTATAAACTCTGCTACCCCTTGTCTTGTAGAGTTAGGTAATAATGAGATAGCTTGTTCTGGAAGTTTATTTACTGCTAATACATTTCTTAAGATATCTGCAATTGCTTTATTACTATGTTGTGCTTCTTTTCCACCTTTTAAAATACATACATTCCCACTTTTAAAACAAAGAGCAGCTGTATCACTTGTTACATTTGGTCTGCTTTCATAAATAATACCAATAACTCCAATAGGGATTGATACTTTTTGAATATTTAATCCATTTTCTGTTACCCAACCATCAAGTGTTCTTCCTACAGGTTCTTTAAGATTTGCTATTTGTCTAATTGCATTTGCCATAGCTTTTACTCTATCATTAGTTAGTAAAAGCCTATCTTTTAAATCAAGGCTTAAGTTTTCTTGTTCTGCTGCTTGCATATCTTTACTATTATTATGAACAATAAAGTCACTATGTTCTATTAAAGCATCTGCCATTTCATTTAGTACTTTATTTTTAACTTCTCCACTTAGTGTGGCTATTTCTCTACTTATTTTTTTTGATTGTTCTAAAAATTGTTGCATTTTAATTTTCCTATGTATACAGTAAGTCTTTGTTATTTTATCAAAAGTTTGTTTATAATTTAAGGCTTTATAGGTAGTTTTGTTAATTTAAGATAGCTAAAAAGGGATATTACCCCTTTTTATTATGCTAATGAGTTTAATTTTTCAGAAAGTGCTTGTTTAGAAGAAGCACCAACCATTTGATCTACAATTTCACCATCTTTCATAAAGATAATTGTAGGAATAGATCTAATTCCATATTTAACTGCTAAGTCTTGTTGCTCATCAGTGTTTACTTTACAAATATTTGCTTTTCCATCAAACTCTTCACCTAACTCTTCAATTACTGGTGCTAGCATTCTACAAGGTCCACACCATGGAGCCCAGAAATCTACTAATGATACTCCATTTGCTACTGTACTTTCAAAGTTCTCTTGTGTTAATTCAATATATTTTCCCATATTATTTTCCTTATTATTTTGTATTTATTAATTTGGCGAAATTTTATCTGTTTAGATACTTTTTGTCAAGTATGTACTTTTTAGTTTCATAGTAACCTTTAAGTAACCATTAAAGCTAATATTAGTAAACTTATAAAAACTATAAAGGCTTTTTATGGAATCTAACAACAAAAAATATAACTGTTTTTTTCAATTAGCAACTGATATTATTGGTGGAAAATGGAAAGGTATGGTTCTTTGGGCTTTAAAAAAAGATGTTAAGAGAAATGGAGAATTAAAAAGATTAATTCCAAATATTTCTCAAAAAATGCTAACACAGCAATTAAGAGAATTAGAAGAAGTAGGAATTGTTCAAAGGATTGTTTATCCTCAAGTACCTCCTAAGGTTGAGTATAAGTTAACAAAAGCTGGTGAGAAATTAATTCCTATTTTATATGATTTGCATGATTGGGGTAAAGAGTATGCTGTTGATAATGAAATTGGATTAAGATTTGATGAAGATGCAAATTGTGTAATAGATTAAACTTTTAAGTTTAATCTATTTTTACTAGATATCTTCCAGTAGCTTTTGAAGTTAATATTTTCTCATATGCATCTTTAATTTCATCTAGAGTTATTTGGCTTGTAAGTTTTTCTAAATTAGAATTTTTATACTCTTTTGCTATTTTTCCCCAGATCTTCTCTTTTTTTTCTAGGGGTATTTCAACTGAATCAATTCCTATAAGTCTTACTCCTCTTAAAATAAAAGGGAATACATTTGTATTTAATTCATGAGAAGATGTTAATCCACAACAAGTTGCAACTCCACTATGCTTTATCTGTTTTAATGCATGGGCTAAATATTCCCCACCTACTGTATCAACTACTGCATCATAAACTTCACTTAACATTGGTTTTTTATTTGAAATATCAAAATCTTCTCTTAATATTACTTCATTCGCTCCTAAAGATTTTAAATACTCTATTTTATCTTTTTTACCTGTTATAGTAACTACTTCATATCCAAGTTTTGCTAAGATTACTATAGCAATACTTCCAACTCCACCTGTTGCACCTGTAACTAATACTTTACCACTATTTATTGAGTTTTCTTGTAGTTCGTTTATACTAAGTGCTGCTGTTAATCCAGCAGTTCCATATACCATAATCTCTTTTTCATCAAGACCTTTAGGAATTTTAATAAGCCATGAAGCTGGTATTTTTACATACTCTTGATGTCCTCCATCTGTATTCATACCTAAATCATATCCAGTGGCAACTACTTTATCGCCTTTTTTAAAGTTTGAATTATTTGATTTTATAACTTCACCTGATACATCAATACCAGTTACATGAGGAAAAACTTTTGTAACTCCTTTGTTTCCAATAGAGCTTAATGCATCTTTGAAGTTCAATGAAGAGTAAGAGGCTTTTACTAATACTTCATCTTTTTCTATTTTTGGAATATCAATATCTTTTACAGAACTAATAAACTTTTCATCTTCTATTTTTTCTACTACAAATGCTCTCATTAATTTTCCTTTTTTTATAGTTTAAAAAAGTTTAGCTAAAATAAATAAGAAGCACAAGAGCTTACACAAAAGATATATAGTTTCAAAAAAGATACTAATGAGGGTTTTATGAATAAAGATATTGATTTAATAATTGATAAAGAAGATGAAAAATGTCCAGTTGAAATAGCCTTGGATGTGATTGATGGAAAATGGAAAATTTTAATACTTTGGTACTTAAGAAGAGATACAAAAAGATTTAATGAATTACAAAAACAAATGCCAAAGATTACACAAAAAATGTTATCCCAAAAATTAAAAGAGCTAGAGTTAGATGGTATTATTACTAGAGTTGTTTATCCCCAAGTACCTCCAAAAGTTGAGTACTCATTAAGTGAATATGGTAAGAGTTTAAAACCGATTTTAAAGCAGTTGTATTTTTGGGGAGAAAAGCATAAAAAGAGTAAAGAGTTATAAAATAAACTCTTTATTCTTTCTTTATTAAGCCTCTTTATTAAAGTTTTTATCTAGTGCTGTTCTAATTCTTAAATTTACTTCATCATATCCAAGTATTGCCATAATATCATAAACAGAAGGTGCTTGTGTTCCACCTGTAAGTGCTATTCTAATTGGTTGGAATAGTTGTGGGAATTTTAGCTCAAACTCTTTTATAAAAGGTTTAGTAATATCTTCATAATCACAAGCTAAATGTAGTGAGTCTTTTTTCTCTTCTAAAGTTTTTAAGTATGCATCCATAAACTTTGAAGTATCTTCTTTTATGAATTTTTTTACACCTTTCTCTTCATATTGAGTTGGTCTATTTATTATAATATCTATTGCATTTTTTAATTCTACTAATGTTTGTGCTCTCTCTTTTGATAAATCTAAAATCATCTCTTTTTTATCATGTCCTTGTAAGTGGCAATTAAAAAACTCTAACTCTTTTGCTAATCTATCATTTGATATATTTTTTATATAATGCGAATTTAACCATAGAAGTTTTTCTTGATTATATGATGATGCAGATTTATTTATATTTGAAGGATCAAATAGCTCAAGCATCTCTTCCATTGAGAATATTTCTTGGTCTTTATTAGACCATCCAAGTCTTACTAAAAAGTTTAATAATGCTTCTGGTAAATATCCTTGTCTTTTATATTCCATTACATCCATAGCACCATCTCTTTTAGAAAGTTTTTTCCCTTGTGGATTATTAATCATAGGAACATGGAAAAATTTAGGAATATCAAAACCTAAAGCTTCATAAATAATAATCTGTTTTGCAGTATTAGTTAAATGGTCATCTCCTCTAATTACATCAGTCATACCCATTAGTGCATCATCAATTGCAACAACAAAATTATAAGTTGGATTACCATTGCTTCTTGCAATAATAAAATCATCTACTTCATTGCAGTTTATATTCATGATTGACTTTACACCATCTACAAAAGTGATTTTTCCCTCAAGTGGAGCTTTTATTCTTACTACTGGCTCAATACCACTTGGAGGTGTTCCTGTAAAGTCTCTGTATCTTCCATCATATCTTGGAGTCTGTTTGTTCGCCATTTGCTTTTCTCTTAAAGCTTCAAGCTCATCTTTACTCATATAACAATAGTAAGCTTTTCCTTCATCTAAAAGTTGTTGAATATATTTTTTATAAATATCCATTCTTTTTGATTGGTACTCTACTTCTCCATCATAACTTAAACCAACCCACTCAAAAGCTTCAAGTATTGCTTTCATAGCATCATCATTATTTCTTTGAGTATCTGTATCTTCTATTCGTAATCTAAATTCACCATCTGTTTTTCTTGCCCATAAATAGTTATATAAAGCCGTTCTTAATCCACCAATATGTAGATATCCTGTTGGGCTTGGAGCAAATCTTGTAATTGCCATTATTTTCCATCCTTATTTTTATAACTTCTAAAAAATCCAATTGCTGAGACTATTGCAACTATACATATAAATACTATCATTACAATATCAAGAATTTCCATTTGATTCCTTTTCTTTTAACTGCCCACATGCTGCTGAGATATCAAGACCTTTTGATTCTCTAATAGTACAAAGCAATCCTTTATTTATTAAATATTCTTGAAATTTTACCATATCTTTACTTTCTGGTCTTTGATATGGTGTGCCAGGATATGGATTAAAGTAGATTAAATTTACTTTTGCTTTGATACCATTTAATAGTTTCAATAGTTTATCAGCAGATTTTATATCATCATTTTTATCTTTAATTACAAGATATTCAAACATAACTTTTTTTCTTGCATCAACTGGAAAGTTTCTTACAGCATTTATAATACTTTCTATATTATATGCTTTGTTCATAGGAATTAATTCACTTCTTAATTTATCATCAACTGCGTGTAAAGAAATAGCAAGTTGAATTCCTAAATCTTCTTTACCAAGTTTTTCTATTTTACTACTTATACCAGATGTAGAAACAGTTTGTCTTCTTCTGCTTATTGCAAGTCCATCAAGTTCACTAAAAACTTTAACTGCTTTTACAAAATTCTTATAATTATCAAGTGGTTCACCCATACCCATATAAACAATATTAAGTGATTTATTTTCAGCTATATTGTTATCTCTTTTGATATTAACAATTTGTGCTATATACTCTCCAACTGTTAAATTTCTTACAAAACCACCTTTTGCTGTTAGGCAAAATGTACACCCTACTTTGCATCCAACTTGTGAAGAGATACAAACAGTATATTTTTCACTTCTTTCTATTTTCCCATCTTCACTAATTTTTTTCTTTTTCATTAAAAGTAAAACAGCCTCAACTGTTAAGCCATCATGTAGTTGAAAAAGATATTTTATACTTCCATCTAAACTTTGCTCTTTTTTTACTATTTTCATAATATCTAAAGCATAATTTTCTTTTAATTGTTCTTTTAAATCATTTGGTATATTTTTCATTTCATCATATGATGAAGCATATTTTTTATATATCCAATTATAAACTTGTTTTGCTCTAAAAGAAGGTTTTAATTCTTCTTTTAACTCATCTAATGTAAAGTCATATATTGATTGCATTATTACCTTTCATTTACATCTATTCTAAAGCGTAAGTATACTCTTTTTCTACTCTATTTCTGCTTTTAATAAAATAAATTTTTTACTATAATATTTAATATATATGTTGTAAAGTTTAATAATTGTTTCACGTGAAACACTGAAATGAAATAGAGTTTTTTCTTTAATAAAGTATTTATTAAAATAATAAAGAAAAATAAAGTCTATGGTTAAAACAACTATAAAAAAGTACTAATTGAATAAAGTCTTGATAAACATAGTTATATAAAATATATAAAATTTCTAAAATCTAAAATCTTTTATTTTAATAGAATTTTAAAAAAGTTTATATAAATCACTAAATATGTTTCACATGAAACATCCTAATGAAAAAGCAAATAGTTAGTATTTTAAATTTTAAAGGTGTAATGCTTTGTAATCATCTAGCTAAGAATTTAAAATAATCGTAGTTATTTTACTACGATTATTTTATAATATTTTTCTCAATTAATGAGTTAGTAAGTTTAGACATAGCCTCTTTATGATTTTTTAGAAAATCTTCATGGGCAGTTTCATTAGTATAATTTGTAACTACAAATATTCCACCTACAGGAATTTCAAACTCTTTAGCAACTTGTAATACTGCAAAAAATTCCATATTTTCAACTCCAATACCGTAAGCATTAAACTTTTTGCTTAATGAAAAGTTTGAAGATATATAGTTTGAACTATTTACAATTGTATCATTTCTAACAAATTTATTTTCAGATTCTAATACATTATCAAGTGGAGTATATGAATTGTTTTGTAAAAAAGATAGCTCAATATTTGCTGCTCTTTTTGACTCAATTATATCAAAAATATTATGCTCTCCATAAGAGCCTGCACTTCCAACAAAAAGTATAAAATCAGGTTTGTCAAAAAGGCATTTTCTTGTTAGGTTGATTGACATCTCAATCAATCCTACACCCATAGGCTCAGCGAACTTAAAAGTTTCATTTCTACCTGCACAAATAATCATTTGCACTCCAATTTGTAATTAACACTCATTTTTATATTTTTTGCTGTTTGTTGTGGTACAGAAATTGAAGTATCAGATGATTTAGCACTATACATTACTTCACTTCCTCTATAATAAGAGTTTTGTAAAGAGTGTATATTTATGTGTTTAACTTCACATTTTTTTTTCAAATCAGTAGATAAATTTTTTGCATACTTCTCTATCCAAGTTATTGATTCATATCTTAAAAGATCAATAGCAATATTTGCTGAAGTATCTTTAACCTTCCATGATAAGTTTGAAACAATTATAGAAGTATCTCTATGGTTTTTTAAATCAATTAAGCCATTGATAAACTTACTAATCTTTTTTGGATCATTTGATTCAATACCATATTTTATCTCTCCAATATACCCATCTATATGTGGAGTATTACTTTTATATTTATATCTAGGTCTTATGTTAAAAGTACCAAGGTTTTTTTCTACATAATTCATATCTTTGATGTAGTTGTTAAACTTTTCAAGTTTTGAAGAAACTTTTTTTTCACTATCTAACTCTACAACTAACTTAATATCTGAATTTAAAATATCAGGTATTAATTTTTTTGTAAAAGTTTTTGAAAAGTCAATTTCATATGACAAAAGCGATAACGGAAGTACAGAAGATAATACTGCACATTTTAGAAATCTATTCATTTTATATCCTTACGGGAATGTTATTCTCTTTTAAGTAGTGTTTTAAATCCATGATATCTATCTCTTTATAATGAAATATAGATGCAGCTAAAGCAGCACTTGCACCACAATTAAAAGCATCTTTAATATGCTCCATTGTTCCAGCACCACCACTTGCAATAACTGGAATATCAACTACAGATGAAATTTGTTGAGTAATATTAAGTTCAAATCCAGTTTTAGCACCATCTGTATCCATTGATGTTAGAAGTATCTCTCCAGCACCTCTACTATAGACCTCTTTAGCCCACTTTACTGCATCAAGTCCTGTATCTTCTCTTCCACCTTTTACAAAAACATGATATGAACCATCCTGAACCTTTTTCACATCAATAGCTACAACAATACATTGTGTACCAAATCTTTTTGCACTTTCATTTATGAAATCTGGATTATTAACAGCTGATGAATTAATTGATACTTTATCACAACCTACATTTAGTAGTTTATATATATCTTCAAGTTTTCTTATACCTCCACCAACTGTTAATGGAATAAAAACCTCTTTTGCAACATCTTTTACAATATCAACAATTGTGTCTCTATTCTCATGACTTGCAGTTATATCAAGGAAAGTTATCTCATCTGCTCCTTCATTATTATATCGTTTAGCAACTTCTACAGGATCACCAGCATCTTTTAGTCCAACAAAATTTACGCCTTTTACAACTCTTCCATCTTTTACATCTAAACAAGGTATAATTCTTTTTGCAAAATTACTCAATTATTCTTTCCTTAATTTTAATAGTGAAAAATATTATCTAATTGTAAGTTAAAATTAGATATAATATCTGCTTATGGAAAATATTAAAGCTAAAAAAAAATACGGACAAAACTTTTTAATCGATAAAGCTGTTTTAAACGGAATCATCCAAGCGATGCCCAACAATGAAAATCACATTGTTGAGATTGGGCCTGGCTTAGGTGATTTGACAGAAAAATTAGTCAAGTACAAAGATATGACTGCTTATGAAGTAGACACTGATTTAATTGGTGTTTTAAGGTCTAAATTTAAAGACGAAATAGATAGTAACAAGCTAGATTTAGTGCATACAGATGTACTAAAAACTTGGGAGAGCCAAAAGACGTTACATGAGGGTAAATATGACTTAATAGCAAATTTACCCTACTATATCGCAACAAACATTATATTAAGAGCGTTAGAAGATACTAATTGTGAGCATATAATAGTAATGATACAAAAAGAAGTAGCAGTAAAATTTACTGCACAAGTAAATGAAAAAGAGTACTCTTCTTTAGGTATTATTTCACAATTATTAACAAAAGATTCGAAGATACTTTTTGATGTATCACCAGATTCATTCAACCCTGCTCCAAAGGTTGTTTCTTCGATTTTATATTTGAAAAAGAACATGACTAGTTCTTTAAATAGTGATTTTAAAAAGTTTTTAAAAGCCTGTTTTTCACAGCCAAGAAAAAAACTTTCAAAAAACTTATCCACTGTTGTAGAAAAGTCAGAACTTTCTCAAATCTTTAATGAACTTGATATAAGTGATAATAAAAGACCTCATGAAGTTAGCGCATCTTTGTATAGCCAAATGTATACAAAGGTTAAAAATGGAAGAGAAAAAAGTTCAAGAGGATAAAGTAGAACAGCATAATCCTAAGCAACAACAAAAAAGTTCAACGAATACAAGGCCAAGAAGTAATAATAAACCTACTTCAACAACTACAAAAAATAGTACAGAAAAAGCTAGTACTTCTACAGAAGAAGACAACAAAAAAAATATAAATAACAATAACCAAAGAAAAAGAAAACCAAGACCAAAATTTCAAAAAGGTGATGGTTGGATAAGTGATCTTAAGAAAGCACACTTAATCAATGAAAAAATTCATAGAGATAGATTAAATCCACACTATAAATTAAATCTAAATACAAATGCCAAAGTAAGAATAACTCCACTTGGTGGATTAGGTGAAATTGGTGGAAATATGATGGTTATTGAAACTGAAAACTGTGCAATTATTGTTGATGTTGGTATGAGTTTCCCTGATGATGATATGCACGGAGTTGATATTTTGATTCCAGATTTTACTTATATTAGAGAAATAAAAAATAAAATCGCAGGAATAGTAATTACTCATGGTCATGAAGATCATATTGGTGCAATGCCATATTTATTTAAAGAGATGCAATTTCCTGTTTATGGAACATCATTGCCATTAGAGATGATTGGTTCAAAATTTGATGAACATAAAATGAGAGAACATAGAAAATTCTTTAGAGCAATACAAAAAAGAACTCCTATAAAAATTGGTGAATTTGAAGTTGAATGGATGCATATTACTCACTCAATTATTGATTCATCATCAATTGCTGTAAAAACAGAAGCTGGAACTATTATTCATACAGGTGATTTTAAAATTGATCATACACCAATTGATGGATATCCAACGGACTTACATAGATTAGCACATTATGGGGAACAAGGAGTTTTACTTCTTACTAGTGATTCAACAAATTCACACTCTCCTGGTTTTACTAAATCTGAAAAAACTGTTGGTCCTACATTTGATAGAATTTTCGCAACTGCTAAAGGTAGAGTTATTATGTCAACATTCTCATCAAATGTTCATAGAATATCTCAAGCAATTGATAGAGGAATTAAACATAATAGAAAGATTTGTATTATTGGAAGATCAATGGAGAAAAATCTTGATTTAGCAATGACATTAGGTTATATAAAATTTCCTAAAGAAGCTTTTATTGATCCACATGAAGTTAATAAGTACAATGATAATGAAGTTCTTATTGTAACAACAGGAAGTCAAGGTGAACCAATGAGTGCACTTTATAGAATGTCTATTCATGAACACAGACATATTAAAATAAAGCCTACAGATCAAGTTATTTTATCTGCAAAAGCTATTCCTGGAAATGAAGCTAGTGTATCAGGTATTATGAATCACTTATTAAAAGCTGGAGCAAAAGTTGCATATAAAGATTTTAGTGATATTCATGTTTCTGGACATGCTGCACAAGAAGAACAAAAACTTATGTTAAGGCTTATTAAACCAAAATTCTTCATGCCTGTTCACGGTGAGTATAACCATGCATTAAAACATGGTGAAACTGGTGTAGAGTGTGGAGTTTTAGAAAGAAACTTATATATTATGAGTGATGGGGAACAAGTTGAAGTTACTCCAAAATATCTTAAAAAAGTAAAAACTGTAAAAACTGGTAAAGTCTATATTGACAATCAGTTAAATAATAAAATCGCAGATGATATTGTAATTGATAGACAAACAATGGCAAATGAAGGTGTGGTTATGATTGTTGCACAAGTAAATGAAGATGATAGAACATTAGCTCAAAAACCTAGAGTTACTTCATTTGGTTTGGTTCCAAATAAACAAGATAGATTTTTTGCAAAAGAGATAGAAGATATTTTATTAATTGCTCTTAAAAATGCAAAACCAGGAATATTTAAAAATAATAAAATTTTAGAAGACGAAATTAGAAAAGTAGTAAGAAAACATTGTTTTAGAAAATATAAAAAATATCCAATGATTGTACCTACACTAATCGTTCAGTAAGGATAAAAGATGAATTATAAAGAGCTTGCAAAAGAAGTACTATTAACAGAAGCAAAAGAGTTAGAATTAGCTGCAGAAAATCTTGATTTTGATTTTGAGAAATTAGTTGATTTGATTGTAAATTCAAAAGGAAAGTTAATAGTAACAGGTGTAGGTAAATCTGGATTAGTGGGAAGTAAAATAGCAGCAACACTAGCTAGTACTGGAACTAGTTCATTTTTCCTGCATCCAACAGAAGCAATGCATGGCGATTTAGGAATGATAGGAAAAGATGATATTGTTTTAGGGATTTCATATAGTGGAGAGAGTGAAGAATTAATTCAAATTCTTCCTCATTTAAAAAGATTTGACATTCCTTTAATTGCAATGGCAAAAAATAAAAACTCAACACTTGGAAAATATGCAGACTTCTTTTTAAATATAAATGTTACAAAAGAAGCCTGTCCTTTAGACACAGCCCCAACCTCTTCTACAACATTAACAATGGCAATGGGAGATGTTTTAGCAGTATGTCTTATGAAAAAAAGAGATTTTAAAAAAGAAGATTTTGCTTCATTTCATCCTGGTGGAAGTTTAGGTAAAAAACTTTTTATAAAAGTTGATGACTTATTAAGAAAAGATACTTTACCTGTAGTTTCACGTGAAACAAAACTAAAAGATGCAATTGTAACTATGAGTGAGGGAAGAATCGGAAGTGTAATTATAGTTGATGAAAATGAAAAAGTAATAGCACTTCTTAGTGATGGAGATTTAAGAAGAGCTCTTATGAATAAAGATTTCTCAATTGATTGTGCAATAGAAAAAGTTGCAACAATGAACCCAAAAGTTATAAATGATAAAAATATTTTAGCAAGTGATGCTTTACAAATTATAGAAGATTATAAGATACAACTTCTAATAGTTGTTGATGATGAAGAAAAGCTAGTTGGAGTTTTACATATTCATGATTTAATTGAAGCAGGCATAAAATAAGGAAAACCATGGCTAAAGAAAAAAATATCACAAAACAGAGTGAAGATTTAGTAAGATTAAATAAGTTTCTTTCTCACAATAGTACATACTCAAGAAGAGAAGCAGATAAAATTATTGAAGAAGGAAGAGTATCAATTGATGGCAAAGTTGTAACAAATCTTGCAACTAAAGTATCAGAAAATAATCTTGTAAAAATTGATAAAAAAGTTATTAAAGCTGATAAAAATAGAATGTATACAGTTATAGTTTATAATAAACCAAAAGGTGAACTAGTAACAAAAAGTGATCCTCAAGGAAGAAAAACTATTTATGATACATTAGGTAAAAAATATAAACACTTTTTACCAATTGGAAGATTAGACTATGCTAGTGAGGGTGTAATTTTACTTTCTGATAGTGTAGATGTAGTAAATAAATTAATGCATTCAAATTTAGAAAGAATTTATAAACTTAAAGTTGATGGTGAAGTTGACCATAAAGTAGAAAAAGCAATGTTGGAAGGTTTAGAGTTAGATGATGCAAGTGAAGGTGCTCACGAAAAATCAAAAATAAAATCTATGACTTTCGCACCTTTTGTTGCATATCAAATCCTTTCTGCAAACAATAATTTTTCAAAATTAAAAGTAGCAATTAGTGAGGGGAAAAATAGAGAATTAAGAAGATTCTTTGGACACTTTGGACTAAATGTTATGGATTTAAAAAGATTAGAGTTTGGCGGTATTTCATTGAATAACTTGCCAACAGGAAAAAGCAGATACTTAAATAAAGAAGAGTATAGAAACTTAAGAAAATATTTAAATAGCGATGATGATTGATTTATCCAACCAATTAAGACCAACAAGCTTAGAAAGCTTTGTTGGTCAATCTCACATTATTGGCAAAGACAAAGCCTTATATAAGCTTTTGATAAAAAAAGAGATTCCTCACCTATTTTTTTATGGGAAGCCAGGAACTGGAAAAACTACCCTTGCAAAAATAATTGCAAAACACATTAATAGTGATTACTACTACTTTAATGCAACTACAATAAAAATAGATGAATTAAGAAAAGTTTTTGATAAATATAAAAATTCACTAATTAAACCTATTGTATTTATAGATGAAGTACATAGATTATCAAAAAATCAACAAGAAGTATTACTACCAATAATGGAGAGTTATCAAGCTATAATTATTGGTGCAAGTACAGAAAATCCGTTTTTCACCCTAACCTCTGCTATTCGTTCTAGATCTTTTTTATATGAGTTTAAACCCTTAACAAATATTGAATTAGATGGAATAATTCAAACAGCATTAAATAATAGTGATATAACGCTAAGTAAAGAGGCTAGAGAGTATTTAATTGCTTCAAGTAGTGGTGATGCAAGGGCAATGCTTAACTTGCTTAATTTTGCCTCTAAAATAGAAAATAACATAAGCTTTGAAACTTTAAAAGAGTTACGCTCAAATGTAATTGGTGATGGAGTTAGTTCAAGCAATAGTCATTATGACCTTGCAAGTGCAATGATAAAGTCATTACGGGGTTCAGATGTAGATGCAGCACTTTACTATTTAGGAAGATTAATAAATGGTGGTGAAAGTGTTGATTTTATAACGAGAAGAATGGTTATTTTTGCAAGTGAAGATATAGGAAATGCAAATCCAAATGCCCTAAATCTTGCAGTAAGTACAATGCAAGCTTGTAATAAAATAGGATATCCTGAAGCTAGAATAATATTAGGACAGTGTGCTATTTATTTAGCATCTTGTCCAAAATCAAATAGTGCTTACAATGCTATTAATAAAGCGTTGGCTGATATAAAAGATGGTAGAATTTTAGAAATACCAAAACACATTGACTCTTTTCATAAAGGATACAAATATCCCCATGATTTTGGTGGATGGGTAGAACAAGAGTATTTAAATGAGCCAGTAAACTATTATAGTTCAAGTAATATTGCATATGAAAAAACTTTAAATGAATGGCTAAAAAAAATAAAAGGAATAAAGTAATGGATTTTTTAATGCAATACTATTTATGGATAGTAATATTTCATATTATGGCAATGATGTCATGGATGGCAATGCTTTTTTATCAGCCAAGATTGTATGTATATCATACAGAACATAAAAATAAACCAGACTTTGTTGAAGTTGTAAAAATCCAAGAGTATAAAATGTATAAGTATATTGGTCTTCCTGCTATGTGGGCTACAGTAATAAGTGGTCTACTTATGATATATTTAAGACCAGAGATGCTTGATTTTAATGATCCATGGCTTTTTGCGAAGCTGTTTTTTGCTGGACTTTTAGTAGCATACTCTTTTTCAATGGAGTATTTTAGAAAAAGATTAGAAAAAGGAATATATCCAAAAAGTGGTAATTTCTTTAGAGCATATAATGAAGTACCAACTGTACTTTCTATTTTAATAGTAGGATATGTAGTAGTAAAAACTTTTTCTTTACTATTTACTCTTATTACCCTACTTTTTGGTGCTTTTATCATATTTAAAGTATTAAGACAAAAACCAAAAGATGAAGCATGATGTTTGAAAAAGTTTATACCTTAGATACTAATATTTTACTTGAAGATGCAAAAAATATCTTCAAGTTAAGTGATGAAAATAAGAATTTAATAGTTCTTCCTGAAACAGTTTTAGATGAGATTGATTCTAAAAAGAGTGGATTTGATGAGATTAACTTCCAAGCAAGAGAGTTTGCAAGAGTTTTAGAAAATTCACAAATTATCCAAAGCAAAAAAGTAGCAGATTTTAAAATTGTTACAATTAAAGTTTTTGATATATTTGAAGCAACTATTGATGTTATTTCAAAAGAAGAGTATTCAATAAATATAAAAAATGTTGCACCAAATATCATAAATGATAGAAAAATTCTTGAAGTTGCTAAATTTGTAGAGAGCCATTATACATGTGAGTCTGCTTTTTTATCTTTAGATATTATGGCAAGAACAAGAGCTGTTTCTATGGATATTAAGACTGATTCTTTACTTGGAACTAGTGAAAAAGAGTTTGATTATGAATTTATAAAAACAATTACAATAAAATTTGAACAGCTAGAAACCATTAATAACTCCTCTATTTTTGATTATGATGAAGAACATAAAGTACACAATTTTGCTTATTGTTTTAAAGTTAAAGGTTCAGATCAAGTACTATTGGCTTGTATTCAAAATAAAAAAATCATTATATTAGATGAGACAGAAATAAGAAATCAAATAATTACACCTTTAAATAAAGAACAATTATTTTTCTCAAATGCAATATTAAAACATTACTTTAATGTTTTAATAGTTGAGGCAAAAGCAGGAAGTGGTAAAACTTTGTTAGCATTAAGTGGTGCATTAAAGCTAGTTAGACAAAAATATTTTCAAAGAATAATATATATTAGAAATTCAATTGAGTCATTAGATAAAGGCGAAGATATTGGTTATTTACCAGGTTTTGAAGAAAAGTTTAAAATATATAATCATCCTTTAATGGATAGTTTAGATTATATTATAAGAAGTGAACACAAAAAGAAATCAAATAAAAAGAATTTTCAGTATGATGAGCTTGATGATGTAGAGGTAAATGCACGAATTGAACAACTTATTCAAAATTATAGTATTGAGACTATGTGGGTAGGTGAAATGAGAGGTAGAACCTTATCAAATGCATTTGTTATAATTGATGAAGCTCAGAATATGTCAAATAAAACCATGCAAATGGTGCTTTCAAGAGTCGATAATAGCTGTAAAGTTGTAATCTTAGGAAGTAATAAGCAAATTGACAATTTTTATGTAAACAAGCATACAAATGCACTTACAACACTTTTAAAATCTACTAAAAATGAAAGTGATTTAGTAAAACCTTTTGCTATAAAATTAGAAAAAGTTCTAAGAGGTCCAATTACTGAATGGGCTGAACAAATTTTTAGTTCTAAACACAAATAAATCATTTTAAATTATATTTAGCAATATTTAGATACCTTTACATAATAAAATATGTAAAGGTGTACACAATGAAAATAGTATTTTTAGATAGAGCTACATTAGGTTTTGACATATCATTAGATGAGTTTAATAAGTTTGGTGAAGTAGTAGTTTATGATACTACAAAACCAACTGAAACACTAAGTAGAGTAAAAGATGCGGATATTGTTATTACAAATAAAGTTGTAATAGATAAAGAAATAATGGACAACTCAACTCTTAAGTTAGTTTGTATTGCAGCAACAGGAATGAACAATGTTGACCTAGAATACGCTAAAGTTAAAGGAATTGAAGTTAAAAATGTTGCAGGATATTCAACTGATAGTGTAACACAATTAACATTTTCTTATGTATTTCATTTTATACAACAATTAAATTACTACACTTCATATGTAAATAAAGGAAATTGGGAAAAGTCAGATATTTTCACACATATAGACAAACCATTTTATGAATTAAAAGACAAAAATTGGGGAATAATTGGATTAGGTAATATTGGAGAAAATGTTGCAAAAATAGCAAAATCTTTTTCTTGTAATGTAAGTTATTATTCAACAAGTGGTAAGAATAATAATACAAACTATGAAAGTAAAAGTTTAGACTCTTTGCTTAAAGAATCTGATATTATTTCTATTCATTGTCCTTTAAATGAAACAACTACTAATTTGCTTAATAAATCAAATTTAAATTTGATTAAAGATGGTGCAATACTAATGAATTTAGGTAGAGGTGGAATAATAAATGAAGCTGACCTTGCAAATATAATTGATTCAAAAGAACTATATTGTGGTATTGATGTAGTATCAAAAGAACCTATAGAAGAAGACTCACCCTTATTAAAAGTAGAAAATAAAAACAGACTAGCATTAACTCCACATATTGGATGGGCATCAATTGAAGCTAGAAAAAGACTTGTTGATATGATTATTAATAACATATCTGAATACATAAAATAATACATATTTTAATTTGTATCGGAGTATAAATGAATTATTTACAATATACATCTAAAGAGATGTTCTCTTCAACTGAGTTAATAAGAAAAAGTAAAATGATATTTGAAAAAATAAATAAACATGAAATTGAAAAGGCAATAATTCTAAGAGATGGAAAGCCAAGTTTTATGTTGCTTGATTTTGAAACTTATGAAAAGTTAATGCAAGAGTACATGCAGTTGAAAACTACAAGCAAAGAAAAAATTATGCCTAAAATTGATAAAGAAGTAGAAAGTAATAGTGAAACTAAAGCTCCTTCTGAAACTAAAATTCATAAAATAACAAATAATCCAAAAACATCAATAGAAGAAATTGATGAAAATGAACTAAAAAAAGCATTTGAAGATATTGATAATATAAACTTTAGTAATTCTTTAGATAATGATACTCAAGATGTACTTGAAGAAGTCTATATTGAAGAGCGACCTATTGAAAAAAATGATGAATCACTAAAAGATTTTTGGGATTAATTTATTAAATATTGAAAGTTTATTACAAGCACTTAGATTAAAATAATAATATAAAGTTATATTTTAAGTATAATTTTAGTATTATAAATACTTATATTAAACCATAAGGATAGTCATGCTAAATAAACTTTCAATAATGCTAAAGCTTAAACTAAATAGTGCACTAATAATATTTAGTTTATTAATAGCAGGTGTTATTATTTATAACATATTGAACTCTTTATCAAGGGAGTATATAAACTCATTAGCTATTGCAAAACAAAATGAAACTTTAAATGCAATATATATTAATGGACTTTTATATAATTCATCTTCTGGCGTAGTTTTTCAAAACCCAAACTCAAAAAAAGCAAAAAATACTATGCAAAATGCAATTAAAAATACGCAAAAAGCTGCAAATGAGTTCAAAAAAATAAATAACTCATTGTACATGGAGTTTGAACAAAAAGTAATTGATTTTTTACTTATATCAAAGACTTTAAATAAAAAAGTAATTGATAATCATGCATTAGAAAAAGATGATATGAAAAAATCTCTTAAAGCATGGAGAAACTTAAAGTTTACTATTATTGATATATTAAAGATAATCAAAAAAAATTCTGACATGGCACAAAAGAATTTTCATAATACAATAAAACAATCAATAATAACTGTAATTGTATTAATGTCAATTTTTTCTATAATAATACTTATATTTAATATTCTTCTTTCAAAAAGCATTATATCTCCACTAGAAATATTAAAAGATGCTATGAAGAAGCTTACAGATTCATCTAACAAAGATATTAAAATAGAGATAAAAACAAAAGATGAAACAGCCCAAATTGCAAAATATTTCAATGAATATATTAGTAAAATAGAAAAAGATCATCTTGAAGATACTTTAGTTATAAATGATGTAAATCATGTAGTAAATGAGATAAAAAAAGGTAATTTAAGCACAAGAGTTACAAAGACAAGTTCAAGTAAATCTGTAAAAGAGTTAGTAAATGCATTAAATAGCATGCTAGATACTTTAGCTGATATAATAGAACATGCCTCTATAACGCTTAATAAATATAAGCAAGAAGATTTTACTCAAAAAACATCAATTAACGCACAAGGTGAAATCCAAAGCTTATTAAATGGTATTGATTCATTAGGAGAATCTATTTCAAAGATGCTAGTTGAAAGTACAAAAAGAGGAGTTGAATTAAAAAATAGTTCAGATGACTTATTAAAAAATGTGGATGTATTAAATGAAAGCTCAATACAAACAGCAACAAATCTTGAAGAAACAACTGCTGCATTAGAGCAAATCACTTCTAATGTAAAAAATAATACACAAAAAATGAATGATATGACAAATTTAGCTAGAAAAGTAAGCTTATCTACGAAAGATGGTAAAGAGCTTGCTTTAAAAACAAGTATATCAATGGATGAAATTAATGAGCAAGTTAATTTAATAAATAACTCAATTACAGTAATTGACCAAATTGCTTTTCAAACAAATATATTATCATTAAATGCAGCAGTAGAAGCAGCAACTGCAGGAGAGCTAGGTAAAGGTTTTGCAGTAGTTGCAGGTGAAGTTAGAAACTTAGCAACAAGATCAGCACAAGCAGCAAAAGAGATAAAAGCATTAGTAGAACATGCAACAATTAAAGCAAATGATGGGAAAGAGATTTCAAGTAACATGATAAACGGATATGAGAGTTTAAATGACAATATTGAGCAAACTTTAAATATTATTGAAGATGTTTCTACTTCAAGTAAAGAACAAGAAAGAGGTATTATTCAAATAAATAATGTAATAAATGAACTTGATCAAAAGACACAAAAAAATGCAACTATTGCCTCACAAGTACAAGAAATAGCAATTTTTTCTGAAAAGTTAGCAACTACAATAGTTTATGAAACTAAAAGTAAAAATTTTATAGGTAAAAATAAGTAGTAAGCTAAAAATAGAATTTATATCAAAGCCCAATAAATGTAAATTGGGCTTAAAATAAGTTATATGTTATCTTTTATGTATTGATAATCAGAAATAATTGTCCACTCTCTAATAGTTTTCATATAATCTTCTTGTGATTTAAAAATCTCTTTTAAAAGAGGTGATTTTTCTGCCATACTTTTTCTTAGCTTTTTATTTGCATCTTTTAATAGTTGCTTTACATCTTCTGGAAAGCTTTTGACTTTTATTTGAGGATGCTCTTTTTTCATTTTTTGCCAAGCTTTTGCATTCATATCATAATTTTGAATATACATATCATAAGCTGCAAGCTTAAATGCTAAGACTAAAACCTCTTGTAAGTTTTTTGGTAGTTTTTTATAAGCTCTTTTATTAACAATAAATTGTAATTCAGAAGCTGGTTCATGCCAACCTGTATAATAATACTTGGCAACTTTATGAAATCCCATATTAATATCCATTGATGGACCAACCCACTCTAATGCATCAATTGTATTTCTTTCAAAAGCTGTATAAAGTTCACCTGGTGCAATATTTGTAACTAAAGCCCCTGCTTTTGCCATAATTTCTCCTGCAAAGCCTGGAATTCTAATTTTAAGACCTTTTAAATCTTCTACAGATTTAATCTCTTTTTTAAACCAACCTCCCATTTGAACACCTGTATTTCCACCTGGAAAAGATAATACTTTATGAATCTTGTAAGTTTTTTGCATTAGTTCTAATCCACCACCATGATAAAACCAAGCATACTGTTCAGCAGCTGTCATTCCAAATGGCATTGAAGTAAAAGGTAAAGTATTTATATCTTTACCCTTCCAATAGTATGAAGCACTATGTCCAATATCATACTGCCCTGCTTTAACCATATCTAAAATGCCCAAAGGCGATTTATGCTTATTTGCACTATCAACTCTAATATCAAGTTGACCATTTGACATAATTTTTGCTAAATTAGCCATTTTAATTGAAGTATCAATTAAAGGGCTTGCAGTCTTACCCCAAGTGGTAGCCATTTTAAGTTTATAAACTTTTTGTTTTGCAAATACTGTTGTACTCATTGCTATAAGTAAAACAGATATTACACCTAATTTTCCAATTAATTTTTTCATTTTTCTCCCTTAAAAAAATTATTTTAGAATAGACTCTTTTAGACTTTTTTTCTTTTCCCATCCTATGGTTTTAAGTTCTGGCTCTTTTAAAAAATCCTTTGTATATCCAATACATAAATAGCCAATTAGTTTATACTCTTTTGAAACATTTAGTAGTTTTCTTATTTTCTTTGGCTTTACAATAGATACCCAACCAAGACCTAAGTTTAAAGCCCTAGCTGTTAACCACATATTGCATATAGCACAAACAACAGAGTACTCACCACTTTTTTTCATATATGTTTGACCAAGTATTTCTTTTTTAGGTTTTTTATAAAAAACTGCAATATTTATAGGTGATTCTTTTATTCCCTCAAGTTTTAGTTTTTTATAAAGTGGTCTATTTTCAAACTTTTTAAAGCTTTTTTTGTAACTTGTTTCAAATTGATTATATACTTTATCTTTAAGGTTTTTATCTTCAATAATTTTAAAGTACCAAGGCTGTGAATAGCCAACAGATGGTGCTTTTAAAGCAGATTCTAAAATAATATTTAATTTTTTATTAGATACTTTTTTATTTATAAAATTATTACCTCTAACATCTCTTCTTGAGCTAATAATCTTATTTAGAGTATTTAAATCTTTTTTATTAAACCTTAACATTAATATTTAATAGGTTTTAGTTTATTAAGTAAAAAAGATTCAATAATTTCATCAATACTTTTTTGAGTATCCACACTTAAAACAGATATGTTTTTTTGTTTAAAATCAACTATATAATCAGTCTCATTTATTACAATAATGTGATCAATCCAGCAATTTGCTTCTTTTCTATCTTTAAAAAAGTCGCAGTTTACTATTCTTCCCTCATCAAGATCAATATAAGCCCAATATTTAGAATCTTCAATGGCACTTATAATAGCTTCATGTCTTTTGTTACAATCTACTGGAATTAGTATATTCATTTTTTCCCTCGCATAGTTTAGCTTCTAAAATCATATCCAATAATGATTTAAAAATATATGATTTATAAATACTCTTTTTCAAACCATTTTGAAAATATAAATAAAGACCATAAGTGTTGTTTGAACTTTCTATTTTTTGCCAAATCATAAATCTGTTTTATGTACTCATCATTAAAAAGTTCTGTTTGTTTATTTACTCTTAAAATTAGATTTAAAACTTCATCTTTATACTCATTTTGAATCCATTCATTAAAGGGTGAATTAAATCCTTTTTTTGTTCTATTTATGATTGTTTGTGGTATATATTTTGAAGCAATTTTCTTAAGTAAATATTTGTTTGTGTCCCCTACTTTTATATTTGAATCTACACTAAATAAATAGTTTACCAAATTAAAATCTAAAAAGGGAGTTCTAACTTCTAAAGAATTAGCCATAGAAATTCTATCAACTTTACTTAATAAGCCCTGCCCTAGCCAAACTTTTAAATCCGTATAACTCATCCAGTCAACTGGATCTTTTTTTGCTGTTTCACTTTTAAAAGTGGGTACCTTTTTAAATAGCTTTTTTTTCTGAATAGATGTAAATACTTCTCCAAAACCATTATAAAGATTCTCTTTTTTTATAATTCTTCTTAAATACTCACTCTCTTTTGTATTATTTTGTAAAGCAGAGATTATGCTATTTAAAAATTGTGTTTGATTTTTATCTAATGTCTTTTCAAACTCATAATATTTTAAAAACTTTGCATAATTATCATAACCTAAAAATATCTCATCACTACCCTCACCGCTTAAAACAGTTTTTATTCCCATTTGTTTAATTTTCTTTGTTAGTATATACAAAGGAATTGCTGCACTATCTGCGTGAGGTTCTTCTAAAGCTTCTAATGTATCTTCAAAGCTATTTATAAAATCTTTTTGAGAGATAATCAAAGGGTGATGATTTGAGCCTATATGTTTTGCAGTGATATTTGCATACTCTAATTCGCTATAATTTTTGTATTCATCATAGCCTATACTAAATGTATTTATTTTTTTACCAGAAATTTTAGTATATAGTGCAGAAATAAGTGAACTGTCAATACCTCCACTTAAAAGTGAGCCAACTTCTACATCTGATGTTAATCTATCTTCTACACTATTAAATAAAAGCTCTTCTATATCTTTTAAAGCTGTTTGTTCATCTTTTATTTTTTTATATGTATTAATCTTATAATACTTCTTAATTTGTAAATTATCATCTTTTAATAAAAGATAACTTGACGCTTCAAGTTTTTTAATATCTTGATAAAAAGTATTATCATCTAAACTTACGAAATATTGCATATATTGTGATAAAGCAACTTTATTTAATTTTGGTTTTTTATCTAAAAGTTCTAAGATAGCTTTTATTGAAGAAGAGAAAATGAATTTATTATTTGCAAAGTAGTAGAAAAAAGGTTTTTTGCCATATCTATCCCTTGCACAAAAAAAGCTATTTTGCTTTATATCATAAATACAAAAACTAAACATTCCATTTAAGTAGTTTAAAAAATCTTTTTCATATTTTTGATAAAGTCTTATAATAACTTCTGTATCAGATTTGGTTTTACATTTTAAATCATGCTCTTTTATTAACTCTTGATAATTATAAATCTCACCATTAAAAACTATTACAATCTCATCAAAAACCATAGGTTGGTTTGCTTCATTGTCCAAATCAATAATTGAAAGTCTTGTATGGGCAAAAGTATTGTTATTATATGACTTAATAGCTTGAAAATCAGGTCCTCTATTCTCTATATATTTAATTGCATTTTTGAATTTATCATTTGTAAAGTTTGCACCTAATATTCCACACATTAAAAATCTCCTAAGAAATATTTGATTATAAAAATATAAAAATATAAGAGTAAAGAAAAAATAATTGTAGAGACTAATATACTTGCAGTTACATCATAGGGTTTACAGTTATATAAAGCAGCTAAATTAACGTTATTTACAGCAAGAGGTATCATTAGTTGCATTAAGACCACAGAGGCCACATATGAGCTTAAATCGCTTTGTAAAACAAAAAAGACTCCAACAAAGGGAAGTATAAAGTGTTTTACCAAAGAAATATTAAGTGATAGTTTCCAATTCATTGTTCTTATTTTTACTTCACTTAAATATACACCAAATATAATTAATTGAATAACCATCGAAGCATATGCTCCCATTTCAAGAGTTCTTGAAATATCTTTATGAATAGGAACATTAAAATAGTTTATAGCAATAGCAAAAAAAGCAACCCAAAGTCCAGGTAGTTTTAAGATTGAATAGATTGATTTTTTTAGTGTAAAAGAGTCTTTTGCAAAGAAATATATACTAAAAATATAAATAAAAAACATATTTGCAATATTTATAATACTTGTGTAAGGAACAGATTGTTCACCAAATAAAGCAATCCCTAATGGAACACCAATATTTCCAGTATTACCCACTAATGAAACAGCAATAAATATAGTTCTATCTTTTGAATCTGTAAATATTTTTTTTGAGAATATTATTAAGAAGAATACAACACTTAAAACTGCATATAAGTAGATAATTGGTGACATTACAAATGCATAATCAATAGGAGATTTTGTAAGTCCCCAAAATATTAAAATTGGTTGTAAAAAATAAAAAGATAAAATTACATAGCTTTTTTCATCGATTTTTTCTTTAAAACTTTTTTTTAAAATTAGTCCAATTACTATAAAAGAATAAACAGGAAGTACTGAAATTAAAGTTTGAATGAAGATACCTTTATAAAATGATAAGTGTTATTTTATCATAAACAAATAAAAAGTAAAAATATAATTTTTTAGTAGAAGTTATTAGTTTTGGTATATGCCGTAAATTACGACATAATACCTTTTATCATAAAAAATATTGAAGCAGATAAAAGTGCTGCTGCTGGTACTGTTATTATCCATGCAGCAACAATTTTTTTAATTGCATCTCTTTTTACATACTTAACTCTTTTTTTAGCTTTGAAATCTCTTTTTTCAATTCTTACTTGCTCTATTTTTTCTTCAATTAATTTATAAAGTTCAACAACTCTAATATATTCAGATTTACTTTTTTTATCTTTTTCTTCTAAATTTATTAGTTCTGCTTCATATTTATCAAGAATTTTTTTATCTTTTTTTAGTTTTTTTCTAATATCACTTAATATTTTAGATTCGCTTGAATCTAAGAATTCTCTTAAAAATCCTACTCCAAATACACCACCAACTGCAATATGAGTTGAAGATACAGGTAAACCTAATTGACTAGCTATAATAACAGTAATAGCTGCTGCCATTGCAATTGAGAAAGCTCTTACTTGATCTAATTCTGTAATTTCTGAGCCAACAGTTCTTATAATTCTTGGTCCATAAAGGGCTAAGCCCACGGCAATACCTAAAGCACCAACAGCCATAACCCAAAAAGGAATACCAACTTGTGATGAAACAGCTGATTTAATAATTGCATCATTTATAGCAGCTAGTGGTCCAATAGCATTTGCAACATCATTTGCACCATGGGCAAAAGATAAAAGTGCGGCTGAAAAAATTAGTGGTATTGTAAATAGTGAGTTAATTCCAACTCTTGTATTTTCAATTTTTTGTGCAGATTTTTCAATTAGTGGTTTTACTAGAAAAAATACTATAATAGCTATTATTAATCCTACTAAAGTAGCTGTTAAAAAATTAACTTTAATTAAGTGTTTTATTCCCTTTAAAATTAAATATGTAGAAAATGCCCAAGACATAATGGCAATTAAATAAGGCACAAACTTTTTAGCAGAAGTTACCATATCTTTTTGAAACATTATATTCTTTTTAATAAATAGTAAGAATAGTGCTGCAACTACTCCTCCAAAGAGTGGGGATATTATCCAAGAAGCAGCAATTTTAGCCATGGTTCCCCAAGAAACTATGGCAAAACCAGCTGCTGCTATTCCTGCTCCCATAACTCCACCAACAATAGAGTGTGTAGTTGAAACAGGAGCTCCAACAGAAGTTGCAAAGTTTAACCAAAGTGCAGCTGATAGTAGTGCTGCTGTCATTGCCCAAATAAATATTTCAGGATCAGAAATTAAAGCTGGATCAATAATTCCTTTTTTTATTGTTTTTACAACTTCTCCACCAGCAATTAATGCACCTGCTGCTTCAAAAATTGCAGCAATTACAATTGCCCAAAACATTGTTATTGCTTTTGATCCAACTGCTGGACCTACATTATTAGCAACATCATTTGCACCAATATTCATAGCCATATAAGCACCAAAAACAGCTCCAATAATCAAAAATGAATTATTTGGAACATTACCATGTGAGGTATAACTCCATAAAAAGACAACAACTATAAATAGAAGTCCTAATGATAGTTTAGCAAAGCCCGGAAGTGTCTTATCTGTAGCTTTATCCATCTTATTGATAGTTTCAAAGTCCAATGTAACCCTTTATGTAACCATTTTGTAATTTAATTTGTTTAGTATTGTAATGGATAATTCTTTACATAACCTTTAAATAAGCTTAAAAATTATATGGATAAAATATTTATAATATTTAAGTTGTCTATATATTATTCTTTTATAATTTGAAAATTTACTCTATTTTAAATAATAATATAAAATAACCAATTAATGTTTTTTTAAGATTTTATATATATAATGCCAATAAAATATAGATAAAATACACAAAGGAGTAGTTATGTTAAGTATAAGAATTTTGACAAACAACGATATTCCTAAAATTGAAGAAATGAAACAAGATTTCAATATCTTTAGAGTTGTTGATACTAAAAAAGGTAAACTTGAAATGGTTGAGTTTTTCAATAAAGATGGAGTATTTAGAGGTTTTGGTAGAGATACAAAAGCTGCTTATAAAAGAGCAAAAAGAGCTGTAATGAAATACTATAAAAATAAATAAAGAAGAAAATCTTCTTTATTTATTTAGCTTCTTCGTCTTCTATTTGAAGATGATGATGAAGATGAGCTAGAAGATTTATTTCTATTATTTTTAAATCCTCCACTTCTTGGACCCCTTCTTCTTTGTCCGCCTCTTTTATCATTATTTCTACTGCTATTTCTAACAGCACTTTCAATTAGTTTTTCAATATCTTTATGAGATTTTCCAATTGTATTACTTCCTTTTACAGAAGTCGCACTTGTAAGCATTGAAGCTAGTTTAAATGCAATTGTAGAGATATCATACTCTTCTTTTAAGTTTTCAATAATTAATAATGCTGAATCATCAACTTCATGTGCTTTGATTTTTTCAACAAGAGAGTTTGTTTTTTTATCTTTTACAGATTTGATATTTGGAATTGTCTTAGCTTCTAATCTTCCACCTGTAGATTTTTGAATTTTTTGAAGCATTCTAAATTCATGTGGAGTTACAATAGAAACAGCAACACCCTCTTTACCTGCACGACCTGTTCTTCCAATTCTATGAACATAGCTTTCAGAATCAAAAGGTAAATGATAATTAAATACATGAGTTACATCGTTTACATCAAGTCCACGAGCAGCTACATCTGTTGCAATTAAAACATCAAGTCTACCTTTTTTAAAAGCATTAATTGCTTCTTCTCTTTGTCTTTGCTCCATATCTCCATGAAGACCTTTAGCTCCAAAGCCTTGAGATACTAAAAATGTAGAAAGTCTATCTACTTCTTTTTTTGTTCTACAAAAAATGATTGATTTATCAGGATTTTTATAATCATATAATCTAATAAGAGCATCATCTCTTTCATATTCATCAACAACATAAAATGCTTGTTTGATTTTTGAGTTTGTTATTTCACTTGTAGTAACTGTAACAAACTCTGGTTCTTTTAAAATTGTTTTTGCTAATTGCTTAATTGCATTTGGCATAGTTGCAGAAAACATTAATGTTTGTCTTTGCTTTGGCATATAAGTAAAGATCTCTTTAATATCATCTAAAAATCCCATATCAAGCATCTCATCTGCTTCATCAAGGATTACATAATTTGGTTTAATATTGATTTTTTTATCTCTTAATAAATCTAAAAATCTTCCTGGTGTTGCAACTAAAATCGATGCATTTGAAATATGCTTTAATTGTCTGCTATAAGATTGT
The DNA here is from genome assembly GCF_008000835.1 of Malaciobacter canalis. Classification (GTDB taxonomy): domain Bacteria; phylum Campylobacterota; class Campylobacteria; order Campylobacterales; family Arcobacteraceae; genus Malaciobacter; species Malaciobacter canalis. The sequence continues at coordinate 67,739 of NZ_CP042812.1, forward strand.
CCACCATAAACTGTTGCTGTATTTATATCTAAATATTTTCCAAACTTAAATAATTCATCTGAAACTTGCATTGCAAGCTCTCTTGTTGGAACGATAACTACAGCTTCTACTTCTTTATTACATTTCATCATATTTAAAATTGGTAGTCCAAATGCTGCTGTTTTTCCTGTACCTGTGTGGGCTTGACCAACTATGTCTTTACCTTCTAAAATAACAGGAATTGCATCTTTTTGAATTGGACTTGGCTCTTTAAAGCCTGCATCATCAATTGATTTTTGTAAATTTGTTTTGAAATTGAACTCTTGAAAAGTCACTTCTTACCTTCGTATATTTGAATTTAAAATACACTTTATATAACTTCTTTTGTTCTTTTTTAAAAAAATCTATGATAAATAATTGGATGTCAATAATTTAAAATCTCTGAGTTGAAATCAAAGTAAAATAGGTATATAACTGTGTATAATTGTCTGATTATAGCTAAATTTAGATAAATTTAAGCTTTAAAGTAAAAGTAAGGCCTTATGCCCTACTTTTAACCTTTGTAGTTTTCTAAATATTTTGTATCGTAGTTGTTGTTTTTAAAGTCTTCATTTTGCATCATTTTCATATGAAATGGAATAGTAGTTTTAATACCCTCAACTTCAAACTCATTTAATGCTCTTTTCATAATATTGATAGCTTTATCTCTATCTCTTCCCCAAACAATTAGTTTTCCAATCATAGAATCATAATATGGAGGAACATCATAGTTTGTATAAACATGAGAATCAACTCTTACATTTCTTCCACCAGGAACCATCCATTGTTTTACTTTTCCAGGACTTGGTAAGAATGAGATAGGATCTTCTGCTGTTATTCTACACTCAATTGCATGACCTCTAAACTTAATCTCTTCTTGAGGAGGAACTTTTTCACCCTCTGCAACTCTAATCATTAGTTCAACTATATCAATTCCAGAAACCATTTCTGAAACAGGATGTTCTACTTGAAGTCTTGTATTCATTTCCATAAAGTAAAAGTTTTGTTTATCATCTGCTAAGAATTCAAATGTTCCAGCACCCTCATACTCTAAGTATTTTGTAGCTTTTACTGCAACTTCATGAAGCTTTCTTCTTGTTTCATCATTTAATAAAATAGCAGGTGATTCTTCGATAACTTTTTGGTGTCTTCTTTGTAATGAACAATCTCTTTCACCAATATGAATTGCATTTCCATGAGAATCTCCAACAACTTGAACCTCAATATGTCTTGGGTTGTTGATAAATCTTTCTAAATACATAGTTCCATCACCAAAGGCAGCAAGTGCTTCTGATGAAGCTGCCATAAATAGTTGATCAAATTCAGACTCTTCATTTATAAGTCTCATTCCTCTACCACCACCACCAGCAGCAGCTTTAGCCATGATAGGATAACCTATCTCTTTTGCAACTTTTTTACCCTCTTCTAGTGAATGAATAGCACCTTTACTTCCTGGTACAACAGGAACCCCTGCTCTTACCATTTCATCTTTAGCTTTAGATTTATCAGCCATTTTTTCCATTACTTCAACAGATGGACCAATAAATTTAATACCATGTAATCTACAAATTTCAACAAAATCTTGATTTTCTGATAAGAAACCATAACCTGGGAAAATTGCATCACAACCAGTCATCTCAGCAGCTGTGATAATTGCAGGAATATTTAAATATGATTCTTTAGATCTTGCTGGACCAATGCAAACTGCTTCATCTGCGTGCTTTAAGTAAGATGCATTTTTATCCCCTGCACTATAAATTACAACAGATTTTTTTCCCATTTCTCTAATTGTTCTAATTGCTCTTTGAACAATTTCACCTCTATTTGCAATTAAAATTTTCTTTATTTCAGCCATACTAGCTCTTTCTTATAATTTTTCAATTGTAAACAGTGGCATATCAAACTCTACTGGATCAGCATCATTAACTAATACCTCTAAAATTTTACAATCACACTCAGCCTCAACTTCATTCATTATCTTCATTGCCTCTAAAATACATAAAGTATCACCTTTTCTAACTGTATCTCCTGGCTTAACAAATGCAGAAGAATCAGGAGATGGTGCAGCATAAAATGTTCCTACCATTGGTGAATTAATAGTATCAGAGCAAGTTTGAGTACTTTTTTCAGTAGTACAAGAAGTTTCAACTGGTGCACTCACACTTGGTGCAGGAGCAGCAACTTGTTGTGCCATAGGTGCAGAAGCAACTTGAACAGTTCCATCAAAACCTTTACCCATTGAAATTTCAAAATCACTCTCTTTTATTTTTAGTTTATTAAGTTCACTTTTGTCAAATACTTTAATTAATTCTTTTATCTCTTTAAAATCCATGACGTACCTTTTTTATTAATTTTTGCTATAATGTAGCAAAAAAATGATTATAATCCAATTTAATCAATGGAGTTTAAGTGTTAAGTGATAGAAATTTTATAAATATAGCTCATGAAATAGCAAGTGCATCTAAGTGCGTGTCAAAACAAGTAGGTGCAGTAATAGTAAAAGATGGAAGAATTCTTTCAACAGGATATAATGGCACACCAGCAGGATATGTAAATTGTTGCGAACATTGGGATGGTGCATATACAAAAGATCATCATGAATGGTCAAGAACTTATGAAATTCATGCAGAAATGAATGCAATAATTTGGGCAGCAAGAAATGGGATAAGCATTGAAAGTGCCACTATTTATGTAACTTTAGAGCCTTGTGCAGATTGTTCAAAAAATTTAATTGCAAGTGGTATTAAAAGAATAGTTTATGATAAAGCATATGAACATACAAACTCAGATGTTGTAACAAAATTTATAAAAGATAATGGCGTAATAATTGAACAAATAGCTAAATGCGACTAGATAATCATACTTTTTATAAAAAATCAACTTTAAAATATGGAATAACAGCAAGAGGGGTACACTGGAATTCAAAGTTTTCCCAATACTTAAGGTTTGAAGTTTTAACAAAATACTTACAAGATTTGCAAAACTCAACTATAATAGATACAGGTTGTGGTTTTGCAGAATATTTAAACTTTTTAAAAAACAAAAAAATAGATTTTAAAAAATATACTGGTATTGATTGTGAAGAACATATGGTACAAATAAGTAAAAAAAGATTTAAAAATTATGAGTTTTTACTTCTTGATATTTTAAAAGATGATTTACCAAAAGCTGATTATTATATATGTAGTGGAGCTATGAATTTATTGGAATTTGAAGATATGAAAATATTTATACAAAAATGTTTTGATTCAAGTAAAAAAGGGTTTGTTTTTAATTTTTTGAAAGAGTCTAGCTTTACTTATGTAAGTCAAAAAGAGATTTTAAGTTTTTGTAAAACAATTACTACTAAAATAGAGCTTGAAGATACATATTTACACAATGATTGTACCATATACCTTGAAAAATAGCATAGATGTCTTAAAGAAAGAAAATATCATAAGTTTTTCATATATCTAGTGTAAAATTTGTCATAATTAAAAGGAGTTTGCATGAAAATTGGATTATTTATCCCATGTTTTATGAATGAGCTATATCCAGATATATGTATGGCAACACTTAAAATTTTAAAAGATCAAAACTTAGATGTTGATTACCCAATGAGTCAAACATGCTGTGGTCAGCCAATGGCTAATTCAGGATGTTCTAAAGATGTAGAAACACTAGCAAAACAGTTTGTAGAAAATTTCAAAGATTATGATTATATTGTTGCTCCAAGTGGATCATGTGTTTCAATGGTAAAAGAGCATTATGCACCATTTTTTGAAAATAGTAGTGATTATAATAAAGTAAAAACTTCAATATATGAAATTTGTGAATTTTTACATGATATATTAAAAGTTGAAAAATTTGATGTGAGTTTTCCTCATAAAGTAGGTATTCATAACTCATGTCATGGGCATAGAATGCTTAAACTTGGAAGTGCTAGTGAATTAAATATACCTTATCAGTCAAAATTGAAAAATCTTCTATCTTTAGTAAAGGATATTGAAATTGTAAGTTTAAAAAGAGATGATGAGTGCTGTGGATTTGGTGGAACTTTTTGTGTAACAGAAGAAGATATATCTGTTGCTATGGGAAAAGATAGAATTAAAGATCATCTTGATTCTCATGCCAAAGTAATAACAGGAGCTGATATGTCATGTTTAATGCATATGGATGGAATAATTAATAGAGATAATGAAAATATTAAAGTTATGCATATAGTAGAAATACTTGCAGGAGTTAAATATGAGTAATAAACACCCACAAAATGCAAAAGAGTTTGTTGCAAATGATGAAAGAATGCATTGGCATGACCAAGCATTATGGTTTGTAAGAGAAAAAAGAGATACATCTACTAAAACTATTCCTGAATGGGAACAACTAAGAGAGCATGCAAATAGTATAAAAACTCATACAATGGCAAATCTTGATAAATATCTTTTAGAGTTTGAAAAAAATGCAACTGCAAAAGGAATTACTGTTCATTGGGCAAAAGATGCAAAAGAGCATAATGAAATAGTAGAAAAAATCCTAAACCAAAATAGTGTTAAAAAAGTTGTAAAATCAAAATCTATGTTAACAGAAGAGTGCCATTTAAATCCTTATTTAGAGAGTAAAGGATTTGAAGTAGTTGATACAGATTTAGGTGAAAGAATTGTTCAATTAAGAAATGAGCCACCATCACATATCGTACTTCCTGCAATTCATTTAAAAAAGCAAGATGTTTCTGATACATTTCATGAAAAAATGGGAACACAAAAAGGAAATTATGACCCTACTTATTTAACAAGAGCTGCAAGGGCTGATTTAAGACAAAAGTTTTTAGATGCAGATGCTGGAATAACAGGAGTTAATTTTGCAATTGCAAATACAGGCGCAATAGTTGTTTGCACAAATGAAGGTAATGCAGATATGGGTGCAAATTTACCAAAACTTCATATTGCTTCTATGGGAATTGAAAAAGTTATTCCAAGATTAGAAGATTTAGGAGTATTTACAAGATTACTTGCAAGAAGTGCAACAGGTCAAGCAATTACTTCATATACATCACACTTTGCTGGAGCAGTTGAGGGTGGACAAATGCATATCATAATTGTTGATAATAAAAGAACACCTTTTTTACAATCACAAAAGTATCAAAAAGCATTAAACTGTATTAGATGTGGTGCATGTATGAATACTTGTCCTATATACAGAAGAAGTGGAGGACACTCTTATGAGTATGTTATTCCAGGACCAATTGGATCAACTTTAGCAACATTTAGAGATCCTAAAAAACATAAAACACTATCTTTTGCTTGTACACTTTGTGGTTCTTGTTCTCATGTTTGTCCAGTAAAAATTGATTTAGATTCACAATTATATAATCACAGACAAGATTTAACAGCACAAAATATTATAGATCCAAAGAAAAAGTTTGCTATGAAAGCTACATCTTGGCTAATGTCACATCCAACTTTATTTGATATTGCAGGAAAAGTAGCAAGAAAAGTAGTTCCAATACTTCCAAAATCATTTATTTATAATAAAGCAAATGTTTGGGGAAAACAAAGAGATTTACCACAAATGCCAAAAAATAGCTTTAAAGAGTTATATAAAAAAGGATTAGAAGATGACAAGTAAAGAGCAAATCCTATCACAAATTAGACAAAATAATGTAGTTAATGATACAGCTTTACCATCATATGATAATTTTGGAATTATATTTGATGATAAATTTTTAATGTTTTCAAAAATGCTTGAAAATGTAGGTGGGAAAGCTTTAGATATAAAAAAAGAAGAGTTGGATGAGACAATTAAAAAGCTTTATCCAGAAGCAAAAATAGTTGCAACAAATGTGCAAGAGTTTTCTTTGGCAACATTTGATGCAAATGCCCAAGATGATATACATAATTTAAAAGATATTGAATTGTGTGTTGTAAATGGAAATTTTGCAGTTGCAGAAAATGGTGCGGTTTGGTTAAAAAATGAAGAGAATAGACATAGAGGCTTATATTTTATTTCTGAAAATATTGTAATTGTAGTTAAAAAAGAGGATATTTTAAATAATATGCATGAAGCATATGAAAAAATATCTTTTGATAAAGCTGGTTATGGAGTATTTGTAAGTGGACCTTCAAAAACAGCTGATATTGAACAATCTTTAGTAATTGGAGCACATGGACCAAAGTCAGGATATGTAATTTTTATTTCATAATGATATAATATAGGCTTAAAGGATTATATTTTGAAAAAGATATTAGTTTTAAGCCTACTATTTGGTCTATATTTATTTGCACAAGAGCCCTCAAAAGAAGTTTTATTACTTCATTCATATCACAAAGGCTATAAATGGACTGATGATATTTCAAAAGCAGTTGAAAAAAACTTTGAAAAATACTCAAATATAAATCTAACTACCATATACATGGATACTAAAAAAGTATCAAATGATAACTATTTCCAAAAATTATATGAACTTTATAAAGAACAGTTTAAAAATAGAAAATTTGATGTAATAATTGCAAGTGATAATTCTGCATTAGAGTTTTTAGTTGAGTATCAAAAAAAACTATTTCCAAAAACACCAATTTTATTTTGTGGAATAAACTACTTTGATGAAAAACTTATTGATAAAAATGGAATGAGAAAATATATAAGTGGAGTAATTGAACAAGTTGATTTAAAAAAGAATTTTGAATTAATCTCAAAAATACATCCAAAATTAGATAAATTAATAATATTAAATGATAAGTCAAAAACAGGACTTATTATGAAAGATGATTTAGAAAAAATTATTCCTCAATATAATAATAAATTTCAAATAGAGTATATTGATGATATGCAAATGAATGATTTGAAAAAATATGTATCTAGTACAAACAATAATACAGCCTTACTTTTTGTGCTTTTGTTTAAAGATAAAACGGGAAAGTTTTTTACTTATAAAGAGAGTTTAGAGCATATAAAAAGTTTTTCCCATGTTCCAATTTATGGTTTATGGGATTTTTATTTAAATTATGGAGTAATTGGAGGACTTTTAACCTCAGCACAAGCTCAAGGTGATGCAGTTTCTAAAATGGTTTTAGAAGTTTTAAATGGAAAAGAGATAACAAAGATTCCAATACTTAAAAAATCACCAAATGAGTATATTTTTGATTTTAATGAATTAAAAAAATTTAATATAAAAATAGAAAACTATGTTGATGATTTTACTATTGTAAATAAACCTTTCTCTTTTTATAGAAAATATAAAATACTTGTTAATATAACTATTGCAACAATGCTTCTTTTTATAATATTGATTATTTTAATGAAAGCAAATATAAATAGAAGAAAAAAACTTCAAAGGGATTTATCAAATAGATTAGAGTTTGATAAAGTATTACTAGATACCATTCCAAATGCAATCTATTATAAAAATGTTGATGGTAAATTTATAGGCTGTAATTTAGCTTTTGCAAACTTGATGGGATTAACAAAAAATAGTGTAGTTGGAAAAACAGCTTTTGATTTTTTCCCCCATGATATTGCCCTTAAAAATACAAAAATTGATGATAAACTTTTAAAAACCCTAAAAACTGATACTTCTGAAATGGCACTTCATTTTAATAATCAAAAAATAAAATATTTCATTTTAAATAAAGCAGTATATAAAAATATTGATGGAAGAATAGGTGGAATAGTTTGTATAATGGACGATATTACAGAAAGAGTACAACAAAAACAGTTTTTAATTCAGCAAAGTAAATTAGCAGAAATGGGAGATATGGTTGCAGCTATTGCTCACCAATGGAATGAACCATTAGTTGAACTGTCTGCTCAAATACAAGATATACAAACTTCATATTTGTTAGATGAATTAAAAGATTGTCAAGTAGAAGAGTTTGTAAATGATTCAATGGTTCAAATTAAATATATGTCAAGAACACTAAATGATTTTAGAAATTTCTTAAAACCCTCAACTAAAAAAGTAACTTTTCCTATTAAAAAAGCCCTTGATGAAATAAATGAAATAATAGGAAAACAGGTATTTTACTCAAATATAAATATGAAATTTAATTATATAGATGGTGAAGACTTAGTTGTTTATGGATATGAAAATGAGTTTAAACAAGTATTATTAAATTTGATAAATAATGCAAAAACAAAAATACTTGAAAATTTATTGAAAGAAAACATTAAAGGAAATATTATTATAAATATCTCTAAGTCAAAGCAGTATAATAAAATAGAGATAATAGATGATGGTGGAAAAATTGATGAAAAAATAATATCTTCAATATTTGAACCATACTTTACTACAAAAAAAGATGGAACAGGAATAGGACTTTATATGGCAAAAGTAATTGTTGAAGATAAAATGCAAGGTAAGATAAAAGTAAAGAATATAGATAATAAAGTGGTATTTACAATCAAAGTACCTTTTAAAAAGGATTAGAATATGAATATATTACTTCTAGAAGATAATAAAAAGCTAAATCAAACAATTAGTAAAAGATTGAAATTAAAAGGATATAAAGTTGATTCATATGAAGATGGAAATGAAGCATATAATAATATAACAGAAGGATTTAGCTGTTTTATTTTAGATATTAATGTACCAAATATAGATGGAATAAAAATACTTAAAAAAATTAGAGAGTTTTATGATGAGGTTCCAGTTATAATTATTAGTGCATCAATTGAATTAGAAGTAATTAAAGAGTCATATAAATTTGGCTGTAGTGACTATTTAAAAAAACCATTTTTTATAGATGAGCTTGAAATTAAAGTTGAAAGACTTTGTAAGATAAAGAATGATTTAATATATTTTGATGAGAACTGCTATTTTGATTATAAATCATCAGTTGTATATTTAAATAATGAACAACAAAGATTGACAAAAAAAGAGAGACTTTTGATGAACCTATTTTTGACAAAGCGTAATCAAGTTTTATCATATGACACAATACAAAATTATGTTTGGGAAGGAAGTTTTGCTTCATTAGAGTCTATACGAAGTCTTATTAGACGCCTAAGAAAAGTACTTTCAAACAAATATATAGAGACTGTAGTAGATACGGGTTATATCTTTAAAACTACATAAAAATTACATAATAATTCTAAAATATCATATTATTATCATATCATATAGTTACAATTTGTGTCAATACAACATAAAAGGGGATGTTAAGATGTTAAAAACGACAACAAAATTACTTGTTGCTTCTGCTTTAGTTGCGGGACTAAGCACAGCAGCATTTGCAAAAGATAAAGTTTACAAGTGGAAATTGGCAACTACTTGGGGTTCAACTTTATCTCCATTTATTGATGCTCCAACAAATATGGCAAAGTTAGCAAAAGAGATGTCTAATGGAAGATTAGATATTAGAGTTGATGCAGCAAATAAGCATAAAGCGCCTTTAGGTATTTTAGATATGGTAAAAGGTGGTCAATACGAAATGGGTCATTCAGCTTCATATTATTGGAAGGGTAAAGATATAAATACTTTACCATTTACTACAATGCCATTTGGTATGACAGCACCTGAACAATATGCATGGTTTTATTATGGTGGTGGATTAGAGCTAATGCAAAAAGCATATAAAAGACATAAAGTATTATCATTCCCTGGAGGAAACTCAGGAAATCAAATGGGTGGATGGTTTAGAAAAGAGATTAACTCACTTGATGATTTAAAAGGCCTTAAGATGAGAATTCCAGGTTTTGCAGGAGAAGTTTTAGCTAAACTTGGTGTTACTGTAACAAATATAGCTCCTGGTGAGCTTTATACTTCTTTAGAAAGAGGAACTATTGATGCATTAGAGTGGGTGAGTCCATCAATGGATGTAAATATGGGATTTCATAAAATTGCTCCATACTATTATACTGGATGGCATGAACCAGCAACAGAGTTACAGTTTTTAGTAAATGAAAGACAATTTAAAAGATTACCAAAAGATTTACAAAAAATCTTAATAACTGCTATGAGAGTTGCTGCTTATGATATGTATATTCAAAACTATCATATGAATGCAGTTGCATGGGCAAAAATTGCAACAGATTATCCAAATGTGAAAATCAAAACATTACCAAAAAATGTAATTAATGCAATGAAAAAAGCAAATGACGAACTACTTGTAGAAAAAGCAAAAGAGAGTCCTTTAATAAAAGAGGTATTAAAATCTCAAAAAGAGTACCTAAAAAAAGCTAGAGAGTGGACAAAAATGGCTGATTATAAATACTTAGAAGATAACTTATAAGATTTACAAATTGCACAAAGAAAAATACGTAGTTTTTTTAAACTGCGTATTTTTAATTTAAGAGTTATAAAATTTAAAGAAATCAATGAATTTAATAAGTGTAAAGTTTACATTTATTTAACTCATTTGAGAGAGTAAAAAAGGATAATATAATGCTTTTAAAACTAGAGAGAGGTTTTGACAAGTTTGCAAATATCATAGGTGGCTTTACAGCTATTGTATTGGTGCTTATGATATTAAATGTATTTTATGATGCAATTATGAGGTATCTTTTTAATACAGGTGATATTGCAATGCAAGAAATGGAGTGGCATCTTTTTTCTGTTGTAATACTATTTGGAGTTTCTTATACATTAAAAGAAGATGGACATGTAAGAGTTGATTTGATTTATGATAGATTAAAGCCAAAGAAAAAAGCAATAATTAATATGATTGGAGTAATAACTTTTATTTTTCCTATTACACTTTTAGTTATTTTTTCATCAATAGGTTTTGCACAAGAAGCTTACGAATTCAATGAAATTTCAGGTGATCCAGGTGGATTAACTCATAGATGGATAATCAAAGCTATGATTCCAATATCTTTTTCTCTTTTGATTATAACATCAGTGGGATTTTTTATTAGAAATTTGAATATATATTTAGGCTTACATGAGTATGAAGACCATTCAATCATCCATGAAGCTCAAAAATATAAAGAAGAGATAACAAAAAAAACAGGAGATAAATAATGATTGGTATAATAATGTTTTTTACAGCACTATTTATGCTGTTGATTGGTTTTCCTGTTGCTTTTACTTTTGGTGCTGTTTCAGTATTTTTTGGGTTAATTGCTGGAATTGTTGAAATATATTCATATGCAGATGCAAGTATGGGAATTACTGCAATTATAACAGAAGGTTTAACTGAGGGCATGTATATGTTTGATTTTATGCCACATAGAATATGGTCTATTATGAATAATACTATTTTAATGGCAGTACCAATGTTTATTTTTATGGGGATTGTTCTTCAAAAAACAGGACTTGCAGAAAGACTTTTAGAATCTATGGGATTTTTATTTGGAGAGATTAGAGGTGGAGTTGCAATTTCAACTGTATTAGTTGGGTCATTACTTGCAGCATCAACTGGTGTTGTTGGAGCATCTGTTGTTGCTATGGGAGTTATTTCACTTCCTGTTATGCTAAAATATAAATATAATACAGAATTAGCAACAGGAACGATTTGTGCTTCTGGTACTTTAGGACAAATAATTCCTCCATCAATTGTATTGATTATCTTAGGAGATGTTTTTCAAGTTCCTGTTGGTGATTTATTTAAAGCTGCTATTTGGCCAGGTCTTACTTTGGTTGCTGCTTATATTCTTTTTATACTAATTGTAGCTTTTGTAAAAAAAGATATGGCTCCTGCAATTCCAGCAGACCCAAGTAGAGGAAAAAAATCAAAACAAGTAGTAAGAGCATTGATTGATATTATTCCCTCACTTACATTAATAATCTTAGTTTTAGGTTCAATTTTTGCAGGTGTTGCAACACCTACAGAATCATCAGCTGTTGGATGTTTAGGTGCAATTGCTTTAAGTTTTTTATATAAAAGTTTTTCTCTTGGTATGGTAAAAGAAGCAGCTTTAGAATCAGTTAAAATTACATCAATGGTATTTGCTATATTAATTGGTGCAACAGCTTTTTCTATGGTATTTACTTACACAGGTGGAGATGAACTTGTTGAGCATTTTATGCTAAGTTTACCAGGTGATCAAAAATGGACATTTATTCTATTTACAATGATTGCTATTTTAATCTTAGGATTTTTTATTGATTTTGTTGAGATTTCATATATTATTGTTCCAATTTTAGTTCCAATTGCTCTTGCTTTAGATATAAATCCAGTTTGGTTTGCTATACTAATAGCAATGAATTTGCAAACATCATTTTTAACACCACCGTTTGGATTTTCCCTTTTTTATCTAAAAGGAGTTGTCCCCTCAAGTGTTAGCACGATGCAAATATATAAAGGTGTACTTCCTTTTATTCTAATTCAAATAATTGTTTTAGGATTATTAGCTGTATTCCCAGAGTTTTTTGGAATAAATCCAAGTCTTTAGAATAAGAGAATCCTCTTATTCTAAAACCTATTAGGATAAAGATTATGAGTAAAAAAGATATTGTAAAACTTATTAGAAATCTTATTTTAAAATGTTGTGATAAAATGTTTTTCTTTATTGATGACCCACAACAAAGAATATATACTGTACCAAGGCTTGAATAGCATTTTCTTAATTTTCATATAAAAATATAAAATATAATTAAGGATTTCAAATGTTAGCTGGAAAATACCAAGATTTTTATAATCAAATAATAAAAAAAATACCCCAAGAAATAATATATACAGATGATTTACATACTTTAGCGTATGGAACAGATGCTTCTTTTTATAGACTTATTCCTAAATTGGTTATTAAAGTTGAGAACTCAAAACAAGTAAAAGATATTTTGCAATTAGCTTGTAATATGAAATTAAGTGTTACATTCAGAGCAGCTGGTACCTCACTATCTGGACAAGCAATTAGTGATTCAATTTTAGTTATTACTTCAAGAAACTGGACAGATTTCAAAATTGCTGAGGATAAATCACATGTGTCATTATCACCTTCTTTAACAGGAGCACAAGCAAATAATATTTTAGCACCTTTTAGTAAAAAAATTGGACCAGATCCAGCTAGTATTAATTCTGCAATGATTGGTGGTATTGCTGCTAATAATGCTTCTGGAATGTGCTGTGGTGTTGCTCAAAACTCATACAAAACATTAAAATCAATGAAACTAGTTTTTAGTGATGGAACACAATTAGATACAGGAAATGAAGATAGTAAAGCTGAGTTTGCAAAAACTCATAAAGAGTTTTTACAAAGCTTAAAAATGTATGCAAAAAATATAAAAGATGATGAAGAATTAAGTGCAAAAATTAGAAAAAAATTTAAAATGAAAAATACAACAGGATATAGTTTAAATGCCCTTGTTGATTTTGAAGATGAATTTGAGATTTTACAACATTTGATTATTGGAAGTGAGGGAACATTAGCTTTTATTAAAGAAGTAACTTATTATACAGTTGAAGATTATAAAGATAAAGCAAGTGCTTTAGTATATTTTAAAGATGTAAATGAAGCCTGTAAAGCAGTAACAAAATTAAAGCTTGAAAAAGAGAAAAATATAATAAGTGTTGATGCAGTTGAACTTATGGATAGAGCAGGTCTTGCAAGTATTGAAGATGATCCTAAGATGCCATCATATATAAAAGAGTTTGATGAAAATGTTACAGCTTTATTAATTGAAACAAGAGCAAAAAGTGATAAAGAGTTAGATACTCAAATCAAGCAAATTGAAGATAGTTTAAAAGAGTTTTCTTTAGCAAAAGAGCTTTATTTTACAAAAGATGTTGAAGAGTATACTCAATATTGGAAGATTAGAAAAGGACTTTTCCCAGCAGTTGGAGCAGTAAGAAAAATAGGTACAACTGTTATTATTGAAGATATTGCATTTCCTATTGAGCACTTAGCAGAAGGGACATTAAAACTTCAAGAGTTATTTAAACAACATAAATACAATGAAGCTTTAATTTTTGGACATGCTTTAGAGGGTAATTTACACTTTGTTTTTACTCAAGATTTTTCAACACAAGAAGAGATTCAAAGATATGATGATTTTATGTATGATGTTACTCAACTTGTTGCTGTACAGTATCAAGGAAGTTTAAAAGCAGAGCATGGAACAGGTAGAAATATGGCTGCTTTTGTTGAATTAGAGTGGGGTAATACAGCTTATGAAATGATGAAAAAAATTAAAAACTTATTTGATCCAAATAATATTTTAAATCCAGGGGTAATTATCAATGAGGATAAAAAAGCCCATATAAAAAATCTAAAACCACTTCCAAAAACAAATGATTTAGTTGATAAATGTATTGAGTGTGGTTTTTGTGAACCTGTATGCCCATCAAATGTTTTAACATTAACTCCAAGACAAAGAATAGTTATAAATAGAGAAATTTCAAGACTTGAAGATGAAGAACACAATATAAAAAAAGCAAAAGAGTTAAAACAACTATATCAATATGATGGAATAGAAACATGTGCTACATGTAGCTTATGCTCAACTGCCTGTCCTGTTGGAATTGATACAGGAAGTTTAACAAAGTACTTAAGACATGAGCAAGTAAGTAGTACTCAAAATAAAGTTGCAAATGTTATTACAAATAATTTTTCAGCTACATTAACAGGAATGAAGTTTGGTTTAAAAGCAGCAAATTTAACACACTCTATTTTAGGTACAAGTTTAATGAGTGGCTTAACATCAGGACTTAGAAAAATATCAAGTAACAAAATACCAAGATGGAGTGAACATTTACCAAAAGGTATCTCAATAAATACAAGAATTGAACAAAAAGCAAATAGTTTAAAAGTTGTATATTTTCCATCATGTATTAACAGAACTATGGGATTAAGTAGTGCAAGTAAAGAAGAAAAAGAACTTTTTGATACAACAGTAGAACTGCTTCAAAAAGCAGGTTTTGAAATTATTTTTCCAAAACAAATTGATAATTTATGCTGTGGTATGCCTTTTTCATCAAAAGGCTTTACAAAACAAGCAAAAATAAAATCAGATGAATTAGAAAAAGCATTAAATGAAGCTAGTAATAATGGCCAATATCCAATTCTTTGTGATACTAGTCCTTGTACTAAAAAAATGATGGAGAGTTTTAACTCAAATTTAGATTTATATGAACCAATTGAGTTTGCATTAGAACATTTAGTTGATAAATTAGAACTTGAAAAAATTGATGAGGCAATTACTATACATACAACTTGTTCTTCAAGAAAAATGGGATTACATGAAAAGTTTATTAAACTTGCAAATATGTGTTCATCAAAAGTTATAGTTCCATCAGATGTTACATGTTGTGGATTTGCAGGAGATAGAGGCTTTAGTTATCCAGAACTAAATCAAAGTGCATTAAGAAATCTTCCAAAAAGTGTAAAAGATGCAAAATATGCCTTTTCAACTTCAAAAACTTGTGAAATTGGACTTAGTGAATATTCAGGAATTGATTATAATTCAATTTTTTACTTAATAAATAAGTGCTCAAAGGCTAAATAAAAAGTAATTTTCTTAAATATTTCTTCATAAAAGTGATATTTACTATTTTTTTGGTAAAATATCACTTTTAAGATAAAGGGATTAGATTATGAAAAAGCTATTAGGTACACTTTTATTATCAACAACTATAAGTTTTGCAGGTTTAGTTGATGCAGTTGCATTAGTTGTTAATGATGAACCAATTACACTTTATGACATTGATAAGCGAATGGTTGAATCAAAAGTTAGTAAAAAAGAGGCAGTTAGTTCTTTAATAGATGAAGCACTATATGAGCAATTACTTCAAGAGAAAAATATCAGTGTAGATATTTTTGATGTAAATAACTATTTAGAAAAAATTGCAGCATCAAATGGTATGGATTTATATACTTTTAAATCAGTTGTTAAGCAAAAATATAAAAATTATGATGCTTATGAAGATGAAATAAGAAAAAGAATACAAAGAGAGAAATTAATAGGTCAACTTGTAAGAGGAAATCTAAAAATTGCTACACAAGAAGATTTGAAAATATATTATAAAAATAATAAAAATCAATTCACTACAGCAAAAACGATTGATGTGGTTCAATATGCTTCAAAGAATAAGAAAGCGTTATTAGAAATTCAAAATAATCCTATGACTGTAAACAATGAAGTATCAAAAAGTAATATTTCACTTGATCAAGAGAAGTTAAATTCACAAATGAGATTTCTTTTAAATGATACTAAAATAAATCAATTTACACCAATTATCACAGCTGATAAACAATATGTTACTTTATTGGTTACACAAAAAAAAGGTGTTAATACTTTAGCTTTTGAAGATGTAAAAGATAAGATTTTTACAGTATTAATGCAAAAAAGAGAACAAAACTTCTTAAAAGAGTATTTTGAGAAATTAAAACTAACTGCTAATATAAAAGTTGTAAGATAAAAGGAAATAGATGTTTGAAGTTATTATAGGATTAGAAGTACATGTTCAGTTAAATACAAATAGTAAACTATTTTGTTCTTGTGCAACAAGTTTTGGTGAAGAACCAAATACAAATGTTTGTCCTACTTGTTTAGGACTTCCAGGAGCACTTCCTGTATTAAATAAAGAAGCAGTTCATAAAGCTATTATGTTAGGAACTGCACTAAAATCACAAATAAATAAAAAATCAATTTTTAATAGAAAAAACTATTTTTATCCAGATTTACCAAGTGGTTATCAAATCTCTCAGTTTGAAGTACCTGTTGTAGGACTTGGAGAACTTGTAATTGACTTTGAAGATGGAACAAACAAAAAAATAGGAGTTACAAGAGCTCACTTAGAGAATGATGCAGGAAAAAATATCCATGCAGGAGATGTTTCTCATGTGGATTTAAATAGAGCTGGGACACCTCTTCTTGAGATAGTTTCAGAACCTGATATGAGAAGCTCTGAAGAGGCAATTTTATACCTTAAAAAGCTTCACTCAATTGTAAGATATTTGGGTATTAGTGATGCTAATATGCAAGAGGGAAGTTTTAGATGTGATGTAAATGTATCTATTAGACCAAAAGGTGATGATAAGCTTTATACAAGATGTGAAATTAAAAATATGAACTCATTTAAGTTTATAGAAAAAGCAATTAAATATGAAGTTCAAAGACAAATTGAAGCTTGGGAAGATGGTTTTTATGAGAAAGAAGTAGTTCAAGAAACAAGACTATTTGATCCAGAAAAAGGTGAAACTAGATCTATGAGAGGTAAAGAAGATGCGGCTGATTATAGATATTTCCCAGATCCAGATCTTTTACCTGTTATTATTACAGATGAAATGATGGAAAAGTATTCACAAATTCCTGAACTTCCAGATGAGAAAAAAGCAAGATTTGTAAATGAGTTTGGAATAAAAGAGTATGATGCTTCTGTTATTACAGCTTCATTGGAAACTGCAAATTTCTTTGATGAAATGATGAAAGAAAAAATCAGTGGTAAAAATGCTGCAACATGGTTAACAGTAGAGTTACCTGCAAGATTTAGTGAGGGTGTTACACTTGAAAACTCTCCTGTACAAGCAAAAACTCTAGCTACTATTGTAAAAAGAATTGAAGATGGAACAATCTCTGGAAAAGCTGCTAAAGAAGTACTTGATTATTTAATGCAAAAACCTGAGATGCAAGTAGATTCAGTTATTGATGAACTTGGATTAAAACAAGTATCTGATGATGGAGCAATACTTGAAATAATTGATGGAATACTTGCAGCTAATGAAGATAAAGTAGAACAATATAAAAGTGGAAAAGATAAGCTATTTGGATTCTTTGTTGGTCAAACAATGAAAGCATCTAAAGGTAGTGCAAATCCACAAAAAGTAAATGAACTTTTAAAACAAAGATTATCATAATGGAAAAAAACTCAGTAGCAGTAATAGGAGCAGGGAAGTGGGGACAAGCTCTTCATTTTGCCCTTAGTCAAAAACAAAAGTGTTATATTACTTCAAGAACAAAAAGAGATATAAATAATTTTGTAGATTTAAATACAGCGCTGAGTTGCCAGTATCTTATAATAGCTATTCCTGCACAACAAATTAGACAATGGTTAGATGAACATTTTGAGTTTAAAGGACAAAAAATACTAGTAGCTTCAAAAGGTATTGAAGCTAGTACAGGAAAGTTTCTAAATGAAATATATGAAGAGTTTATTCCTAGTGAAAATTTAGGTTTTATTTCAGGACCCTCATTTGCAGCTGAAGTAATAAAAGGCTTACCATGTGCACTTGTTTTAAATAGTTTAAATAAAGAAATTTTCAATGAATTTGAAAAGTTTTTTCCTGATTTTATTAAAACATATTATAGTGATGATGTAATAGGTGCAGAGATATGTGGTGCTTATAAAAATGTACTTGCAATTGCAAGTGGAATATGTGAGGGAATGAATCTTGGAAATAATGCAAGGGTTTCATTGATTTCAAGAGGCTTAGTAGAAATGCAAAGATTTGGTAGCCATTTTGGTGCAAAAATGGAAACATTTATTGGATTAAGTGGTGCAGGGGATCTTTTTTTAACTGCTAGTAGTGAGTTAAGTCGTAATTTTAGAGTAGGGCTTGGACTTGCAAATAATAAAACACTTGATGAAATACTTAAAGAATTAGGAGAAGTAGCAGAGGGCGTTAAAACTTCTTATGCAATTAACTCTTTAAATAAAAAACATAAAATTTATACACCAATAGCAAATGAAGTTTATTCTATATTAGAGGGTAAAAATCCAAAGGATAGTTTAAAAGATTTATTAAAAGATTAAAGAGTATTAATGAGTAATGTAAAATTATATACTAAAAAATATTTGGCATTAGTCTTTTTATTTATAATAAGTTTATGTGTGTATATTTATATAGTTTACTCAAACTATACTAGCAATAAAGAGTTTTTATTAAACTCAACTACCCAAAATCAAATAAAACTTGTAAAAGCTTATAAATCAAAAATCGATGAAAAACTTCTACAGAAAAAAAGAATTATAAAATCAACTGCAAACTATATAAAGAAAAAAGATAGAGTAAAAGATTATACTCTTATAAAAGAGACTTTAGCTTTAGCTATTTTAAATGGAGATTTTAGAAGTGTATATATAGGTTATTATGATGATTATTTTATCACAGGTATAAATTGGATAGCACCAAGTTGGTATAAAGTAACAAAAAGAAAATGGTATAAGCAAGTAGAACAAGCAAAATCAATAGTTGTTACAAAGCCATATTTAGATTCAGATTTAGACTCAAATGTTATCTCAATTGCAACACCACTATTTGTAAATGACAAACTATATGCTGTATTATCAAGTGATATAAAAATCGATGACTTTAGACATGATATCTTATCTTTACTACCTGTAAAAGAGGGTTTTGCCTTTATGATGACAAAAGATGGTGATGTTGTATTGCAACCTAAGAAATTTAGTTTTAATATTGATGAAAAGTTTTTAAAACAAATAAGCAAAGATTTCTCACAAAACTCATCAGGAGTGAATATATATAAAATAGAAGGTGAGAATTATATATTTACTTATGACTCTTTAGAAAATAGTGATTGGATATTTATAACAGTATTAAGTGAAAAAAAGATTTTTGAGAATATAAATAATGAATTATTTAAAAATCTATTAATTGCAGCATTTTTGATGCTTGTTGGGATATTGGTAGTAATTTATCTATCTTCTATTCAAAGAAAACTATTAAGAAATAAGAACTTATTGGAACTATTTGCAAAAAGCTCTAGTTGGGGAGTTTTGATGACAGATAAAGAGGGGCGTATTGTTTTTGTAAACAAGTTTTATGAGAAGATATTCTTTCTTGCAAATAAATCCTTATATGAAAAAAATATTTTGCAAATACCACATAAAATAGGAGAAAAAAACTATTTTGATAAAGATACACACTTTTTTAATTTAGCAAAACAAAATCCTCAAAATATAGCAACTTATAAAATTGGTGATGAACAAATCTATAATTTTCAAGTTACTCCTTTATTAAAAGCAAATCGTTATTTTGAGGGAATTATTGTAACAGTAAATAATATTACAAATGAAAGACTAATAGAAAAAAATAAACTAAAACAAGAGAAGATCTTTATACAAAATAGTAAGATGATTGCTTTAGGAGAAATGGTTAGCGCAATTTCACATCAATGGAAACAGCCTTTAAGTTCACTTCTTCTTCTAATAAACAATATTGATGAAAAGATTCAAGAAAAAGATTTTGAAGATATAGAAGAGTATATCTCTCGTTCTAGAACAAATATAGAACTTATGAGTGAAACTATGGATGCTTTTAGAAGTTTTTATAAAGAGCAATTAAAGCAAAAAGAGTTTGATTTAGTCCAAACAATAGATGAAATAATAAATATTAGTTCAGCTTTGATTAAAATGAACTCAATTTCCATAAATTTTTACTATAATAAAGAGTATAACTATAAAATTTATGGTTATCCAACATATTTAAAGCAAGTAATATTGAATTTAATATCTAATTCAAAAGATGCGCTTGTAGAAAAGATTAATGATAGTGATTTTGATAAAGCACAAATCTCTATTTATTTAGAAAAGCATGATAATAGTATCATAATAAGATTTGAAGATAATGGAAATGGAGTAGATTCATCAAAAATAACAGATATTTTTAACTCTTCATTTACAACAAAAGGTGATAAGGGTACAGGAACAGGCTTGCATTTATGTAAACTTTTAATAGAAGATAAAATGTATGGAAAGATTTTTCTTGAAAGCAATAAAAATCCAACTTCTTTTGTAATTGAATTAAAGGAAAGTAGATGAATAGAAAACTTGAAGATATTCTAAAAAACACAAAAGTCTTACTTGTTGAAGATGAAGAGGATTTAAGGTTTATAATTCAGCGTTCCATTTATAAATATGTAAATAGTATAATTGAAGCAAAAGATGGGGCAGAGGGCTTAGAAAAGTTTCTTTCACATGATATTGATTTAATACTTTCTGATATAAATATGCAAAAAATGAGTGGGCTTAAGATGTTGAAAAAAATAAGAGAATATAACTCAACTATTCCTGTGATTTTTTTAACTGCATATGACACAGATGAAAATATTCTTGATGCGATAAATCTTACAAATAGTTTTTTACTTAAAAAACCTTTTGAGAAAAAACAACTACTAACAACTATTCAAATGGTTATGGGACAACAAAACATCAATGAAGAGATGATTGATTTAGGTGAAAATTTTTCATATTCAGTAAAAAATAAAGAACTATTTTATAAAGAAGAATTAATTTCATTAACAAAGTTAGAGAAAAAACTTTTAGAAGTATTAGTACATAATAAAACACATGTTGTAACATATGAAATGATTGAAAACTTTGTATGGCAAGAAAAAGGCGCTACTCAAGAGGTTATTAGAGCATATATAAAAAAACTTCGTAAAAAAACTTATCAAGAACTTATTGAAAATATCCAAGGTATTGGATACTTACTTAAAATTTAAATTAACAAAAAGTTCATAGTTTATTCACACTTTACTTATACAATAACTTTAAGTAAAAAAATTAAGGAAAAACTATGAAAAAGAGAAGCTTAATCTTAATTGGTTTAATTTTTTCAAATTCACTACTTTTTGCAGGGCAAAATGCTTATTTGAAAAATGATGGGCAAGTATTTTTAACTCCAAATGCAAAAAAAGAGGTTGGAAAAATTGACACAGCTACACCAGTAGAAGTTTTAAATGAAAAAGGTAACTTTAAAAAAGTTAAAGTAAGTGGTTGGGCTGCTTATGGTTTTGAAAATGTACTTTTTAAAGATGTAGGGAAAAGAATTTTTTATTTAGTACTTGATGATAATAAAACTATAAAACCACAAATTCTAGGAGAAAAAACTGATACATATGATACTGTATGGAAAAATGTATCTTATACATTTTGGGTAAAAAAAGAGTCTTTAAGTAAAGATATTGATAGTATTTATGCAAAAGGTAAAGAGTTATATACAAATAGATGTGGTGCATGCCATGCTTCACCTGAATTAGAGCACTATACAGTAAATCAATGGCCAAGTATTATTAACTCTATGAAACCAAGAGCTGGTTTAACAGATGAAGATATGCAGTTTGTTGTAAAATTTGTTCAAAAACATGGAAAATAAGGAGAGCGTTATGGGAAATATTAAAAGAAGAGAGTTCCTAAAAGGAAGTAGTGCAGCAGCAGCTAGTACACTTTTATTTAGTAATCTATCAGCAAATAGTTTAATTAGTGGTCCAGTTGCAAATAAATCAAAATCTTTAAGTGGTTCTCACTTTGGAGCATTTAGAGCTCATGTAAAAGGTGGACAATTTACTGGAGTTACAGCTTTTGAAGATGATCCTAACCCATCTCCTATGATTAATGCACTACCAAGTAGAACATATGCAAAAACAAGAGTTGAATATCCAATGGTAAGAGAAGGTTTCTTAAAACATGGACATAAAAGTGATACTTCAAAAAGAGGTTCTGAGAAGTTTGTAAGAGTTAGTTGGGAAAAGGCACTTGATTTAGTAGCTTCTGAAGTTCAAAGAGTACAAAAATCATATGGATATAAAAGTATTTATGCAGGAAGTTATGGATGGTATTGTACAGGTAAACTTCATAATCCTCAAACTTTAATGAATAGAATGATGAAAATATCAGGTGGTTTTGTAGGAAGAATTGGTGATTATTCAACTGCAGCTGCACAAATTATTTTACCTCACGTTTTAGGAAGCATTGAAGTTTATGAGCAACAAACTTCTTGGCCATTAGTTTTAAAACATGCTAAAAATGTAGTTTTTTGGGGTGCAAATCCACTTGTTACTTGTCAAATTGATTGGGATGTATCAGGTCATGGAGCTTTTCCTTATTTAGAACAGTTAAAAAAAGCACATAAAAAAGGTCAAATTGATGTAATCTCTGTGGATCCTGTAAAAAATGATACAGCAATGTACTTTGATTCAAAAATGATACAGCCAAAACCTAATACAGATGTTGCAATGATGCTTGGAATGATGTATTATTTACATACTTCAAATCAATATGATAAAGAGTTTATCAAAAAATATACTGTTGGATTTAAAGATTTTGAAGAGTATTTACTTGGAAAAGTAGATAACACTCCAAAAACATTAACTTGGGCTTCAAATATTTGTGGAGTAAAAGAAAAAGACATTAAAGACTTTGCACAAAAATTAAAAGATGAAAAAAGTATGCTAATGGCTGGATGGGGAGTTCAAAGAGCTGACCATGGAGAGCAATTTCACTGGACTTTAGTTACATTAGCTTGTATGCTAGGTCAAGTAGGAACTCCTGGGTGCGGATTTGGATTTAGTTATCACTATTCAAATGGAGGAACACCAAGTTCATATGCACCAGGTTTAGGTGGAATTTCTACAAATATTAATAGTAGTAAAAATGGTCCTTGGACAAAATATGAGCCATTTAATATTCCTTGTGCAAGAATGGTAGATATGATATCAAATCCTGGTAAAGTTATTGACTTTAATGGTAAAAAAATAGAGTATCCAGAAATCAAAATGGTATATTGGACAAGTGGTAACCCATTTCACCACCACCAAGATAGAAACACAATGATTGAAGCTTGGAAAAAATTAGAAACATTTATTGTACACGAACCTTTTTGGACACCAACAGCTAGAATGGCAGATATAGTTCTTCCAGCTACAACAGAAATTGAAAGAAATGATATTGAAATAATTGGTGATTATAATAGTAGCCATATTATTGCTATGAAAAAAGCAATTGACCCAATTAAAGAGTCAAAAGATGATTACGAGATTTGTAGATTAATTAGTAAAAGACTTGGATATGAAGAAGAGTTTACAGATGGTAAAAAATCACAAATGGATTGGATTAAAGAGTTTTATAATAACTCAAAAGTTCAAGGTGAAAATAAAGGTATAAAAATGCCTACATTTGAAGAGTTTTGGGAAAAAGGATATGTGAAGTTTGAAGTAAGAGAAGAAGACAAAAACTTTACTAGATATGAAGAATATGTAAAAAACCCAATGCTAAATCCTTTAGGAACACCATCTGGAAAAATTGAGATTAGTTCAAGAGTAATTAAAAAATTCAATTATGATGATTGCTTACATTATCCAAGTTGGATAGAACCAGCTGAATGGTTAGGTTCAGAAGAATCAGAAGAGTATCCATTGCATGTATTATCTCCTCATCCAAAATATAGATTACACTCACAGTTATCTAATACTTGGATAAGAGACTTATATGAAGTAAATGGAAGAGAGCCAATTTGGTTAAATCCAAAAGATGCTAAAAAAAGAGGAATTAAAAACGGAGATATTGTAAAAGTTTACAATAAAAGAGGTTCTACACTTGCAGGTGCAATTGTGACTAAAAATGTTCTTCCAGGTGTTGTTAAAATGGATGAGGGTGGATGGTATGATCCAAAAGATCCAGGTAAAGATAAAACTATGTGCAAACATGGTGATGTAAATCAACTTACAATTGATAAAGGTACATCAAAACTTGCACAAGGAAATATCTCAAACACAGCTTTAGTTCAAATTGAAAAATATACTAAAAAAGCACCACAAATAACAGTTTTTGAAAAACCAGAAATTGTATAAATATAAAAGAGTAAGAAGTATTTCTTTACTCTTTTAACTTTAATAAAATAAAAACTCTTAATAATTATATTAAGATAACTAAAAAGCTACAAGTTATTTTACTTGTAGCTTTTTTTATGCCCTTTTTTTAGACTTTAATAAAACTTTATCTAATTTTATTTTTTGTTATTAATAAAATAAAAAAGAAAACTTTCAAAATTTACTAATATTAATATTGACTTATGAACATATGTTCGTTATAATTCTGAACATATGTGCATATTAGGAAAAAAATAGATTGTTGTGCTAGAAAAAAAAGTGAAAATATAATGCTCATTATTGCAATATCTTCTTTAAACTAGCTAATACAAAAAATCAAGAATTGAAGGATTAAAAATGAGAAATTGTAAAAGATTAAATAATAAAAACACTAATAAAAGATTAGGACAAAGAAGAAGAAAATGTCAAGGATTAAAAAAAAGTAAAAACTTCAAAATAGAAATTAATTCTAATGAAAATTACAATTGCTAGTGGAAAAGGAGGAACTGGTAAAACCACTCTTTCAACAAATTTAGCAATATATCTAAAAAATAGAAATAAAGATGTGGTTTTGGTAGATTTAGATGTAGAAGAACCAAATGTTACACAATTTTTAAAGGGTGAATTAAAAAATGAATATCCTTGCACAAAACTCATTCCTAAATGGGATAAAAACAGTTGTACTTTATGTAAATACTGTTCTGAAGTTTGTAATTTTAATGCCATAGTAACAACAAACAACAAAGTTTTAATTTTTAATGAACTTTGCCATAGTTGTTTTGCTTGTAGTGAATTATGTCCCACTGCTTCTTTATTTATGGAACCTATTAAAGTTGGAACAATTAAAGAGCTGTTTAATGGTTTTTACTTTATTGAAGGATGTCTTGATTTAGGACAAGAGATGGCTGTACCTGTAATATCACAGACCATCTCTTATACAAATGAGAATTTTTTAAATAGTTTAAAACTATTTGATGCGCCACCTGGAACTAGTTGCTCTTTTATAGAAGCTTGTAGACAAAGTGATTTTATTGTTTTAGTAACTGAACCGACTCCTTTTGGATTAAATGATTTAAAACTAGCAGTTGAAACATTAAAAGTGATAAAAAAAGAGTTTGCAGTTGTGCTTAATAAAGATGGAATAGGAAATAGTGAAGTTGAAGATTATTGCAATGATGAGGGTATTGATATTATTGCAAAAATCAAAAATGATAGAAATGTTGCTAAATTATATTCGCAAGGAAAAATTGTATATAAAGAGATTGAACATTTTAAAAAATCATTAGAAGAGATATGCTCTTTTTTAGGAGAAATTAGATGAGAGAAATTGTAATAGTTTCCGGTAAGGGTGGTACAGGCAAAAGTTCATTAAGTGCGTCTTTTGCATATTTAGAAAAAGATAACGCCCTTATAAATGATTGTGATGTTGATGCTGCAAATTTGCATTTATTATTGGATGCAGATTTTGAAGAAAGCAGTGAGTTTTTTAGTGGTAAACTTGCTGTAATTGATGAAAAACAGTGTCTTAATTGTGGTGCTTGTTTAAGAGCTTGTAAGTTTGATGCAATTACAAAAGAGGACAATAAACTAATAGTAGATGCAATTTTATGTGAAGGCTGTGGATATTGTAGCAGAATTTGTCCAACTGAAGCTATTAGTATGAAAGAGCAGAAAGCTGGGGATTTATATATTTCAAATATAAAAACAGGCTCAAAATTAGTACATGCAAAACTTGGATTTGGAGCAGAAAATTCAGGCAAACTTGTATCAAAAGTAAAAAAAGAGGGAAAAGTTCTAGCTTTAAAACAGAACAAAGAGTTTGTAATAACTGATGGAAGTCCAGGGATTGGATGCCCTGTTATTTCAAGTTTAAGTGGGGCAAATTTAGTTGTAATTGTAACAGAAGCTAGTAAGTCTGGTTTTCATGATTTACAAAGAGTAGTTGAACTTGTAAAGTCTTTTGAACTTGAAGCTATTTGTATAATAAACAAGTATAATTTAAATAATGAGTTAAGTCAAGAAATAGAAAAATATTTAAAAAGAAAAAAGATAAAAGTTGTTTCAAAATTACCTTATAATGAGGTTTTTTCAGAAGCTTTAGTTTGTTCTCAAAGTTTAGTAGAGTTTGATAAAGACTGTGAAATTTCTAAGCTTATAAATGAGAGCTGGAATGAAATAAAATGGATAATAAGAAGACAAAATAATGAAAATAGTTTTTACAGCAATAAATAAAAGTGAAGATAGTTTAATTGATAGTAGGTTTGGAAGAGCAAAGGTTTTAGTTCTATTTGATGAGCAAACTAATACAAAAGAGTATATATCAAATGATGAAAGTGAGCATATGGATCAAGGTGCAGGCTTACAAACAGCACAAAAAGTTTTAAAATTGAGCCCAGATGTAATAGTTTTAGGAAGTGCAATAGGATATAAAACTTTAGATGTTATAAAACAAACAGATATAAAAGTCTATATTGGAGCTACTGATATGACAATAGATGAAGCATATAAAGCTTTTAAAAATAATAAATTAAAATTACAAAATTAAGGAGTGAAAATGAGATTAATATTTCCAACAAATGAAAATCAAGGATATTTAAGTAAAAGAGGTGCCCATTTTGGCAAAGCAAAGTATTATACAATAATTACATTAGAAGATGAAAAAATAGTAGATGTAGAGTCTATAAAAAACCCAGGTCATGAAACAGGTGCTTGCAGTAATGCAATTAGTAATATTTTAAGTTTTAATCCAGATGCCCTAATAGTAGGTGGAATTGGTACAAAACCTGCTGAGGGTTTCAAAGAAGCAGGACTAGATGTATATTTTGATGACACAAGTAAAACTGTTGAAGATAGTATTAAACTATTTTTATCAAACAAATTAGAAAAAAGTGTAGGAAAAGGTACTTGCAGTGTACATTAGGAGTTTTTGTGTATAATTTACATAAAAAATAATATAAAGAATTTTTATGGTAACTATCTCTTTTTTAAATTTATCAATAATGCTCTTGCCTTTAGCTTTTGTAGGCTTTTTCTATTATAGATATACAAGTGATAAAAAAGAGATAGCTTATGCAAGCTTAAGAATGGTTTTACAGTTAACATTAATAGGCTATGTATTAATTTTTATATTTAAAACAAAAGATTTACTTATTGGCTCTTTTATTCTTCTTTTTATGCTTATATTTGCAACTTTTATTATTTTAAGAGTAACCAAAGACAAAAGTCTTAAAAACTATATGCATATATTTATAGCTACTTTTATTTCATCATTTATACATCTTTTTTTAATTATTGTAATAGTTTTAGATTTAGATAGTTTGTATGAGCCAAGATATGTTATTCCTATTGCTGGGATGATATTTGCAAACTCAATGAATGTTATTTCTTTAGCTATTGAAAGATTTGAAAAAGAGTTAAGTAGAAATGAGAGCTTTAAAAAAGCAAGAGAAATAAGCTTTAAAGCCTCTATGATTCCTCAAATAAACTCACTTTTAGCCGTAGGTTTAGTGGCTTTGCCTGGTATGATGACAGGACAAATTTTATCAGGAGTTGATCCTTTAATTGCTGTAAGATATCAAATCATGATTATGATAATGGCAATATCAAGTGGAGGAATGGCAACTATTTTTTATTATATGCTAAAATCAAAACTAAAAGTCTTCAATTAAGAAGACTTTTTAGACAGAAATATTAGTTTCTAAAATTTTATCTGTTTTTTTAAGAGCTAATATATAAAATATTGCTGGAATAACTATAAGTGTTAAGAATGCTGAAGATATCATTCCCCCAATCATAGGTGCAGCAATTCTTTGCATTACTTCACTTCCCACACCATTTATATACATAATAGGTATAAGTCCACCTAAAATAGCAAATAAAGTCATAAGTTTAGGTCTTAGTCTTAAAACGGCACCTTTAAAAACTGCATGAAAGATATGCTCTTTTGTAAACTTTATACCTTTATTTTTAAGTTCAAGCATTGCTTCATGTAAATATACAAGCATAACTATTGAAGTTTCAGCTGCAACTCCAAGTAATGCAAGAAATCCTACAATAACTGCGATTGAAATATTGAAGTTTAAAAACTCTAAATAAAATACTCCTCCTATTAATGCAAAAGGAAGTGTAAAGAAGATAATTAGTGTATATGTGATATTTCTTAATGCAAAATAGATTAAAATAAATATAATCATCAAAGTAAAAGGAATAATATATGTAAGTCTTTGCATAGCAGATTCTAAATATTCACTTTGACCTGCCCATTCAAAAAAGTAACCACTTGGTAGCTTTATCTCTTCTAAAAGCTCTTTGGCACCATCCTTATACTCTTTCGCACTAACCCCACTTTTAGGTGTAATATATATAAAGTTTACATTTAAAGCTTTTTCTGATTTTATAACAGATGGCCCTTCTTCATATTTCAATTTTGCAAATAGTTTTAAAGGTTGAAACCCAAGTTTTGTCTTAATTTGAAGATTTTCTAAACTTGCAATATCTTCTCTTTGTGTTGTTTCATATCTTAAGCTAATAGGATATCTTTCTAAATCTTTATAAAAAGTAGAAACTTCTGCTCCACTTACACCAAAAGAGATAGTATTTAATACATCATCTTTTGTAATAGAGTATCTTGATAACATTTTATCATCGATTTTTATATTTAAATAATATCCAGAGTTTATTTTATCAGATGATACGGCAAGAGTTTTATCATATTTTTTCAATTTTTGCTCAATTTTAAGTGCTACATTTTCCAATGTTTCATGGTCATTTCCATATAATTTTATTCCAAGTGGAGTTCTAATACCTGTTAAAAGCATATCTATTCTTCCTCTAATAGGATAAGTCCATGAATTAGTAAGTCCAGCAATTCTTAACTTTTCATCCATTTCTTGCATAAGTTTTTTATATGTCATGCCTTCTCTCCACTTCTCTTGTGGCTTTAAAGTTATAATTGTTTCAATCATTGCAAGTGGAGCAGGGTCAGTTGCTGTGTCTGCTCTTCCTGCTTTTCCAAATACAGTTTCAACTTCAGGGAAAGATTTCAGAATTTTATCTGTTTTTTGAGTTAACTCTTTTGATAAATCAATTCCAAGTCCATAAGGAGTTACAGGCATATACATAAAAGTTTGCTCATTCATCATTGGCATAAATTCCCAGTTTTGTTTTTTATAAACAGGGTATGCTAATATTATAGTTCCTAAAAATAGGGCTACAATTACATATCTAAATCTAAGTGAGAGTTTTAAAAGTGGTGAATAAAGCTTTACAAAGAATCTATTTAGTATATTTTTGTCTTCACTTAAAATCTTGCCTTTTATAAAAAATATCATTAAAATAGGTACCACTGTAATTGATAAAATAGCTCCACTAACCATCGCAAAAGTTTTTGTAAATGCAAGGGGAGTAAATAATCTTCCCTCTTGTCCTGTTAATGCAAAGATTGGTAAAAAAGATACAACAACTAAAATTAAAGCAAAGAAAATAGGGCGACCTACTTGTTTTGCTGATTTTATAATAATTTCAATCCTTTGTTTATTTGAAATATCTTCTTTTCCTTGTAAATGTTTATGGGCATTTTCTACCATTACAATAGTTGCATCAACCATAGCTCCAATTGCTATTGCAATACCACCTAAACTCATAATATTTGAACCCATTCCAAATATCTTCATAAACAAAAAAGTTAAAAGTACAGTAATAGGAAGAGTAATTATTATAATTAATGCAGATCTTGCATGAAATAAAAATAAAGCAGTAACTACCATTACTATAATAGACTCTTCTATTAATGTAGATTTTAAAGTATCAATGGCTTTATCAATTAGTGAGCTTCTATCATATGTCTCAACTACTTCAACTCCATCAATTTTAAGTGTTTCAAGCTTTTTTTTCACATTTTTAATTACTTTATATGGATTCTCTCCATACCTTACAACTACAATACCACCAACAGTTTCACCTTGACCGTTTAAATCAGCCATTCCTCTTCTACTTGCTGAACTTATATTAACACTTGCAATATCTTTTATTTTTAAAGGGATATTATTTTGAGTTTTTATAGTGATATTTTCAATATCATAAACACTTTGTAAATAGCCTTTTGCTGTAATTAAGTGCTCATAACCATTCTCTAAGATTATTCTTCCACCTTTGTCATTATTGCTTTTTTCAAGGGCTTTTTTTATCTCATCAATACCTATATTGTATTGCACCATTTTATTTTGATTTAAAGTAATTTCATAATTTTTTATAAATCCACCAATTGAAGCAATTTCACTAACTCCATCTACTCCTAAAAGAGCAAATTTATAGTAATAATCTTGCAAAGTTCTTAGCTCATCTAAACTTTTTGTATCAGATTTTAGTGCATATTCATAAGCCCAACCAACACCAGTTGCATCTGGACCAATAGTTATTTTTGCATTTGAGGGAAATTCCCCTTGAAGTTGAGATAGTTGCTCTAATATTCTATTTCTTGATTCATAAAGGTCTGTATTATCTTTAAAAATTATATAAATTAATGCATTTGAAAAAGAACTCATAGCTCTTACTGTTTCAATATTTGGCAAACTCATCAAGTTTGATATAAGAGGATATGAAACTTGCTCTTCAATTGTCTTAGGACTTTGTCCTGCCCATTCTACTTGTACAATTACTTGAGGAGGAGATAAATCAGGCAAGGCATCTAAACTAGTATTTTTAACTGCCCAAAATGAGGCAAGTGTTAATACTATAATAGAAAAAAGTACTAGAAATTTGTTTTTTATACTATATGAGATTATATTTTCAACCATAATTTATTTCCTACCAATCATCGTCATCATTGTCATAAAGACCATTTGTAACAGCATCACTATCAAGTAAGAATAGAGAGTTATTTATTACTTTTTGACCTTCACTAAGACCGCTTAGGATTTGATACTTATTTGAAGATACTCTTTTTACTTTTACTTCAATTGGTTCAAATTCACTTTTTGAAATTGGTTCAAAAACATAATATTTGCTTGCTTTATTTAAAACAGCTGTTTTAGGTAAAGTAAGCATTGTTTCATGTGCAATCTCTACTTTTACTTTTGCAAACATATTTGGATATATTTTTTTATCTTTATTATCAATTGTCATTCTAACATCAACTGTTTTGCTTGTTGAGTCAATATTTGGATAAATAAAATCTATTTTTGACTCAACTGCTTGTTCTAATCCATCAAAATAGATTTTTGTTCTTTGACCTACTTTTATATCTTTTAAATCACTTTCATATATTTTTGCAATAACCCAAAGTTTATCTATATTTGCAAGTTGTAAAAGAAGTTTCCCTTTTTTTGCAAATGATTTATAGTTTATATTTTTTTGTAAGATTATTGCATCTATAGGAGAGTAAAAAGTCACATCTTTAAACTCTTTTTTTGAATTTTGAATTTTATTTATCTCTTTTTTATTAATAGCTAGAACTTCAAGTTTATCAAGTGTACTTTCATAAAGGTTTTTATCTAAATCTTTTGCTATTTTTAACTCTTTAGTTATATTATAAATATCATCAGAATAGATAGAAAAAAGTGCTTGATTCTTTTTTACATCCATATATAATCTATTTGCATTTAGTTTTGTTATAAAGCCATCAAATCTTGTTACTATATCAACAACTTTATCTTCTATTATTAAGCTATTTGCATAAAACTCTTTGGTAAATGATACTTTTTCTTTTTTTACAGTGGTGATTTTTTTATTAAATAGTTGTTCAACTTCTATTATTTTTGCATTTATTAAAGTTAAGCCAAGCAAACATATAAGTACTATTTTCTTCATCTATTTTCCTTCATAATAAATAGCTTTTGATAAAGCTGTGAAATATTTTGTTTTTTCATCAAGTGCAGTTATTTTTAAACTAATAGTTTTATTTAGATTTTGTATGATTTTTATGGTGTTATTTTTAAACTTATTATTAATATTCAAACTTTTTTCAATACCATTTTGAAGTGCAATAATATCTTTTGTAATAAGTTTGTAGTTTTTATAGCTATTATTTAGCTCTTTTTGTAAAATTTTGTTTGAAATAATAAAGTTTTGTTTTAAAGTTTGTAAATCATCTTTTGTTTTTAAGTATTGTAGTTGTGCTTTTTTTACTCTTATATTTTCTGTATTATAAATTGACAAAGGAATAGAAACAGAGATATTTACATAATCTTGAAACTCTCTTCTATTAAAATATGTAGCATTTAATTTAATATCAGATGTTTTAGAAGCCTCTTCAAAAGCTTCTTGTTGTTTATTTAGTCTTAATTGTTGTTGTAAGGCTTTTATTTTTGGATGATTGTCAAACTTTAAATTGATATATTTTTTATCTATATTTGTATTTATTTTTATATTCTTTATATTTTTGTATGTTATTTCTTCAAGATTTAGCTTTAAAGTTTGGATATTTGTATCTAAATTATTTAATACAATATCAAAGTTTTTTCTTGCAATTTTTGTGTTAAATATAGAGTTTACATCATTGTTTGAAGTTTGATATTTATAATTTTGTAATTTTTCAATCTTTTGTAAGTTTTGTTTTTGTTTTATTATAAAATCTTTTTTTTCTTTTAAAATAGCTATTTTATATGCAAGTTCATAAATCTTTGATTTTAATAATAGCTTTTTATCCTCTAAGCTAAGAGCTAAAATAGTTTTATTTGTGATTTGAATTGATTGATTAATCTCTAGTTTGTCAGTTATAGGAATAGCTTGAGTTATTCCTATAGACTGTGCTTGCATTGGTTCTAAATCTCTTTTGTTATAGTTTTCATTTGTATGAATATCTGTTAAACCTAAAGACAAAGTTGGATTTGAATACTTTGTTGCAAGTATGATATTCTCATTTGCAATCATAATAGATTTTTCTATACTTTTAAGTTCACTATTTTTCAAAATAGCACTATTTACTAAAGTATCAATGCTATTTGCTGTTAGACTTGATAAAAAAAGAGTGATTACAAATAAAAACTTTTTCATTATAAGTTCACGCTTCCTCTTAAAGTATGAACTTCTCCATTAGAAGTTTTAAACTTTAGTTGATATTGCCATGTTCCACTCATTGATAAATTTACATCTAATTTATATTTATCTCCTACAAGCTTACCTTTATCTTTAAACTCCATATATGGCATACCTGGCATCTCTGGCATATAAAACTTTATTTTAGTTTTTGCATTAGTGATTTGTTTGCCATCTTTAAAGATTTGAACAAAGAAACTATTTTGTCCAACAACAAGTGATTTTTCAGATGTAATTTTTACATCATAGCCATTTTTATTTCCAGATTGTGAAATAGGTTCTGCATTTGCAATACCAAATGCTAAGATTAGAATAGAAAAAAGTTTTAAAAAACTTTTCATAAGAACTCCTTTTTGTTATTTTATAAGGAATTCTTACATTTTTACTGTGCAATTAACGTGGAATTTAAATTTAAAGTAAAAGTTGTGCCTTTATTTTGTGTAGAATCAACATTTATATCAATATTGTGCTCTTTACATATTGTGTATACTATGTTTAGACCTATTCCAAAGCCCCCTTGAACACTATTTGCTCTATAAAATCTTTTGAAAATATCTTTTAAATTTTTTTTATCAATACCTGTACCTGTGTCACTTACAATAAACTGATTATTTTTCAAAATAATATCTACTGAACCACCTATTTTATTATATTTTATTGCATTAGAAATAAGATTATTACTTAGTCTAATAAAACTCTCTTTGTCTATAAAAAAAGAGGTTGATTCAATATCTGTTGTGATTTGTACTCTTTTTTTTGATGCTAAAGTTGTAAAATACTCTATTTGTTCATTTAAAATTTCATCAATTTTTAAAACCTTTGGTGACTCTTTTTTCTTCTCTTCTAAAAATAGATAAATTAGGTCTTTATATATTTCTGAAATTCTTTTTGCACTTAGGTTTATTCTTTGTAAGTTTTTTTCACTAAGTGATGAACCTTTGCTTGTACACATTAAAATAGCAGTAATTGGGGTATTTAATTCATGGGTTGTATCTTTTATAAAGTT
The DNA here is from genome assembly GCF_008000835.1 of Malaciobacter canalis. Taxonomy (GTDB): domain Bacteria; phylum Campylobacterota; class Campylobacteria; order Campylobacterales; family Arcobacteraceae; genus Malaciobacter; species Malaciobacter canalis. Next base: position 102,259 of record NZ_CP042812.1, read on the forward strand.
ATTTAATTTTAGCCTTTCATTTGTAATAGGTTTAATAAACATCTTTGCAAGATAAAAACCAGTTATAAATAAAAATGCAAAAATCAGTAAAAAGGATATAAAAATCTTCTCTTTTAATTCAAGTATTTTTTTATGAAAGAAATTCTCTTTAATAACAACATAATTTATTCCTAAATGTCCCAATGCAGAATCATCAATTAAAATAAAACTGTTCCCATATTGATTTATCTTTTTTGTAAAATCAATCTTATCTTCAATATTTCCTACAAGTTTTTCATGATTATTATTATAAAGTGCAAAATCAAAATCAATATTTTTTCTAATCTTTTCAGGATTTATTTTTTGATTTGTCATATGTGCATAGATTATGGTTGAAGATATTTTAGAAGCAACACTTTTCATATTTGAAGTTATCAAATCATAATATAAATTTGACTCTACTTTATAAAAAAGCCAAGCAATAATAGTAAGTAAAATAAACGATGAACCAAGATATAGGCTCAAAAATCTAACAAGTGCAGATTTTTCACTTCTTGTTAAAACTATAACCAACTCCTTTTTTTGTTTGTATATACTCATCACTTAAAATTTTACGAAGATTTTTTATATATGTTCTAAGTGTTGAAGAACTAGGAGTATCTTCATATCCCCAAACATTAGATATCAACTCTTCATGGGGTATTATTTTATTTGCATTATTTACTAAATAAATAAGTATTTTAGCCTCTTTTTGTGGAAGATGATGAACAATACCATCATTATTTAAAATTAAATCTTGAGTATTAAAAGTAATATTCTCTTCAATTTGTAAAATATTTGCATTTATATTAAATGTTTTTTTTATATTTTCAATTCTTAATCCTAACTCCTCAAGTTCAAAGGGTTTTTTAATATAGTCATTGCATCCTACATCAAAGCCTTTTTTTAAATCATCAATTTGATTTAGTGAAGTAATAAAAATAGATGGAGTTGTAATACCCTCATCTCTTAATCTTTTTAAAATTTCAAAACCATTTATATTTGGTACATTTACATCTAAAAGTAATAAATCATAGATATTTGAAAATAGATATGATAATGCATCTTCCCCATCATAAGTTGAAGTTACTTCAAAATCTTTATTTTCAAGATATTCTGTGATTATTTCATTTAGTATAAGGTCGTCTTCTAATAATAGTATATTCATAATTAATCCTAAAAGTTAAGGTAAGTATAACATAATAATAAATAAGATTTCTACACAAACAATACACATAAGTATTCTATAATGCTTTTGTATGAAAATGACACGAAGGAGACAATATGAAGTTAACAGCAAAATTACTAGCAGGTTTATTTTTAGCAGCGGGATTATTAAATGCAACACCTCACTCTTTAGATAAAGCACACTCAGAAGTAGGTTTCTCAGTTAAGCACCTTATGATTACAAAAGTAAATGGTCAGTTTAAGAAGTTTGATGCAAATATTGATTTTGATTACAAAACAAAAGTTTTCAAATCATTAAACGCAACAATAAAAACAGAATCAATAGATACAGGTATTGAAAAAAGAGATAATCACCTAAGAAGTGCAGACTTCTTTTTAGCAAAAAAGTATCCAGAACTTAAATTTGTTATGAAGTCATATATTAAAAAAAGCGATGACGAAGGTGTTATGATTGGTGATTTGACAATAAGAGGAATTACAAAAGAGGTTAAATTAGAAGTTGAAATTGGTGGTACAATCAAAGACTTAGAGGGAAATAATAGAGTAGGATTTTCACTTGAGGGAGAGATTAATCGTACAGATTTTGATTTAAAATGGAATAAAGCTTTAGAGTTTGGTGGAGTAGCTGTTAGTGAAAAAGTTGAATTAGAAGTTGAAGCTCAAGCAGTAGAAAAGTAGTTTAAGGAAAAAATATGAGAAGTAATACAAAATTAAAACTAGCAGGTATGATGCTAGGAGCTGCACTTACATCAACAACAGCAGTTGCTGCAAGTGGTGGTTCTTGTGGCGCTGGCAAGTGTGGTGGCGATATGAAGAAAGTAGAGAAAAAAGGCTCATGCGGTTCTGGTAAATGTGGAGCTGATATGCAAAAAGAGATGAAAGGTTCTACTGGTTCTGCTAAATGTGGTGGTGATATGAAAAGCAATGACATGAAAAATGATATGCACAACAATAGTATGAAAAAAGATAAAAAAGTTACTGGTTCTTGTGGTGCTGGTAAATGTGGAAGCTAACTAAGAGTTTTGTATGACTAACTTGAAGGGGTGTGGATTAGGTCTAAGAAGTGATTTTTTATTAGATTTAAAACATAACAATTTCTCACCTGATTGGTGGGAAGTTACTCCTGAAAATTGGATGCATATGCCAAGGGTTTATGAAAAAGCCTTTGAGCAAGCAGTATTTTCAAAACCTACCGTTGCCCATGGATTATCACTATCAATTGGTTCTATTGATAAATTAAATAAAGAGTTTGTTAAAAAGATAAAAGAGTTTTTAGATAGATATAATATTGAGTTTTATTCTGAACATCTTAGTTTCTCATCATTAAATAATATGCAAACATATGAGCTTTTGCCTTTGCCTATGACAAAAAGAATGGTAAATATTATAAGTGATAGAGTAAAAGAGGTTGAGGATATAATTCAAAGAAATTTAATCTTAGAAAATGCCACATATTACTTAATACCTTATGCAAATATGCGTGAAGTTGACTTTATAAATGAAGTATTGGAAAAATCAGGTGCTAAAATGCTTCTTGATGTAAATAATGTATTTGTAAATTCAGTAAATCACTCTTTTAAAGCAAGAGATTTTATAGACCAAATTGACAAAAGTAAAATTGCATATATGCATATAGCAGGGCACTATTTTGATGAGGAGTCAAATCTTAGAATAGATTCTCATGGCATGCCTATTTGTAGTGGAGTTTGGAAACTTTTAGAGTATACTTTAAAACAAATAAACGCCCCTGTGATGATAGAAAGAGATAATAATATCCCACCATTAAGTGAGCTTGAAAAAGAGTATCTTCACATGAAAAACATAGTAAAAGAAGTTCAAAATGGCTGATTTAGAAAGAGATATACAAGAAGATTTTATTAATATTGTTACAAAAGATAATAAAAAAGAGATCTCTTCTAAATATAAAGTTTATCAAAAGTTAGTTTACTATAGATATGAAGAGATTATAAAAAATAGTTTTTTAGAGTTTAAAAAGTATATTAGTGAAAAAGAGTTAGAAAACTCAATAAAAAAGTTTTTAAAAGAGCCTTGTACCACTGAGTTTGTTTGGCAAATTGCAAATGATTATAGAAAGTTTGTAAAGAAAAACAGACTATTTCATGATAGAAAATATCTTTATGAACTTTTGTATTTTGATTGGATAGAGATTGAACTAGCTATGCAAGAGTACAAAATAGAAGAGTTAAAAGAGTTTCATTATGAAAATATTTATAAACTTTCAAATAGTGCAAGACTTAAGAAATTTAACTATGATATTTTAAATGCAAATATAGAAAAAAAAGAAGAGAATTTTGCAATTATTTATTATGATTTTAAAGATGATGAGGTTAAGTATAGACAAATAAACCCAGTGATATTTTATCTTTTACGAAAAATAGATAAAACTAAAAATATTCAAAGCCATCTTTTAGAACTATGTTTTGAAAATGATATTGAGTTTCAAGAAGCAAAAGATGTTTTGTTTGAGCCTTTAAATGAGTTATTTCATAATAGAATCTTCGAATCTAGATAATATACTCGTCTTTTATAAAAACTTTAATTTAATAATAGATATTATAAATAATGCAAAAGAACAATAATTTTTTAACAATTTTAAATAATCTTCCTGAAATAATTATTCTAGTAGTAAAAAATGACACAATAATTGATTCCTTTGGGCAGATAAAAGAGAAGTTTAATAATAGCAAATTATATGAACATTTTAGTAAAGTAACTTATAATAAACTTTTATTATTAAAATCAAAAAATATAGATAACTTGACTATATATTGGAATAGTAAAGATTATGAAGTTTCATATTTTGATGATACATATTATTTCAAAGATGTTACAAAGTATAGGAATTTATATTTAGAATTAAAAAAAAGTCTTAGAGATTTAAGGTCTAAAAAAGAAGAACTTCATGCAGTTTTTGATTTAGCAGGAAATGGTATCTCTATTTTAAATGAAGAGGGTACTTTTCTTTATGCAAATAAATTTTTTCAAACAATGATGGAGTATTCAATGGAAGAGTTATACAATGAGTCTTGTATATCTTTATCCTCTCCTGAATATGCACAGCCTAGTAAAAGTGCAGTACAAAGAGCAATTGAGGAAGGGATTGTTGAAAGATTTAGGAAAATATGTGTTACAAAATCAGGCAAAAAAATCAATGCTAGTATGTCTTTAAGTTATATTAAAAGTACAAATGAAATTGTGATGATTACTTCTGATATTACTTCTGATGTAAAATATCAAGAAGATTTAAAAAGAAGAATAAACAAAGAAGTACAAAGTAGAACTAAACAATATGAAATCATGTGTCATCAATCAAGACTTGCTTCAATGGGAGAGATGATTGAATCAATTGCACATCAATGGAGACAACCTTTAAATAGTCTTGGAGTTATTGTTCAAGGTTTAAAACATTTAAACAATAGTGAAAATTTTGATTTTGATTTGTTAAATGAAATGGAAATAGAGATGATTGAAAAGATAAATTATATGTCTGAAACAATTGATGATTTTAGTAATTTCTTTAAAATTTCTAAAGAAAAAAAGAATTTTAATATATTAAATAGTGTAAAAGATACAATTAAACTAATTGATGTTCAATTAAAAAATGAAAATATAAAAATAAATGTAAATATTGAAGAGGGTGTAAACTTAGAACTTTATAGTTTAGAAAATGAGTTTAGGCAAGCTCTTTTAAATATAATACAAAATGCTTTAGATATTTTAATATTAAGAAAACAGTTAAATAGTTTTATTAATATTGATATTATTCAAAATGGAAACTTCACAGAACTTAATATTTCTGATAATGGTGGAGGTATTTGTATGAAAAATATTGAACAAATATTTAGACCCTATGTTACTACAAAAAAACAAGGAAATGGAATAGGTTTGTATATGTCAAAAGTGATTATAGAACATAATATGAAAGGAAATTTAACTGTGCAAAATAATCAAATGGGTGCAGTGTTTACTATTTCCTTAAAATCAAAAGATGAAAATTAATGGAAAAATTACATACAAAATTACAAGCATTAACTTTATTAATTGTTGAAGATGATGAGAGTACATTAAAATGGCTAGAAAGAATACTCTCAATTTATTTTAAAGAAGTAAAAGTTGCAAATAATGCAATGGATGCCTTTGCAATATTTAGAAAAGAAGATATTGATGTAATAGTTGCGGATATTCAGATTCCAGAAGTTGATGGTTTGCATTTGTTACAAAAAATTGCAAGTGTTAAGCCAAGTTGTATCAGAATAGTAATGACAGCTTTTAACAATCATATTTATTTAAATAGGGCAATTGATGCAGAAGTGGATTTTTATTTCAAAAAGCCAATAGATATAGATGAGTTATTGGTCTCTATTTCTTTAAGTGTAAAAAATCAAAAGAAAATTATTGATAAAATCAAACTAAAAAATAATTATATATATGATTCTGTACAAAAGATGATAATAAATAAAGATTCAAAAATAAATTTAACAAAAAAAGAGTCTTTACTATTTGAACTTTTATATGAAAATAGAAACACAATTGTAAGTTTAGAGTATATAGAAAATTCAATTTGGGAGGAACCCACAACTAATGAAGCTATTAGAATGGTGATTTCAAGTCTTAGAAAAAAGCTTTATGAAAACTCAATCCAAAATATTAAAGGTTTTGGTTATAAACTTTGCATGAGTTAAATCTTATATTAATCTTACACTAATCTTATTATTTCCTTTTGTTCTTTTGTTAGAATTAATTATAAAAGGAGTTTCTATGAAGAAAAAAATTCTTATTGTAGGTGGTGGTACTGCTGGTACAATGACTGCAAATAATTTAGCAAGAAGACTTATGCATGAAATTGATAAAGATGAAATAGAAATTACAATGATTTCAGATTCAAAATATCATTATTATAGACCTGGTGCTATGTATGTTGCTTTTCACAAAGCATCAGGGCATGAATTTGTAAGAGAACAAAAAACTCTTTTGATGCCAGAAATAAATTTTATAATAGATAAAGCAATACAGATAAAACCTAATGAAAATTTTGTAAAAGGGGAGAGTGGAACTATTTATAAATATGACTATGTAGTTCTTGCTACAGGTTGTGAAGTAGCAGTAGATAGAATTCCTGGATTAAAAGAGGGTGGAAATTGGTTCTATTCATATGATGGAGCAAAAGAGCTAGCAAAAAAGCTTGGGCAGTTAAAAAAAGGAAGAGTTTTAGTAACTGTTAGTTTTCCAAAAACTCCAAATGTTCCTTATCAATGCGGTATTGCACCTGTTGAAACGACGATTATGTTGCATGATCATTTAAAAGAACATGGAGTAAGAGAAGATGTTGAGATTATATACACTTATCCAAAAGTTGCACAAAATATAACAGATGGACTTTTTATGCAAGGACCTACTTCTAAAGTTTTACCATCAATTTTTGATGATATAGGAGTAAAGCATAAAACAAGTTTTACTTTAAACAAAGTTGATCCAGATAAGAAAATTGCTTATTCAGAAGAGGGTGAAGAGATTGAGTTTGATATTTTGATGTCAACACCTCCTTTTATTGCAACAAAATTTATAAGAGAATCAGGATTATCAAAAGCTATTAATGATGAGGGATGGTTACCAACAGATAAAAAAACTTTAAAAGTTAAAGGATATGAGAATATATATACTTTAGGAGATACAGTTGATCTACCAGTTTCAAAAGCAGGTGGAACTATACATAATCAAACAGATGTTGTTGCTGATAATATTGCCTCAGAGCTTAGATACGGCTATCCAACAGAAGCTTATGATGGTAAAGTAATTGCAATTGCCCAGATGGGATTATCTTGTGGAATGCCACTTTGGTATGATTATGACGAAGATGTAAAGCCTACTCCTTGTAGTAAACTTGGAAGTTTCGTAAGAAAAGGTTTTAATATGGGAATTTATTGGGCAGCAGCTCGTGGAATGGTATAGGAGAAAATAATGAGTGAAAAAGTAGAAGTTCTAAAAACAGAAGAGATGGAAAAGCTTGAAGAGAAGTTCTCAATGCTAATAAAAACTGGTAGAATAGATAATCTAATAGATTTATTAGCTGTTATATCAGATAATATTGAGATGACAACTGCTCCAATGGTTGATAAGATGATAGGTACAGTAGATAATCTTGCCACAGCAGGCTTTGTAACAGAAAATGCTGTAAGATATGCAAATAGAGAAATGAAAAAAAATGAAGTACCATCTTTATTTGGTTTACTTAAACTGTTAAAAGATGAAGAGACAAGAAAAGGCTTAGCTTTTGTTCTTCACTTGACAAAAGGTATTGGGAAGCAAGTATAACTTTTTAAATAAACTTTCTATTTTTTAGAAAGTTTATTTAGTGTAACCTCTTTTAAAAGCTTTTGTGTATAAAAGTACGCAAAAATAGCAGCACTATAAATCATGATAAGAACACCAACCCATAAATAGATATAATCTAAAGCAAGCCAAATAACTATAACATAAGCAATAGCATATTTTGCAATTAGTTGACGATATAAAGCTATATATAAAATCATCTTAGGTCTTTTTATACCTTGAAGTGTTGATACACAAATAAATAGTATTACATAAGCATAAAAAACTAAAACTTCAATAACTAAATAGTCATATCCAAAGCCTATAACTATAGGATCTGAGTCAAATTGAGAAATAATAGTTTTACCGAAAATATATAAAAATATTATTCCAAAAGTAGCAATTATAAATCCATATTTTAAAGCTTTATTTACAGTTTCCATAACTCTATCATATCTTCTTGCTCCAAAGTTATTTGAAACAATAGAAAGAACAGCAGAACTAAGTCCAAGTGCTGGTAGAAGCATGATTTGCTCAACTCTAAAACCTACTCCATATCCTGCTACTGCTTTTACTCCATAAAGTGATACAAAATACATTAAAAACAAAGAACCAATAGACATAATAAGCATATTCATTGATGAGGGAATACCTTGATTTATAAGATCTTTGTATATTTTTTTATGGGGAAAGAAATAGTTTATTTTATTAAAATGTACAAGCTTAGTATCCATAACTTTAAGTAAAAGATATGAAGCATTTAAAAGTTGTATTAGTATAGTTGAAAGTGCTATTCCTTTTAAACCCATAGCAGGAATAAATAAAAATCCATATATAAATAAAGGATTTAATGCTAAGTTTGCAAAAAAACCAAATATTAAAGTATTTCTATAAGCTTTAGTATCTCCTTTTGATACAAGTATTGCATTAAGTGCAAAATTAGTCATGAAAAATATAGTTCCAGCTAAAATTATATATATATAATCAAGTGCCATTTGTAAGTATTCACCACTTGCACCTAATAGTTTAAATAAATAAGGTGAGATTATAAATCCAATTATTGTAAGTACTATTGCAAGTAGTTGCATAAAGAAAATACCTTTATGGGCATATATTGAAGCTAAAAAACTTTTAGAACGCCCACTAGCATTTCCAATAAGTGCTGTAATAGCAGAAGAGAATCCATATCCCAATCCAATAATTGTAAAAAATATCATAAAAGATAGTGAAAGTGCAGAAATAGCTTGTGTAGAAATAAGTCCAGCATAAAATGTATCTACAACATTGTACATAGTATTAAAAAACATTCCCGTACTTGCAGGAATAGTTATTTGTTTAAGTAAGCTTGGAATATCATCTTTAAGTAAATGTGAGTCTGTTTTCAAATGCTAACCTTAATTAAGTTATAAATGTAGATATTAGCTAAAAAGTAAGTTTTAAAGATTAGAAGAGAAGACTAATCCTCTATTCTAATCATTGCTGGTTTTTGAGTTACTACTTTAGTATTTTCTAACTCTTCAATTGCTTTTAAAATATCTTTTTCAACTGAGCTATGAGTTGAAAGTAAAAGATTTGATTTTTGATTACCTAAAGGTTTTTGTAACATCTTTTCTATTGAAATACCACAATCTCCCAAGATTGAAGCTACTTTTGCTAAAACGCCTGTTTTATCTGCAACTTCTAATCTTAGATAATATTTTGTTCTTGTTTGGTTTTTATTTAATAATGAAAGTTTATTTCCATAATTTCTTTCAAAACCAAGCATTGGAGAGCCTTTACCTCGTCTTGCTATATCAACAATATTTGCAATAACAGCACTTGCAGTTGCATCTCCTCCTGCTCCTGGCCCATAATACATTGTTTCACCAACTTTATCACCAATTACAGAAATACCATTCATAACCCCATCAACTTTTGCAATCATTTGATCTTTTGGAACAAATGCTGGGTGAACTCTAAGTTCTACATTGTCATTTTCTCTTTTTGCAATACCAAGAAGTTTAATAGAGTAATTAAACTCTTTAGCAAACTCAATATCATAGCTTGTGATATTTTCAATACCCTCAATTAAAATATCTTCTGGTTTTGCATCAATTCCATAAGCAATAGAACCAAGAATTAGTAGTTTATGTGCTGCATCAAAACCACCTACATCAAAAGTTGGATCAGCTTCTGCATAACCTAAATCTTGTGCTTCTTTAAGAATATCCTCATACTTTACACCCTCATCAATCATCTTTGTAAGCATATAATTACAAGTACCATTCATAATACCTTGAATTGAAAGAATATTATTTGCAGTTAATCCTTCTCTTAATGCATTAATAATAGGAATACCACCCGCAACTGCTGCTTCATATTCAAAAGGGATATCTTTAGCAAACTCTTCAAGCTCATATCTATGGTAAGCTAAAAGTGCTTTATTTGCAGTAACTACTGATTTTCCTTTTTCTAAAGCTTTTTTTACAACTTCATAAGGCTTCTCAACTCCACCCATAAGCTCAACTACAATATCAATTGAGTCATCATTTAAAACCTTATCTATATCATCAGTTAATTCAATAGATACATCTCTTTTTTTAGATAAATCATTTACAACTCCAATTGTTGGTATTAGTTCCCTTCCAGCTCTTGCAGTAATAATCTCTTTATTATCTTTTAAAATATTTGCTACACTTGAACCTACTGTTCCTACACCAATAATTGCTATTTTTAACATTTTTTATCCTAATAATTATAAAGTTTTTAAATATTTTTTTATATTTTTTGCTGCTTGTCTAATTCTTTTTTCATTTTCTATTAAGGCAATTCTTACATATTTATCACCATAATGACCAAATCCAATACCTGGACTTACTGCAACTTTAGCTTCTGTTAGAAGCTGTTTAGAAAATTCCATACTTCCAAGATGCATGGCTTTTTCTGGGATTTTTGCCCATATAAACATAGAAGCATTTGGTGTTTCCATTTCCCATCCAGCATCTTTGAATGCTTCTATCATAACATCTCTTCTATAGTTATATTTTTTAATATGCTCATCTACACAATCTTGTGGTCCATCAAGTGCAACAGTAGCTGCAACTTGAATAGGTGTAAACATACCATAATCAAGCCAAGATTTAATTCTTTTTAAAGCTCCTACAAGCTTTTCATTTCCAACTATAAAACCAACTCTCCAACCTGCCATATTGTATGACTTTGAAAGTGTAAATGACTCAACTGCAACATCAATAGCACCTTTTGCTTGGAAAATTGATGGTGTTTTATATCCATCAAAAGTAATATCAGCATATGCAATATCAGAGATAATATAAAATCTCTCTTTTTTAGCTAAATCAACCAATCTTTGGTAAAACTCAGGTCTTACTGTTGCACAAGTTGGATTGTGTGGAAAGTTTACTAAAACATATTTTACTTTTGGAATAGATTCTCTTAATGTTTTATTTAATCTTTCAAAAAACAGATCTTCATCAACTCTATAGTTTTGCTCATCAAATGGTAGCTCAAAGTTATGAATAGCTCCACCTGCAAGCATAAATGCATATGAATGTATTGGATAAGTTGGGTCTGGAACAACTGCAACATCTCCAACATTTACAATAGCTTGAATAAGATGAACATATCCCTCTTTACTACCCATTGTAGCACAAGCATGTTTATTAGGATCAAGATAATCAACCCCATATTTTCTTTTATACCAGTTACAAATAGCAAGTCTTAGTTTATAAATACCAGCACTTGCACTATATCCATGATTTTTTGGTTTCTCAGATGCTTCTTTTAATTTATCAACAATATGTTTAGGTGCTGGACCATCTGGATTACCCATTGAAAAATCAATAATATCCTCACCTCTTCTTCTTGCATCCATTTTTATTTCATTAACTTCTGCAAACACATAGTTTGGAAGTCTTTTCATTCTTTCAAATTCAATTTCAGGAAACACTACTACTCCTTAATTATAATACTTAATCCACGCTTGATATTTATAAGCGTGTATAAGTCATCTATTTTTATATATTTTGTGTTTTGTGGCACTTCAAGAACTAACTTTCCATGCACCTTATCTTCTTTGATAATTTTTAAAATATTTAAACTCTTATCATAAAATACAACTTTAGGGAACCAGCTATTTAGTATTTTTGATACAATAGTGATACTACTAGCATCACCTTTGATATTTAGTAAATAAGGTTTAAGTGGTTTTCTTAAATATTTTTTTTCATCCACTGTTATTTGAATTGAGTTATTTAAAGATGAAAATGTTGTATCAATGCTATATTCCCATTTATTATCTCCCTCTCTTTTTATATCAGCAACTCTACAATTTTGTTTATAAAGTTCATTTGCTAAAATGAGAGGGTCAATGGCGGCTTCTGTTTTCAACTTGATTTCCCAATTCAAATTCTCTTTGTCATATTTTAATGTTTTTGTAAAATAGTAGTAAAAACCCAAAGATTTAAGAGTATCTTTTAAAATCTTTAAAGATTTTACAGGATCATGATTTGTATTAAATTTAATATAAACATCTTTTGGTCTATCTAGTGATAGATTTAAAAGACCATTGCTTTGAAGTTTTTTAATCACCTTAATATAATCAATATTTTCCCCAATTATATAACTTTGTTTATCTTTGAATATATAATTGATAAGATTTTTATGCTTAATATAGTCAAACTCTCCAATTAAATTTGATATTTTATTATCAAGTATAGTTGAAGCTTGTAGTGTTAAAGCTAAAAGTGTTAAGAAAAATATTTTTTTTATCATGGCCTACTTCTATTTTTTCAAATTATATATTAATATTCCTGCTGCAACAGATACATTTAAAGAGTTGAAATCATGTTGCATACCAATAGATACTTTCAAGTCAAGTTTCTTTTCAACTTTTTTTGAAAGACCTTTTCCTTCACTTCCTAAAAATAGTGCAACTTTATCAGATTCATCTATTTTCCCATATTTTTTCAAATCAGTACCATCCATCGTTGCACCAATAAGTGCAAAACCACACTGCTTTAGTTCATTTGCTAAATCAAGTGTATTAGGATATAGGGCAAAAGGAATATCAAGCATAGCTCCAGAACTTGTTCTTATAAGACCTGAATTATTAAGAGTTTTTACATTTGAAGCTACTATTGCATCAACACCTAGTGAGTATGCAGATCTTGCAATTGCTCCAATATTACCAACATCTGTTAGTCCATCTAAAACTAAAATAAAATTCTTTTCTTTTATTTCAGAAATATCACTGTACTCAAACTCTTTTAGTCTTAAAAAAAAGCCTTGATGATTTCCACCTTGCGCAAGGGCTTGTGCTTTTTTATTATCAAGTCTTATGACTTTTTTACCAAGTTTTAAAAATTTTGAGAATATTTTTTTATCTATCTCTTTTGAAAATAGAACCTCTTCAATTAAGTGAGGATGTTTATCAAGTACGTGTAGTACTATTTGTTTTCCATATATTATCATAGATAAGATTTTATCGAAAAAATCTTGATAAACCTCTTTAAAGCAAATATTGGATAATTTAAAAAAAAGAATTACCATTAAAGTATTTTTTTATTATTTTACAAGGATTTTTTTATGGATAATCTTAGTAGCCAATATATTAAGGTTTTAGATACAAATGAATTACAAATAAACAAAGAGCAAGTACAAAAACTCTTTTTTGAAAATGAAGCTCCAAAATTAATAATAGGTTTTATATCACCTCATATTGATTTTCATGCTATTTCTGAACAAATAAAGTCATATTTCCCCTCTTCTACAAAAGTTGTTCTTTCTACAAGTGCAGGTGAGTTGTGTACTTTTAACTTAGATGAAAAAAGAGATTCTTTATATCATGATGCAAGTTCAACTTGGAATAATATCGTTTTGCAAGGCTTTAGCCATGAAGTTATTGAAAATATTCAAGTTTTAACAATACCTTTATTTAGTGAAGATATCGCAAATAGCACTATTTCTCCTGCAAATAGAATTGCAAAAATAAAAAATGAAATAGATAATCAAAAAATATCATTTAAGATAAATCATGAAAACTGTTTTGCTTTAACTTTTGTAGATGGTTTATCTAATAGTGAAAGTTTTTTTGCAGAAGCTGTTTATGATAGTGGAAAACTTCCATGCTTACTAATTGGTGGTTCTGCTGGCGGGAAATTAGACTTTAAAGATACATTTATTTTTAATAATGAAAAAGCTTTAAGACACAATGCAGTTGTAGTTTTAGTAAAATTAAAACCAACTATAAAATATGGAGTTTTCAAATCTCAAAGTTGCGAAGATATGAAAATCTCTTTTTTAGTTGCCCAATCCAATGTACAAAAAAGAACTGTACAGAGTGTTTTAAGTACTAAAACAAACAAAATAGTAAATATCTTAGATGCATTAAGTCAATATTTCTCAACTTCTCTTGAAAACTTGCCAGATATTTTAAAAGATTATAGCTTTGCAATTAAACTTGATGGTGAGATATATATAAGATCAATTGCAAATGTAGATGTAAAAAATAAAGAAATTGCATTTTTTTGTGATGTAGCTTTTGGTGATATTTTGCATCTTGTAAAAAACAAAGAGTTTACACAAACTACACAAGAAGATTATGAAAGATTTAAACATCAAAAAAATCATAAACCAATAGCAGCACTTTTTAATGATTGTATTTTAAGAAGATTATTAAATCAAGATAAATTAAACTCTTTGAAAACTTTTAATAACATTGCTGTTGCAGGGTCTTCTACCTTTGGTGAATTGTTAGGATTAAATATAAATCAAACTCTAACAGCACTGTTTTTTTATAAAGTTGAAGAGAATGAAGAGTTTTATGATGATTATGTAGATAATTTTGTAAGCAAATATGCTTCATTTTGCTTATATTATAAAAAAAGAGAGGTTTATCAATATCAACTACTTTCAAGAGTAAGAACCGCACTTTTAGATAATCTAAAAGATGCCTTTCCTTTAATTCAAGATATGGTTACCATCATCAACTCAGTATACAAAAATACAAAAGAGGGAAATGAAGTAATAGATGATATGATGAATAGATTTGAAAGATTTACTCAAGATATTCAAAGCAATGTATCTACAAACAATGATTTAGTAGAAGATATGAAAAAGTTAACAGTAGATGCAAATGATATCAAAACTGTTTTATCTTCAATCTCAGAAATTGCAATACAAACAAATCTACTTGCACTAAATGCAGCTATTGAAGCATCAAGAGCAGGGGAGTATGGAAATGGATTTAAAGTAGTTGCAGATGAAGTAAAAAAACTTGCAAATAAAACACAAACAAGTCTTACTCAAAGTAATAAATCAGTTGATATTGCTACTAAAAGCATAGGTGGAATATCAAGTACAATAAGCACAGCAAGCTCAAAGCTTCACAATGTATCAGAAGATGTATTTAAAATAAGTGATTCATTTAATGAAATTCAAAAAAACTCTAAACAAACAAATGGATTTATTGAAGAAAAGATGACAGGTTTTGATAAATTGATTGAAAGTATCAATACAATTGAAACAATTCAAAGTAATCTTGAACAACTGGAAGAAAATGTATAGGTAAAACTTAGGTTTTGCCTATTGCATTAGTTCTTGATAGATATCTTTTGTTTTCTTTCCTGTAAGTTTAGAAAGAAGTTTTGCTTTTACTTTTGGAGCTAAATCTAAATCTTTTATATCATCAATATTTAAAGCTTGACCCTCAAAAATAGTTGGCTCAATAATTACTACCCATTCACCTTTAATATTTATATCTTTAAAAATTTCAAAGATATTTTTAGCACTATCCTTAAAGCTTTTTTGATGTAATTTACTTATCTCTTTTACTAAAAAAATTGTTCTATTTTCATCTATGTTTTTAATCTCTTCTAAAAGTTTTAAAAGTCTATGTGGTGACTCATAAAGGATACCAAGTTTATCACTTTGCATTATTGTTTTTAGTTTTGAAGCTCTATCACTTCCTTTATGTGCTAAAAAACCATGAAATGAAAAAGTTGTATGTGTAAAACCACTCATTGCATAAGCTGTAAGTATTGCATTTGCACCTGGAATAACATCATATTTAATATCATTTTTTATACAAAAATCAACAAGCGTAGCTCCTGGATCACTAACACATGGCATTCCTGCATCACTTACATAAACAACATTTTTAGTAAAAGTTTCTTTATCTAAAGTTTGTAAAACTTTACTTTCATTATGTGAATGATAAGATTGAAACTGTTTATTTTCAAAGTTTAGATTAAATTTTTCAGATAGTAAATTTAGTAGTTTTTTTGTAACTCTTGTGTCTTCACAAAAGATTAGTTCCGCTTCCATAAGGGCGTCTAGAGCTCTTTTAGAGATATCCTCTAAATTTCCTATGGGTGTGGGAACTAATATTAACAAGACAAAGTCTTATTTATTTAAATTATATTTAGCTTTAAACTTCTCAACTCTACCAGCAGCATCAACAATTTTTTGCTCTCCAGTAAAGAATGGATGACAAGCTGAACAAATGTCAATTCTTAATGTTTCAACATTTGATTTTGTTTCAAATGTATTTCCACAAGCACAACTAACTGTACAAGCTTTGTAATCTGGGTGAATGTTCTTTTTCACTTTAACTTCCTTAAGGTTTCTAATGTCTACTAAAAGGTCAAATTTATGTGTTGCCCTTTAATAAACTCTTTTAGGGGAGGGATTATAGCGAAAAAAACTTAAGAATATCTGAATTTAAGTTTTCTATAATATTTGAAGTTTTATTCTCTAAAAATTGTGATTTGTTAAAAGTATTTTGTCTTTTTGCTAATTTTGCTGTATTTGTTAAAATCTTTTCTTCAAGCTCTTTTTTTGTAAGTTTTCCATCAAGATATTCTAAAGTTTCAATAATTCCTATTGCACTCATACAGTTTGGCTCTCTTGTGTAAGTTTTTTCTAAAAATATAACTTCATCAATAAGTTTATCTTCTAACATCTGTTTTGTTCTTAAAGCAATTCTTTTTCTTAAGTCATCCCTTTGCCAAACTATTTCAAAAATTTGCAAATCTTCTATAATTGGTGTTTTTTTGTTTTTTTTGAAAAATTGTGTTGGAGTCATACCACTTTGTGTATATATACCATAAGCTTTTTCTATTCTGTATGTATCATTTGGAGCTATTTTTTCCATATACTCTTTGTCTAAGTTATATAAAATATCGTATGCTTCTTCTTTTGGGATATCTAGTTTATTTTTTGTATCAATTCCTGTAGAAATTCCCTCAACTAGTGCTTTTAGATAAAAGCCTGTTCCTCCTACAATGATTAGGTTTTTGTTATTGTTTTGTGCAAACTCTTTTGCCCTTTGATAACAATCAATAAACTGAATAACATCAAAAGTTTCATTAGCATAAACTTCATCTATACCAAAATGAATAATATCACCTCTTTCTTGTACAGTTGGCTTTGCAGATGCAATATCTATTTGTTTGTACACAGATAAAGAATCAAGAGATAAAATTATAGAGTCTGTTTTTTTTGCAATATCAAGTGCTAAAGATGTTTTTCCTGAAGCAGTTGAACCTATAATTGCTATTTGTTTCATCTAGTTATATCTTTTCTCATACTCTGATAATTTTTCTTCAAGTTTTGCAATCTTCAAATCTTTTTGATGAATTTCATCTAGTAATTCAGAAATTTGTTTGTTATTTGAGTTGTGAATACTTGTTTGGTTTGTTGAAATACAAGCTGTAAAAGTTGTTGTAATTAAAATTAATAATAATATTTTTATATATTTCATTTGAATCCTTTGTAAAATTTTAATCAAATACCAATAAAAAACAGTTGAAAAATCATCATATAAATTACTTTATATGTAATATTAGATAAAATCGATTTTATGGAAAAAATAACAAAACTATTAAATGATTTCAATGAACTAGTAATGTTCAAACACTCAATCTTTTCGCTGCCTTTTATTTTTATTGCAATGGTAGTTGCTGCAAATGGTTGGTTTGGGTTTAGCCTTTGTATTTTAGGTATCTTAGCTGCACTTACAGCAAGAAACTTTGCTATGGGATTTAATAGATATCTTGATAGAGATATTGACGCACTTAACCCAAGAACAGTAAACAGACCAAATGTAGATGGAAGAATCTCGCCTACACAAATGGCAATATTTGTAGCACTAAATGCAATTGGATTTATAATTGTAGCATATTTTGTAAATGATTTAGCTTTTTATATGTCTGTGCCTATTCTTATTGTAATAGGTTCATACTCATACTTTAAAAGGTTCTCATTCTTAGCACATCTAATTTTAGGTGTTTCTTTAGGACTTGCTCCAATAGCTGGAGTTGTTGCAGTTAGTGAAACTATACCTTTATGGGCTATTTTGTTGAGTATTGGGGTGATGTTTTGGGTTGCTGGATTTGATTTATTGTATTCATTGCAAGATATTGATGTGGATAAAGAGTTAGGACTTCACTCAATCCCAAGCAAATTTGGTGCTAAAAATACTATGATAATCTCAAGAGTATTTCACCTTTTTACAGTAATATTTTGGTTACTATTTGTAATTGTATCAAATAGTTCAACTTTTGCTTTTATAGCAGTAGCAGTAAGTGCTTTAATGTTAAGTTATGAGCACTATTTAGTAAATAAAGATTTTAGAAAAATTGATAAAGCTTTTTTTACTGTAAATGGTTACTTAGGTATAGTATTTTTTGTACTAATAGTATTGGATAATTTATAAAGATAAATGATGAGTAATAGACTTAAAGAAGTAACATTTTTAACTGTTAATGATTTAAAAAATGAAGATATAATCTTGCCAAGTAAATACTCCCAAGTATTTGAAAATCATGCAAATAGTTTAGAAGTAAATATAGAAGATGAAAATGTATTATTTAAAGATTTACATGAAGATAATGTAAATATTGACAAAATAGTAAGGCAAACAAATGATAACTTAAGTATCTTATATCAATCAACAGATGATGCAAGAACTGCAATTTTAAATAAAGATGATAAATCTCTTCAAAATATTTATGGTGAACTAGCAAAAATGAAAAGTAAAATAAATCTTTTACAAAAAGAACTTTTTTCAGATAGTTTAACAAAAGCTTTTAATAGAAAATGGTTTATGGATTACTACTTAATAAATAAAAGCTTCCCAGAAGATGGAGCTTTGGCATTTATTGATTTAAATAAGTTCAAATATATAAATGATACATTTGGACACTTAGTAGGAGATCAAGTACTAAAGTATCTTGTGGATTTTTTGAAAAAAGAGTTTAAAGATAAAGAGATAAAAGTTTTAAGATATGCAGGAGATGAGTTTATTGTACTTTTTAATCAAAATACAATAAATCAGTTTGATATTAAAACACTTATGACAAATGCACAAAAAAAACTTGCAAGACAAAAACTAAAAACCTCAAAATTTAAAAATATCCAATTTTCATTCTCTTTTGGATTAGTACCATTTAAAAAAGATGAACAATTAGAAAAAATAGTTCTAAAAGCAGATGAACTAATGTATAAAAATAAAAAAGCCTTAATATCTAGATAATTTTAAGTTTTCTTTTGATAAAATTCCAAGCTATCATAAACGCGTCTGTGGCTCAACTGGATAGAGCTCCCGGTTTCGGCCCGGGTGGTTGTGGGTTCGAATCCTACCAGGCGTGCCATTGTATAATCCCAATTAATCTCAAATAGTATCAATAATCACCTTATTATAGGGCTTTTATACGCTTTACTATAGTATATAATCTCAATCAATCTTATTAAATCTTGCAAATAAATGGAACATAAATTGGGTCTTTTTGTAAAAAGTGTTATAATACATAAAAAAACGACCCAACTAAATAAGGACTATTCATGGCTAAAATGAATTTATTAACTGATTTGGCAATAAAGAAAGTAAAAGTAGAGAGTAAAGAAACTTATTTAAACGATGGGGCAGGACTAAGGTTATGTATTAAGCCTAATGGAAACAAAGTATGGGAGTTTAGGTATAGTTTTGAGGGTAAGAGAAGAAAAACAACTTTTAAAACATATCCTATTGTGAGTTTAAGTAATGCTAGAAAAAAAAGAGATAAATGTATAGAGTTATTAATAAATGATATTGATCCAATTGAACATAAGCGTAACAAGAAAAAAGAAAAAATTCTAGATGAAAAAGGAAATTTTTTATCAGTAGTTTCAGAGTGGCTAGAAAAAGAAGCAGAAAGAACTATGGCAAGTACTCACAAGGGGAAAGTAAAAGTTTTTGAGAATGACATTTATCCGTTTCTTAGAAATAAACATATGAACCAAATTGAGATTAATGATATTATCAAGATAATTGAAGTTAAAAAACTTCAAGCCCATGAAGTTGCATCTAAAATTTATAACTACCTAGATAACTTATTTAGATTTGCAGTTTTAAGGGGATATTGTGAAAGAAATTTACTATCTGACATTAGAAAGTCTGATATTATTCGAGCAAAAGAAGTTAAACATTATTCTAAAATAACTGATGAACAAATACTATGTGAGTTAAGGGATTTAATTTACAATTATAATGGTAGCCATTCATTAAGAAATGTACTTAAGTTTGTTTTGCATGTTCCTTTGAGAGCTGACAATCTATGTACTATGGAATGGAATTATATAGATTATCAAGAAAAAAGTTTGACTATTCCAAGGGAGAGAATGAAAGTTAAGAGTAAAAATCTTAATGATTTTAAACTACCTTTAACAAATGAAGTAATATCAATCTTGGAAGAGCAAAGATTGTTTACTGGTCATCAAAAATATGTATTTTTAGGTACTAATAATAGAAATCATATTAACAAAGAAAGCCCTAATAGAGCACTACAAAGACTTGGATTTAATGATGAAAAAAGAGGACGTAAAATTAGACTTCATGGATTTAGAGGAACTTTTAGAAGTATGATAGATACATTAGATATTGAGAATAAATTTAGCTTTGAATTAAAAGAAAGAGTTCTTGATCATCATGAGCAAAATGAAACTGTAAGAGCATATAACCATAGGGCAGATTATTTTAAGCAGTTTATCCCATTAATGGAATTTTGGAGTGATTATCTTTTAAGTTTGGAATCAAAATAATTTTTAGAGTAGAGAGTGTTAGAAATTGTTAGTCAAGATTTACACCCTCCCCTTTATTTATAAAAATATACAATAAATTATATAATAATAACTTATATAAAGTGATTTTATTTTACTTATGCTATCAATTAAAATTGTAAATAATGAGTATATCCCTGATATTAAAAATTTAAGTTTTATAGATATAGAGAATAGACAAATAAAATACTTGATCCAATCAATGAAAAAAATACAACAAAAGAGTTTAGAGATAATGTACGATTTTTTTAGAAGAGTTAATAAATAATTACAATAAAATCCAAGAACAAAATGTTATTATAAATTGTAAATATTTTTAAAGTGGAGTTTAAATACCTAAAGCTATAAATAAGGCTTTAGGTGATTTTCAAACAATTTCGAGACTGTTCAGAATTTTGTGTCAAAGCTTGGTAGTCCTAGAATTTTAGTATGTTAAACTTACTTAGTCAAATTGTGCTAAATATTACAGGTTGTGGGACTTGGTTATATGTCCTATTTTATGTTGATAGATCAATATTATCAGATGTATCAAACCAAGATAAATATAACAAAATCAAAAAGTGAACAACAATGAAAAAGATGAATATTAAAAGCAATCTTAAAATCTTTTTTGAGCTTGAAAAATATAGCAGTTTTTTTAAAGATAGAATAGCCCTTTAAAGGACGATTCTATACTGTGTGATTTTTTATTTTGAAGGAGGATTATTTCCTCTTCCTCCACCTGATGGATTTCCTGTTGTACTTGGACCATTAGGTGGTCTAACTGCTGATTTTCCCATTTTAATTCCTTTTTATTTAACTAATTGAGTTAATAAACTCAGCCTTTGAAATACCAATATCTTTTAGTATTCCACTTAATAAACCAATCTTTACAGTTTTCTTTTTATATACAGGAACTATTAGAGTTTTTTTAGTGTTATGTGTATAAACTCTATGATTTCCTCTATTTTGTCTTTCAAGTCTATAACCTAATGTTGTGATAAACTTGATTAACTCCCTTCCTGTAATATTTGTTAAAGAAGCCATTACTTATCTTTTTTATTTCCACTAGCCTTATTAGTGTCTTGTGGGTTGAGTTGTCTACTTCTATTATCAAACACCTTTTGATAGGCTTCAGTAGTGGGATTTTTTTGATTTGATTTATGGTCTTTATTTGACATAATCTTCTCCTTTTATTTTTATGTGATTTATAACCACTTTTAGAATATTACAAAAAAATTAGTTCGTTAGTTGGGTGTTAACTCGTACATGAAGATTAATTATAAAAATAAATTGGAAATCCAAGTGATTCTATGCTTTTAAATTCTGGTAATCCAATTTTAATAAAATAGTTATTATATTTATTCAATAGCTTTAGGTTGTTAGTTTCGTAAGCACAATAAGCAGCTAGTTTTATTAAAGCTATAGTTTCTTGAAGCTTTTTTTGATTTTTTATATATTTTTCATAATATTCATCCCAATAAATCAAACTTTTATCAAACTCTTTAGCTTTAAAATGAAAGAATGCTTTACACATTAAATACTCATTTTCTTTTATTTCATACCTATTAGAATTTAATAACATTTGTTTATATATATCACATAGATGTTTTGTTTCATGATATTTATGTTTATTCTCAGATATAAAAACATTTGTATATAAAGCAAGGTAAGAAGATATGGAAATTTGTTTGTTATCTTCATTATCAGCTACTTTAGACATTTGAAGTACAATATTTTCTGCTAATTCATAGTCAGAACCTACATAACTAGGAAATAAATTATATAAACATTCAAAACTTTTTTCACTTTTAACATTTTCTAATTTTTCATTTCTTGACATTTCCTGATAGTGTTTTAATTTACCATCTATATCATCAAATTTTTTATGAAAATATTTTATATGCTTTTGCAGTTTTGATATACAATCTTTAATACGTTCATCTTTATTTTGCCAAAATAAAATAAATTTACTTTGATAAATATCTTCAAGTTCAAAGATTTGGAACTCAGGATTTGAAAATTCTACAGTTATGTCGCTATATAAAGTTTCAATTATCTTTTCAAATGGAGCATTGAATACTCCAAGATATTCATACTCATAATCAAATACATCTTCCTCTAGATTGTATTTTTTAGCATATGATGTTCTTTCTATTTGTCTATTATAAAGGAATTGATAATGATGTATTAATTGTACTAGTTTATTATTTTCAATATCTGCTACATTTTTAAAATTAAAATACTTTACTAATCTTTTATATAAATCCTGTACTGATCGACCAATAAAAAAAACTTTTATGAGTTTATCACAACTAGGAATAGCCCATCTTTCTTTTATAAAAGTAATAAAATTTAATTTTTCTTCTTTTGTAATATTCTCTTTTGTAATAAATATTTTATCAACTAATGAATTATAAGGAATCTCATGTTTTAGATTTTCAATTGAAATCTTTTTTTTATTTCTAACAAATTCAATTGCACTTTGAAACTTTTCGTTAATTTTATCTTTTTCATTAGGAATAAAAACTCCATGATAGTTTAATTCTATAGAACAATGTTCTTCAATACTCTTTTTATCTGGTAGCGTACCTTTTCCCCATTGTTTAATTGTATTTTTTGATTCAATAGGTCTATCTTCATTTATGTTCTTTTCATCTAATTCAATGCACAGCTTATCTAAACTTTTTCCATATAAATCTATCCACCAATTCATTAAATATTCCATTGGTAATTTAAGCTTATTGTATTCAGTAACATCAGGCAAATACCAAAATCTACCACCTGATAAATTTTTATCAATTCTACTTCCATAATCACTATCTAAAGTTGCAAAACGCATAGCTAAATAAGGGATTACTAATCGTTTTAAAATTATCCAGTTTAATTTTTTATCACTATATGGGAATGATAAAGGGAATAGTTTTACATATAAATTATTATATAAAAATAGTAAATCTGTAAAGATATTAACTAACTTACTGTTTTTATCTTCAATACTTAATTTTTTAAAAATCAAATTAATGTGTTCAGAGTATTTATCAAAACTCTCTTCATTTGTAGAAAATCTTTTCTTTTCAGATGATTGTTTTAATTTTATTTCTTTCATATCAAAATCAAGTAATTGCATTAGTTTAATCAATATTTCTTCAGTGTTTAGCATTTATTCTCTTTATTATTTTTGACATTTAAAATATATAGAAAATTATTATATCAAATGATTCCATAACTAACTTCTTATTAAAAACCTACATCTTTTGTAAATACTAATAAAAATTATGAAAACTAAAATTAGAACTGTTCAATAATTGTTTTAAAGCATGAAAGAATACTTCAGATATAATAACTTTTCTTTTAAATTGACTATTTGGAGATGTTAAAAATGGAGTTCAAGCAAACAACGATATTAGGATTTTTTGATAGTTCTCAAAAAAATTATGAAATACCAGTATATCAAAGAGCTTATGCATGGGATAAAAAAAATTGGGAAATATTTTTAGAAGATATAGTTGAGCAATTAAATGGTGACAATAGCTATTTTTATGGGAATATTCTTCTTGAAACTATTAAAAAAGATAGAAACTATGAAGTAATTGATGGACAACAAAGATTAACGACATTAACAATTTTTATGAGAGCACTGTTAAATGTTATAGAGCACAGAAAGAATGATTCACTATTAGATGACTTTGATATAGAAGAGAAAATTAGAATTTATATTAAAAATAGTGGGAATATTAAACTTAGACCTGTCGAATATGATAGGGCTTGTTTTGATGCAATAATAGTGGATAACAAGAATAAATTTGAATTTAATACACCATCTCAGAAAAAGATGTTTGAAGCAAAAGAATTTTTTACAAAAAAATTATCAGATTTATCCACTAATAAGGTTTTAGATATTTTTGAAAAAATTGAATATACCGAACTTACTACTATTGAACTTACTAGCAAAAAAGATGCTGCTTTAATGTTTGAGCTTCAAAATAATCGTGGAAAAGATTTGACAAATATGGAAAAACTAAAATCTTACTTCATGTATCAAATGTATGTTTATAGCAATGAAGATGAAACTAATACAAATATTGAAAATATTTCAAATATTTTTAAAGATATTTATAAACTTATTAATGACATTAAACTTGATGAAGATAGTATATTGATATATCACAACCAAGCATATATAAAAGGCTATCCCTATAGAACCCTTGAAGACTTAAAAGATGAATTCAAAAAAACTGAAGATAAAATATTTTGGATCAAAGAATATATTAATGAACTTCATACCACTTTTTCTAATATCAAAAAATTTGAACTTTTTAGTAGTAAATATAAGAGTTATTTAGAGCATTTAGGAATATCTGCATTTATATATCCATTTATAATAAAAGGGTTTAAGTTTTTTGGAAATGATAATTATAAACTAGATGAATTATTTAAAGTCTTAGAAATTGTTTTATTTAGAGCTAAATTAATAAATAGTAGAGCAAATATTCAAGAAAGATTGAACAAAATACTTCTTGGATTTGAAGGAGATGTTAATACTCTTAAAAGGAATATAAAAAATAAACTTAATGAATCTTGGTATTGGGGTGACGAGAATACAGAAAATCATTTTAATACAGAAAATATGTATGACAATAATGTACTTAATTATCTTTTATGGAGGTATGAAAACTTTCTTCAATCTAAAGGGTATAATATTAAGAACTTTTCAATAGAAAACGAGCAAATTGAGCATATTTCACCACGACAACCAAATAATGGTGTAATTGAAAATGGATATGACATTGATGAGAATAGTGAGTATGATGAAGAGTTTCATACTGAATATTTGAATTGCATAGGTAATTTAATGCTAATCTCTGGTTCTCATAATGCTTCAATTGGGAATAAGCCTTTTAATGAAAAGTTAAATTCTTATAATAAAAATCCACTTTTAAATCAACAAGCTGAAATTAAAAGTTTTGCTAAAGAAGAAGATGGAAAACCTGTCTGGAAAAAAGAATCTATAGATGAAAGACATAAAAAAATTGTTGATTTTGGATTAGATACTTGGAGTTTATAAAAATAAAGCAAATATTTTTTAATTCAACAATCTCTTATATTTGGAACAAAATTAGAAAATCTCAATATTGGATTTATAACCTTTATATAGAGATATAATTTGTTCCAAGAAGTGTTCAATAAGTAGAATTTATAGATTCTCTCAAACCCTTAAGATTTTTTGAACAACAAAAATCACTTTATGCAGCTTCTGTAAGCTGTTTAATAAGAGGAGCTGAAACTACATCTTTAGCATCTGTTTTGCATCAGGTTTTAATTGTTCAAATGCACCTGTTAAATCCTCTAGAATAAATTCTATCAGATTGACCTTATGTAATAAGTTTTTTAAACATATCTGTTTTAATTGCACCCCTTTCTTCGACTTCTCTTATGCTAAAAAGAATTTTTTGAGGTATTATATCTTCGTAATTTGTTGACATCTTATCTCCTTAGTCTAAAAGAAATTCTATTGCATCTTTTGCATTTCCAGTACAAATGCCACCATCTATCATATTTGAATCTAAAAAATCATCGTTTTTATCTTTTTCATTTGATGTATAAACATTTATAATATATCCTAAATCTTCACTTTCAAAAACTTGATAAAATAAGTCATTATATTGAAATTCTAATGATCCATTGGTTTTCAAACTATCAGCTAAAATATTAAGATTATCTTTTTGTACTTTTTCATTATAATTTCTCCTTAACTTTTGATAATTTAATTGGTTTAAATGAAAAATCTCGTTCAATAGGTAAACCAAAAGAACCTTTTATTTTTTCTAATTCTTTTAAAGAAAAGTAGCCAAGTTCAGTCTCTAAACCTTTAACTAAGCCATAGCAAATATCTTTGTTTTCTTTTGAATACTCTATTACATACCAAGTCCAATTAGCATCAGGAGTAAAAAGTTTTACTTGACAGATTGGGTCTTTTATGTCTTCTGTTTCATAAAGATTTGGTATATTTTGTAATATATGTTCGGGTATAAGTTTCATTATATTTTCCTTTATAATTCTAAGTTGTGTATAAATTCACCAATGTATTCTAAAGCAGTAACTTTTTTAAAAGAAAACTCTTGTAAATATGATTGATTGAATTTAAAGTCTTTAAATGCTTCTAAGATATTATTGCCTTGACCAGTTCCTAATATCTGCAAATTAGATATCTCTTTATTCTTACAATCATATGTATAACCATCTCTTGTAAAAAATATGAAATTTCTCATTATGCAACTCCTTGTTCAAGCTGTTTGTACCATTGTTTAGTTTTTCCATCCCATCTAAAGCCACAAGCTTTAATGGAGTCTTTCTTAGAGAATATATCATCACCAACTACAATTAAAAATCCATTTTGTTCAACGATATTTAATGCTAAGTTATAAAGTGATTGATATTCATATTGATTAAATGCTTGAGTAGAGTTTCTTTGATTTTGATTGTTTGAAGGTGGCATTTGTTGATTATGGGATGATTGTTTATTCTGTTGCTTAGCTTGGTTTTGATGGTTTCTACTTTTATCATATAGTGAGTTACCAAATTGATTGCCAAAACTTCTTAAACTTCTTTTTAATGCATCTGTTATAGCTTCTTTTGCACCGCTTTCATGTGAGTCAGCTAAAGTTTTAGCAATTCCACTTCCAAAGCCTACATCTTCTCTATTTACTAGTTTTATATGATTCTCATCATAAACTAAAATATTTACTAATGCTTTATAACAAACTACATAATTTTGATTTTGATTTAACTCTTGTGATACTTGCTCTAGTTTTGAAATAGTATATGACCAATTACCAAAACCAAATACTTTATTTGCAGTTTCAATTACATCAAAGCCCTCTAAATATGAAAGATTGATATTTCCTTTTTCTCTTGTCTTAATTCTTGAACTATTTAATTCAGTATTTAATACTTCTAATTGCTTATTATTAAACATTACTACTCCTTAAGCTACTTGTTTTTCAGTAATTAAAATTTCATCTGTTTCACTACTCTCATTTGCAGAATCTCTTTTAAGATTAACTTTTATTTTTGCTGGTGTTGTTTGTGTAACTTCAATAAGTTCAACTAGTTCTTTTAACTCATTTTGTCCTTGTTTTGTATTCATCGCTTTTTCGACAGCTTCATAATCAACACTAAACTTTACATAGCCTAGTGCCATTACTTCATTTTCATTTTTTACTGTTAGTACATTTTTTGTTTTAGAAGTAGGTTTATTAATAGTTAAAGATGAGATTATATTCCCATCAATTCTATCAATACCATTTTCTTCAAAAATTTGAGCTGTTAACTCTTTTGAAAGTTCCAAGGCTGTTGAAAGCTTTTTCTTTAAAGCTTGAAGTTCAGAAATATCTTTTGATAAAACATTAATTTTATGTTTTAATTCATCAATAGACAAACCAATATAATCTGCTCTTTGATAGTATGGTTTAGATGTATCTTCTAAAATAGTTTGAAGATACTCTTTAAAAAACTTTGTTGATTTTTTATCACTTAGATACTCTATTTGATTTTGAAGTGTATAATTTACTAATTTCATTGCTTACTCCTTATGCAGCCATTAAATAAGTTGGCTCTTTAATAGTTGCAATTTTTTCAGCCATATCCCAAAGGTTTTTATTTAAACTTGCATCTTTTGAGATGGAAGAGATTTTTTTACTTGTAAATCTTCTATTTGTTTGTTTATTAACTCCTTTTATGTTCCCTCTTATTAAGTTTTCTTGGATGATATTTAAAGTAGTGTATAAATCATCTTTAAAATCTTCTTCTCTATTTGGAAGAAGTAAATCTTTATAATCAACTTCTAAATGTTCTTCAAATCTTAAAGGAATAGTATTTTTTGCAAAAGACTCTTTTTCTGCTTCATTTAGTTTTATCGATTCGAGTTTTTCTATTCTTTTCATCAGCTTTGGTTTTACAGCAGTTATTTTAGCAATTGCATTAGATATATCATTATCTCTATCTCCTAAATGTTTTATTTTATAGCTTTCAAATACATTATCAGAGATTACTAATCCATTTGCACAAACAAATCTATATATACCTGCACTAATAGAGAATGCTTTTGTTCTGTCATGAGAGTTAAATAATAATAATTCTATAGCATTTTCTTTAGGGTTTAATAAATCTTCAAAATGTCTAAATCTTACACAATGTTGTTGATATCCTTCTTTCTCAATATCTCTTACACCTGCTTCACTTACATTTACTGGATACCAATTATGAGATTTTATCTCTTCAATAACTTCTATTGTTGGTATAAAATGATATTTAGCACTTACATCTTGATGAGCTTCTTGAGTAAAAAGAGTAGGTGCTTTTGTTTTTAGTTGTTCATTACTTAATGGTTTTATATTTACTGACATAATTAATCCTTTGTTATAGTTTTTGGGGTTAAAAGTCTTTTGACTTAAACTAATCATCTTTTGTTTCTAAATATTCTTTTACTATGCTTGCAGAAGCTATTAAAATAGCCATCAAAATGGAAGGAGGTATATTCATTTTACGCTCCTTGTAGTGGTTGATAGTAAGGGTTATTTATAGATTTTATCTTTGATTTTTTCTCCATATCTTCAAGTTCTTTACTAAAATAATTAAGCCATTCTTGGAATGATAAATCTGCTAACTCTATATCTTTATCTTGTTGTTTATTTCTTTGTTCTTTTATCTTCATAACACACCTTTCTCTTTATCCATCTTTGACTATCACAAACTAAATCACCATGTTTTGGTTTAGTTGTGAATACATAGAACTTTTTTAACTTTTGAAACATTGTAATTGCTCCTTTTATGAGTTTTCAAAGTGGTAGTACACTTTGTCTATGTTGATGATATATGATTGAAAAAATTTGATATTCACTTTATAAAACGACACCTCCTGTCAAAACCCTATGTAATACTTTTAAAAATGAAAGATAAGGAGATAGTTATGATTCGTTATGTTTTAGGTGGAGTTGCCTTAGCTGCTACTGGATATGGATTAAAAAGACATATTGAGGCTTGTAATGTTTTTACAAATGTAAAAAAACAAAATATTCAAGAAGAGAAAGAAGAGCTGAATCATGTTAAGTTATACGATGATGAATTTGAAATAATTCCAGAACTAAAAAAGAGTATAGAAAACTATGAAGATGCAAAAAAAAATCTTAGACAAAGTAGTCTAAGAGAGTTAAAAAGTGCAATATCAGAGATAAATAATATTGATAAACAAGAAATAATTTTAAATCTCGATTATGTAGAAAGATATGATTTTAAAAGCTACAGTGATGAATTAATAGAAGAGTTTGAAAATTATACAAAAATCTTACAAGACATAAAAAACTATATTGATAAAAACCTTGATAAGCTAGATTTGATAATCATAGCAACAGATGATTATTCAAATTATGAAGAAGATGATAAAAATTTTGTTGATAGATTTATATCAATATGTACAATACTAGACAAAATTGAAAATACAAATATAACAAATGACAAAGAAACAATAGTAAGAGAAATAAAAAGAGGATATGGGAAGTTGAATAAGATTATTTATTAGTTTGTTCTGGGCTTAATAAATCACATAATTTTACATCTAAAATTTGTGAAATTTTTAGCAGTTGTTCAAGGTTAAAGTGCTTGTTGTTATAACAAATTTCACTTCCAGATGCTACTAAAACTGACTTGTAACCCATTTGTAAAGATAGTTCAAGCTGAGATAAATTTTTAGCTTTACGATATTTGGCAAAGCTGTTCAGAAGTTAATTTTTCCATCTGTACAAGTTACTTATAGTGATTATTTTCTTGTAAGTCTAGTTGATATATAATATAATCTTAATACAGTGTGAAATAACAGTTTTTTAAAATAAAAAAGAGGTGTAATATGAATTTAGGTAAAGTATTAGGTTTAGCTGCTTTAGGTGTAGGTGCAGTTGCAGCAGCACCATTTACGGGTGGAGGTTCAGTTTTAGGGGCTGCAACACTTGCAGGTTCATTAGCGGGAACAGGAACAATTGCAGCTGCAGCAGGTTTAGGAGTAGCTGGTGCTGCAACAGGTTATGGAATCTCAAGAAAAGATAAAGAACGTGAAGAAGAAGATAATAAAAAAGATAAAGAACTTGCAAAATTAAAGGCGGAGCTTGAAAAAATTAAAAAGTCTCTTGAAGTTCTTCATTCTGATATGGAATACTTTAATTTTATTATTGCAGCAACAGCAGTGGGTTTAGCAACAGCTAATGCAGATGGAAATATATCAGAAGATGAATTGATAGATATAAATGAGTTTGTAGGGGGTATAGGAAATTCACAATACCCTCAACATGTTAAAGATTCTCTTCAAGAGTTGAAACAAAATATACCTAGCCTAGGTACAGTTATGAAATGTCTTGAAAAAATTCCTCCTGAGAGTGTAAAGTCACTGGAGGAACTAATAGAAATTGTAATCATGTCAGATGGTTACGAACATGAATCTGAAAAACGATTTAGAATAGCTTTTCAAGAGCTGGTAAAAGATGTTGTATACAAAAAAGATGATAGCCAAAATAATGAAACTAAATTTTTAGAAGAAGCAAAAAACAATATTGAATACATACTTCATTTTCCAGAAGTAGCTTAGGAGTTTTTTATGGAAAGAGTTGAAAGATATAATAAAAGAAAAAATAAACTAAATCAATCCGAAAACTTAATTTTATCATCAAAAATAAAAGGTGGGAAAGTCGTTGATTATAATTTACTTGATAATACTTTAAAAAAACTAGAAGAGACTTATAATACTGATTTTAATATATCTTCAACTGAAGTAAAACAATTTTTAAAAAAATTCCAAAAAGATTTTCATGAAGAAAGATTCAATAAGCTAGTTGTAGATTGTAAAAATGAAGTTATACAGTCAATAGTAACTCCTTTTGGACTTGGTAAAATTGTAGCTGCTTATGATAAAGCAGGAGGCAATGTTACTACACTTCATAATTTTGAAAAAGGTAAAGATTTTATTGCAACAGATGAAGATAAAGCAAAATATGATGAATGGCAAAATTCAGTAAATAGCAATGTAGATAGAAAAGTTCACGATATAAAAAAAGATGAATGGAAGAAACAAGAATATAAAAATATGAAAGATGGCGATATTGTAATTGATGGTTACACTGGAAAAGAGTTAGGAATTAAAGAAAATAATCGTATAAATAAAAATAATTCTATTCATGGAGAACATATAACCTCTGTTTCTGAAATTGAAAAAGACTCTAAAAATCATCTATATGCGAAAGGAGATAATCAAGCTCAAAGACTAGAAGATAGAGCCAAAATATCAGGGGATAAAGAAAACTTAACCCTTATTGACGGTGGTATGAATAGTTCAAAAAGTGATAATGATTTAATGGATTGGGCTAATTCACCAATATCAAAGGAGCATGCAAAAGAGACTGGTAATCCAAATATGACAAATGCAGAATATTATGAGCTAAATCCTGAATTACTAAAGAAAAAATATGATAAATCAAAAAGCTTTATAAAAAATGAACAACGTAAAAAACAGTTTAAAAAGCAATCCAAAGAAGCTACGATAACAAGTGTTAAAGAGGGTTTTAAAATGGGAACTCAACAAGCTTTAGGTTTGATTATTAGTGAATTTTTTACGGCTTTATTTGATGAAATTATAGATATTTATAAAAAAGGGTTTTCAAATGATTTTGAGGATAAACAGTTTTTTATTATTCTTAGAGAGAGATTGGCAAGAATTGGTAAAAGAGTACAAGCTAAATGGAAAGATGCTGCGATTGTATTTAAAGATGGTTTTATTTCTGGTTTTATTTCTAATTTGGTTACTCTTATGATTAATATGTTTGTGACAACTGGAAAAAGAGTCGTTAGAATTATAAGAGAAGGTATTTTTTCTTTGTTTCGGGCAGTTAAAATGTTAATGTTTCCACCTGAAAATATGACTTACGAAGAAGCAATGCATGAATCTTCAAAACTATTAGCTGGTGGTATTATTATTAGTTTAGGAGTTCTTTTAGAAGAGTATGTGGATAAACTAATCAAAACTACTCCTATTTTAGAGCCTTACACTGATACAATCACAACTATTTTCATAGGTACACTAACTGGTCTTACAGTAACCATGACAGCTTATTATCTTGATAAAAAAAGAGACGATAAACAATTATTTAAGAATTTACTTGAAGCTACAAATGAAGATATTAAGCAAATTAATAGTTCTTTGCAAGCATGTAAATTAGTGGTTTTATAAAATTAGGCTATGCTAGCATACTTTAAAATAACATTTATACTAACTGTAATATTTATAGTTTTAATAATAATCACAAACATATTTACAACTATAAAGTTTGTAAATTTTACGATAGTTTTTTGTATTGCTGTATCTTTTTCATTTTTTATAGAGTACTATAAAGTTCTATCAAGATACCTACTTTTTACTAGGAAGTACTTTTAATACATGATAAAATCACACGATACATTAGCTCAAAGACTATCTTTAATACTTATAAAGCTCAACAATGGTGAGAGATTCACTGTTGTTGAATTAGCCAATGAGTTTAATGTAAGTGCTAGAACTATTCAAAGAGACATAAAAGAGAGATTATTGTACATACCTATTGAAAAAGATGGTGACTATTATAGTATGGCTAGTTACGCTCTTGGAAAATTAAACTTTGAAGATATAAAAAACTTTGCTACATTAATCGGTACAAAAAATCTATATCCATCACTATCAAATGAATTTATATCTGATATTTTAAATGCAAAACTAAATAGTGCTTATCTTATTAAAAATCAAGGTTTTGAAGACATAAGTCATAAACAAAAGTGCTTTGAAACAATGAGTGCAACTATTATTAAAAGAAGTCCTATAAGTTTTGAATACAAAGATAAACAAAGAACTGTAAATCCATATAAACTTATAAATAATCAAGGTATCTGGTACCTTTTAGCAGATGAAAATGGTAGTTTAAAAAACTTTACTTTTTCAAAAATTAAAAAGTTTAAATGGGAAGATGATACAAAAACATTTACTCCTAAAAAAGAGTTTTTAGAACAAGTTGAACAAAATAATCTGAACTGGTTTACATCAGATGAGTTAATAGAAGTGACTTTACAAATAAACAATGTTGTAAAAGAGTATTTTATAAGAAAAGATATATTACCAAACCAAAAGATTATAGAAGAAAATGATACTCACTTTATTATCTCTACAAAAGTATCTTATGATGATGAAATAATTAAGCTTGTAAAGTGGTGGATACCTTATATTAAGATTATGGAGCCTAGTTATTTATCAGATAAACTTAATAAGATACTTTTAAATTTTTTGAATCCTGTAAAATAATATAGTTTTATCATAAGTATTACTATTTAAATCCAATGAATATAGTGAATATATGTTCAAAGTGTGAATCAAATATGAAGAAAGTATAATTAAATATTTTTGATAAAATCTTTAGCTAATTGTAATTTTCTTTTCATAAATTTAAAGCAACTTAACAATAGAATTTAGATAAAATAATTACCAAAAATAACTATAGGTATATGTAATGCTTTCAAAACAACAACAAATATCGGTAAATACTTTAGACAAACCATTACTTATCATAGCTGGTCCTGGTTCAGGTAAAACTTTTACTTTAACAGAAAGAATTGCAAATCTTGTAGTCAATCATAATGTAGAACCTAGTCAAATTATGATTTCTACATTTACTGAAAAAGCTGCAAAAGAGTTATTAACAAGAATCTCCAATAAGATTACTCAATTAGGATTAAAAGTAAATATCAATGAATTTTATTTAGGGACACTTCATAGTATTTTTTTAGAACTAATTGATGAACACTTAGAGTACAGCCTCTTTAATAAAAACTACTCAGTACTTGATGATTTTGATCAAAAGTTTTTTATCTATAGGAAAGTAAACTCTTTCTTTTATAAGATAGATGGACTAAAAGAATATGTTAAAGCTCAGTCTAAATGGGATAAAGCCCAATATCTGCTCGGTGTTTTTAATAAGTTTACAGAGGAAAATTTAGATATAGAGCTTTTAAAAAGTTCACAAGATAAGGAGTTGAATTATCTGGCTTCTGCTTATGAACTGTATATGACTTTTATGCAAGAGGAAAATTGTATTGATTTTGCATTAATACAAAAAGAGTTCTACAGAATTATTTGTGAGTATCCAGAGGTACTAGAAAAGATACAAAATCAGATTCAATATTTTATGATCGATGAATACCAAGATACTAATACACTACAAGAGTTAATATTACTTAAGCTTGCTTCAAAACATCAAAAGATTTGTGTAGTGGGTGATGATGACCAATCTTTATACCGTTTCAGAGGTGCAACAGTTAGAAATATACTAGAGTTTCAAAACAATTTTAAAGAGTGTGAAGTTGTTAAACTTGAAACAAATTACCGTTCTCATAACGATATCATCAAGTACTATAATGAATTTATAAATGAAGTTGAATGGAGTGATGACAATAACAACTACAGGCACTTTAAAGTAATTGAACCACCAAAAGAGGCTACTTTTGAAGAACAACCTGTAATATTAAAAGTTAGTGAAGATAATGAAGAACTTTGGCAACAAGAGGTTATCTCTTTTATACAACACTGCCAAGATAAAAAAATTGTAGAAGACTTGAATCAAATTACTTTTTTAGCAAACTCTGTTAAGAATACGAGAATTAAAAACCTTATAGAAACCCTTGAAGCTAACGAAATTCCAGTCTATTCACCAAGGTCTGATTTTTACTTTCAAAGAGATGAGATTAAACTGCTTATAGGATTCCTTTTGTTCATTTTCAAAAGATACCTTGATGACTATAAAACATCTGAATTTAAAATCTCGACGGTAGATGATTATTTTATTCCTTGTATTACATTGGCTACTAACTATATAAAGACAAATATTGATACAAATAAAGACTTATTAGAGTTCCTAAGAACAAAAGCAAAGATCTATACAAATTTAGATGTTGGAAAATCAACCGATGATAATATAACTTCAATAATCTATGAGTTAATTCAGTTTGAACCATTTGCAAGTGCTTTAGATACAAATGAATTAGCCACTAGAAACATCTCTATGTTTATTAACTTGTGTGTTAAGTTTGAGAGCTATTACAGTGTATCAGTTCTTACAGAAAAGAAGCTAGACATAGTTTTAAGAAGCTTCTTCTCTATCTTTCTTAACTTCTTATACAAGGGTGGAATTAGTGAATATGAGGATAATGAAGTACTAGCACCATCAGGGGCAGTATCATTTATGACTATACACCAATCAAAGGGTATGGAGTTTCCTATTACAGTAGTAACAGGACTGCATCATAGACCTAGAAGTCAATACTCAAAGCTTGATGAACTGATTGCACCATATCTCACAAAGGATGAGTTTGAACCAGTTGAGAGAATGGCAGAGTTTGATTTTATGCGTCTGTTTTATACTGCATACTCAAGAGCTCAAAATATCTTAGTTCTCTCAGACATGCAAAGACCAAAAGGTTCAAGTAAAATTCCATCAAAACAGCTTGAATCATCGTTTAAAAAAGCACTTGATTGGAAAGATGAGAGCTTTCAAAATGCCACTTATGAGTTAGAGAGTGTTAAAAAAGCAGATATCAATCATGAATATACTTTTACATCACATATTTCAATATATGAAACTTGCCCACTACAGTATAAGTTTTACAGAGAGCTAGAGTTCACCCCTGCAAGATCAGGAACTATTGTGTTTGGTACATTGGTACACCAAACTATTGAAGATATTCATAAAGACTCTATGAAGTCAGGGTTTAAAACTATTCCAGACCATACAATAGAACAGTGGTTTAACACTAACTACAATCTTCTAGTACTAAAAGAAAATGCTTACTTGGACCAAAGAGTTTTAAAAGCTGCACTAAATCAAGTAAAATCATATTACAAACGCAACCAAGTAAGAATCTCTGAAATAGTAGCAGCAGAAGTTGATGTATCAGTTCTTAGAAACGACTATATTCTAAAAGGTGTGATTGACCTTATACAAGGTAAAGATGCCACAGTTGAGATAGTAGACTTTAAAGCTACTAAGAAGCCTAAAGACATGAATAATAAAAGACTTCTTAGCTATAAAAGACAGCTAGAAGTATATTCACATATAGTAGAAGAGAGATACAATAAAAAAGTATCTAAGATGCACCTTTACTATACAGGCGAAACAGAGAATGAGCCAAAGATTACTTTTAATAAACAACAAAGTGATATGGATAAAACACTCAAAGAGTTTGATAAAATAGTGGAGAAAATTGAAGCTAAAGATTTTGATGTAGAACAAAGACCGTTAGACCTTTGTAAAGAGTGCGACTTTAGGTATTATTGTGCAAGAACAAAGCCAGAAGACAAATGTACAAAAGGTAAGTTTTTTAAATAATTAATATGGAGATTTTATAAAAGATGAGTGAACAAGTAGATTTAGGAATTGATAATACTGTAGATAATGTAGAAGAATATAAGTTTGAGCCGATTAAAGGCTATCCAATGCTTAACTGGAAAGGGAAAAGACCTTTTAGAAGTACAAGATACTTTCCAGCTCAGCTTAAAGAGGTGCATGGCACAGATGTAGATGGATGGTTAAATAAGATATTTTGGGGCGATAATATTCAAGTCATGTCCCATTTACTTAAAACTTATAGAGGTCAAGTTGATTTAATTTATATTGATC
This sequence comes from Malaciobacter canalis, assembly GCF_008000835.1. Taxonomy (GTDB): domain Bacteria; phylum Campylobacterota; class Campylobacteria; order Campylobacterales; family Arcobacteraceae; genus Malaciobacter; species Malaciobacter canalis. The sequence continues at coordinate 139,605 of NZ_CP042812.1, forward strand.
CTCCTTTTGATTCTAAGGCTGATTACAAAAAGAAGATTAAGTTAAAAGGCACACTGAATACAAAACAACTTCTTAATGACTCATCATTTCTTGAAGAAAAACAATACTCTGATATATGGTCAAACGATGAATATCTCCAGTTTATGTATGAAAGACTAGTTCTAATGAGAGAACTTCTTTCTGAAAGTGGATCAATTTTCTTACATTGTGATTGGCATAAAGTTCATCATTTAAGATGTATTATGGATGAAATATTTGGACCTGATAATTGTGTTAATGAAATAGTTATTTGCTACACAGGTCCTACAAATCAAAAAAACAATTTCCCTAGAAAGCATGATAATATTTTATTTTATAAAAGAGGTAATGAATATAGATTTAATTCAGATGAAGCCAGAGTGACTTATGTTAAATCAAATAAAGCTACTGGAAGAACTTCGTTAGCAGGAAGAGCAGAAGATGAATATCTAGATCAACTTGATGAAAATGGCAAAATTATAGAAGATTATTGGACAGATATTAGATCAGGAAGTCATATTCCTAAACAAATCAGAGAAGCAGGTAATAATTACCCCACACTAAAAGATGAAAAAATACTGGAAAGACTAATATCTATTTGTACAGATAGAAATGATTTAGTTTTTGATTGTTTCATGGGTTCAGGAACTACACAAGCAGTAGCTCAAAAACTTGGTCGTAGATTTATTGGTGCAGATATTAATCTAGGATCCATTCAAACAACTACAAAAAGATTAAGAAACATTATTGATGAAAACCTAAACGATGAAGACGAACTAAAATCTTGTGGTTTTGAACTCTATAATGTAAATAATTACAATATATTTAAAAACCCTGTTCAAGCTAAAGAGCTACTAATAGAAGCATTAGAAATTGACAAATTAAGTGGTAGCTATTTTGATGGTATGAAAGATGGTAGAAAAGTTAAAATTATGCCAATAAACAGAATTGCTACAAAAAAAGATGTATCTGATCTTATTACAAATCTAGATTATAAAGCTTATGAAAAAGAGGTTGAGACTAACCCTAATAAAAAAGTAGATGATATTTTACTTGTATGCATGGGACATGATCTTGATATAAAACCACACTTTCAAAAAGAGTGTCCTTTTAATATAGATATTGAAGTATATGACATCTTAAAAGAGGGTTCAGGGATAGTATTTAAAAGAGATTCAGAAGCTTCTATTGAAGTAAATGAAAGCACTTTAACAGTTAATAAGTTCTATCCAAATACTTTACTTGAAAAACTAAGACAAGACGGTACAGAAGTTGAAGACTGGAGAGAGACAGTTGAATCTATCATGATTGATACTAACTATGATGGCTCTGTATTTGAACCAAGTATCGTAGATATACCAGAGAAAAAAGAGTTAGTAAGAGGAACTTATGAGCTTACAGATGATGCAGGTACAATTGCTATTAAAATCACTGACTTATTATCAGAGAGCTACTTTGAGGTGTTAAATGGCTAAAAAGAAAAAAGCTTCTAATAGTTTTGTTCCAGATATTGAGCAGTACTCTTTATTTACTAACCTGCTTAATTATTATGAACAAAACAAAGGTAAGATTAAAAAGAAGTACAGAAGAATCAGTAAGGTTTTTTTAGACTACAATGAAGACAACTATTTAAGAGAACCTCAATTTAAAGCATTAGAGATATATGTATTTTTAAAAGAATATTACCACAATAGAAAAGTTTTTGATATCTTTAAAGAGCTATATGATCATGATATTATGAAAATAGCTGCTAAAAAAGATGGTGAATCACTTTTTGATGGAATTTTTGATAATGAAAAAGAGGTTTTTGAAAAATACTACAAAGAGGTTGAAAAAAATCTAAATGAGCTAGAGAGAAACTATCCTGATTATGTGTTTGCTCTAACTATGGGGACTGGTAAAACTATACTTATGGCTACTACAATGTTCTATGAGTTTATTCTAGCTAACAAATTCCCAAAAGATAAACTCTATGCTCACAATGCACTTGTATTTGCTCCAGATAAAACAGTCCTGCAATCACTTAGAGAGATAGTTGAGTTTGACAAAGCTAAGGTTGTTCCTACTGAGTATCAAAATTTTATAAATACAGAAGTTAAATACCACTTCCTAGAAGATACAGAAACACAACTGAATACTCTTGATGGTAGTCAGTTTAATATTATCATTACTAACCAACAAAAGATTTCACTACAAGAGAAACACAAAGAGACAAAAGCTGTAGATAAGCTCTTAAACAGTGATAGTCTCTCGGCTCTTGATGATATGAACGATCTACTAGATTTAGACAACTTTGAGCTAGTCGATAATAAAAAGCTTATCAAAAACCAAAGGTTTGAGAAGATACTAAGACTTAATAACCTGGGTATCTATGTTGATGAAGCACACCATACATTTGGGAAAGGTCTTGATGATAGTTTGAAAAAACTTAAAGCTACTATTGATGCAATTTCAAATAAAACTACAGTGATTGGGTGCTATAACTTTACAGGAACTCCATATGTAAAAAACAAGTTAATACCTGAAGTTGTTTATGCATACTCACTTTCTAATGCAATAGAAAAAAAATTCTTGAAAAATCCTATTGTAAAGGGATATGATAAAGTTGAAGAAGAAGACTTTGTAAGAGAAGTAATAAGTGATTTTTGGTCAAAGTATAGTGAGTGTAGATTTGAAAACATGCTTCCAAAAATTGCTTTTTTTGCTCCAAATATCGAAACACTGCAAAATGAGCTTAGACCAGCTGTTGAAAAAATATTAATAGAACTAGGTATAGATACTAATAAGATAATAGTAAATGTTGGTGATCAAAAGATAACTTCAAATGATGATTTAAGAGAATTTAAAAACCTTGATAGACCTACAAGTGAGAAACAGTTCATACTACTAGTTAATAAGGGTCAAGAGGGATGGAACTGTAGAAGTTTATTTGGTGTAGCACTCTTTAGGAAGCCTAAATCAACTATATTTGTACTTCAATCTACAATGAGGTGTTTAAGAGCAGTGGAGCCTGTACAGTTAAATGGTCATATCTATTTATCAAATAAAAACCATCAGATACTTGAAAAAGAGCTTCAATCTAATTTTAATATGAACCTTGATAACTTTGGGAAACGAGACGAAGAAGATAAAAAGCAGTATAGCTTAAAAGTTAAGGAGCCTATAGAATCTCTTAAAATAAAAAGAGTAAAAAGAGAATATAGGATGAAAGAGAAAGATATTAAACCAGATAATAGTATAGATTTTGAGTTTGATAAAGTAGATTTTTCAAAATACTTAGGAACAGTTGTAACCAACTATGGTTTAAAAAATTTAGAAGATAAAAGCTCTAAAGAAAAAGTTTCTAAATATCAAAAGAAGTACTCATCATTGATGCTTGTGTCAGAATGTGCTGCATATATAAATAAAAGCTCAATTTTAATAGAAGAAATACTTACTAATTCCAAAGAGGGGATGGAAAAACTCGTAGAACAGGCATCTAAATATAACCATGTAGTTTATGATGTGATAATACCAAAACTAATGGATTACTTCTACCATGTTTATCCTCACGAAGAATCTTACGAAGAAGAAGTACCTTTAGTAAATATGCCTGAAAGTGGTTTCTTTAAATGTGTGACTTCAAGAGAAGATAAAGTTGTAAATGAATATATGTATCCACAATATAATCATAAATCATTTCATATTGACCATTATTGTTTTGATTCTGAGCCAGAAAAACAGTTCTTTATTAATTCTTTAAAAGATGATGTAAATGTAAAGAAAGTTTTTTTTACAGGACAACTAACACATGGACAATCTGACTTTTATATTGGATATATTGATCCAGAATCACATAGCGTAAGAAAGTATTATCCTGATTTTTTAATACAAAAAGATGATAACAGCTGGGTGATGGTTGAAATAAAAGGTGAAGATAAACTAGATGATCCAGTTGTACAAGCAAAAAAGAATTATGCAGAAAGAATGGCAGAGCATAGTCAATTTACCTATTTATTTGTTCCAAGTAAGTTTGCTATTGATTTTAGTGTTAAATCTATCTTAGATGAAACATGTTTTATCAAAAATAAATCATTGTTAGAAAATTAAATTTTTTAAATTTAATTATAATTACTTCAAAAATTCATTAATAAGACGAATCGTTTTATATTAGTATATATGATTAATGTATTATACGAAGGATAAGAATGGCTGACAATAAACTTCAATCATTAATAGAAATTTTCAATGAAAAGTTTTTTAGGATTCCAGATTTTCAAAGAGGTTACTCTTGGAGAATTAATCAACTTGAAGATTTTTGGGAAGACTTAATCAGTTTGAAAAATAATCAAAATCACTATACAGGTCTTTTGACTGTTGAACAAGTTTTAATGTCAGATATAGAAAATCTTGAAAAATGGCAGGATGATTTATGGCTATTTAAAAGAGTGTCAAGTGCAAAGGTAAAATGCACCAGTAGTGCAAAGTAAAAGTGGGTAAAAAATAGGGTAAACTTGTAAGAACTATTTTTTATTATATTTTTCTTTATATCTAGTCATTATATTTATATCTTATATAATAATATTTGTCTTTTAAAAATCTATTTTATATTTATAATATTTCACACAAAATAGATTCCTTAGGGGAATCTTATCTTTGGTGAATATCATAAAATATAAAAGAACTGTAGAGTGTTATATGAGTTAAGTGGATATGTAAGAACTATAATAAAAAATAGTTCTTACAAGTTTACCCAGTTTTTTACCCAAATATTTATTTATAACTATTAATATTAGTTTATTTTTAGAATAATATATAAAGAATATGTCTTTAGAATCCTATTAGGATAATAATAGGAAAAAACCCGTTTAATAACGGGTCTTAGGTGGTTTTTGATTAGGCTTTAATAAGTATATTAATTAATTTCTAAATATTTTATATCTTTTTTTACCATTATATTTGCTTTTATCTGTTGGTGTTTCCTTGTACATTTTTACTTTTCCCTGTAAGATTTTTATAAATTCATTATTATCTGGAATTAATTCTTCTTGATGAATAATATTAAAGTATCTGCTAAGCATTGGCTGAGCAATCATCTCTTCTTTAAAATTATGTATCAATTCATTATAGATATCTTTATCATACCGTTGGATAGATTGAAAAGCATTAATATTAATATTTAAAATATTCTCTATAAAATGATTAATTTTACTATCAATTTTTGGTGTAATAAGTAAACCATTTTTCATACTACATAGGTGTCTTTTTTCATCAGTATCTAATACAGTTAAAGAGTAGTTATCTTGACCATATTGAACTAATTTGTTGGTAAAATTATCAATATCATCAGTCATAGATTCTTCAAAATCAGAATAATCCATATCTAATTTATTTAAAATACTTTCAATATCTTTTACTCTAAAAACAGAACAATTACTTAAAACATCTTTCAAATATGGATAGGGACTTTCTTTACTTGATGTAACAAGAAGATTACCATAAATATATTGTTCATCATTATCCCAAGCTTCACTTGGTGTAATAGAATTAGGCTTAATAATCATTCTTATAAGTTTACTAACTCTTTTTGTATCAGTTTTAGTGTTAAGATTATTGATATGATAAAAAATCTTGTCTTCTAATAATTTCTCATTTTCAATTTCTTTGTCTAAAGTACTATTAGTAATAGTACTAAGATATTTCTTTTTTTTAATAAATATTGGTTTAACAATGAAGTTCATTATAATATCAGTAGTTTCATCATCTCCTATAAGTACAAGTGCAATATTTGATTTCTCTAAAACCCAGAAAAACCTAGATAACCATGTTATAAAAAAATAGAACTTTTCTTCATTTTGAAAAAGTAGTCTAAGAAACTGCTCTATAAAGCTGTTCTCATTAGTTACCAATGAATCCTTAATGAAGTTCAATCTATTTTGTTTTTCTCTAAGTTGATTATTATAGATATCTTGTAGCAAAGGTAAATTTGTATAGTGAAGCTTTTGCTTTATATCATTTATTTCATGTTCTAATGGATCAATGTATGCAGGAGATAACCTCTTTTCCAATAATTTAGTGTACTCAAACTTATTTCTATCATGTAGATTATTTGAAAGAAAGATAAACTCATTATTTGTAAATGGATTAAAAACATCCTTTCTAACTATAGGCAAGCGTGATATAATTATAAAATTTGCATCTACAACTTGAACGTCATCTGTAGTATCATATACTTTTGTATCTAAGCTTTTAGTAATATCTTCAATCTCTGTTTTACTTATTTTTTGTACTTTTTCAAATGCTTTTGGTCTATAGAAAAGTTTGTTATTTTGATCTTTCCATATTATTAAATCTTGTTTTTCTAACTTATTAAATGTTTTACTGTGCTTTTGTATGATTTGATTTTTTCTATCAAGGTTTTTTTGATATAAAGAGTTTTGCTCTAAATCTATTAATTTTCGTTGTTTTGCAACAGGAAATAAATCCTCAATATTCTTTTCATTGGTTCTAATTATTTTTTTGTTATAACTATTTATATTCCTTAAAGTAGGTGTTGAGTGCAAAGGTAAAGAATAATTATGGAATTGTGCAGGTAAGACATTATTAAGAGAAAAAGAGATTTTTTTGAAATATTTTTCTAGAAATACTTTATCTTGTTTATTAGTTAGATCTATATTCATGAGTCTATTACTTTCTTTAAGTAAATCTTCAAATATTTTTAAAGCAATTTTTTCTTCATGTGTATAGTTAGAAAAAAATCTATCTGGATTTTTTTCTTGTCGATTATATGAGATAATTGAATCTCTATGATCTCTAAAAAGCCTTGATATCATATTACTTGAGTAATTGAATTCATCGGTGTCTACCATTAGTATTATGTCATTACAAAGATTAATAGACCAGTTTTCTTCAGGATTTTCTTGTGTCATATTAAATCCTTTTTTATTAATTGCTCAATTTTTTCATATGATAAATGTGTCACTGTATAAATTGATTCTTTATCAAACTCAAAATCAAGCTCATCACCATATCTCATTCTTTGGTTTTTGATAATTTCTTTTGCTATTTCTATTTGTTTTGATTCAAGGTTTCTTAAATCATAAGCTTTATGAGATGTATTAGAAGTTAAATCACGAGTTAAAAAATTTAAACTACCTAAATACATATTTTTACTGTTTCCTAAGCCGAGCTTTTGCCTAAAGAACTCTTCAATATCACTCCCATTTTTATCAAATTCCAGAAATGAAAGTCTGTATATAATGATAGCCAATCTAGCTAATAAAACTTTTTCATTTACAAACATTTTAATATCATCTATAATTAATTGTTTAAAGTTATATTTATTTGATAAATATTCAGTATCTACGAGTATTTTTTTTAACATAAAAGGATAAGGTTCTTTAAGAATAATATTGTGAGCAAAATTAGCAACTCTATCATACTCTTTATTTCTCATTAGTTCTAATAATGGTAGTCTCTTAATATAATTATTATGCTCATCATATTGATTTATTGTAGGCTTGTGTGAAAAGTTATCCACTTCCTGAGTTAATTTGTGCAAAAGTTCTTCATTTAGTGGATTCTTCCTAAATCTACTATTTAAATCAAGTGAATAATCTTTGAGAGAAATACATAATATTGGTCTATGTATTTCAATAAAATTTGGAAAATGAAGTGTTATCAGAATAATATTTCTGTTTTGTTCATAGTAAATATCAGTTATAGGTGTAAAATATACTGAGTATAATTTTGTTGCAAAACAATTCAGTGTGTCCTCTAGAATTTCTTCTTGATCTTCTTTCATAATAGTTCTTATAAATGTTTTAACTATTTGAGAAGTTTTTATTCCATGAAAAGAAATTTGTAAATTTAGAATCTCTTTATTATGTATATTGTTTTTAGTATTATATAACCAGTGTTGACATAGATTAAAGTTTTTATCATATGGTGTAATAATCATTTTATCAATCCTTTGATTTTGTTATTTTAATTAAAAAAAATAGTTCTCGAATTAAAGATTTAGAACTATAAGTTAAAGTAAAAGTCTCCAGATTTTTTTCTAAATTCTCTGGAAAATTTTGTTGGCTCATATATCTCAAGTTTGTCAAGTAGTGCTTGAGTAGATATATTAAAGTCACTTGGATTTAGCCCAATATATGCAGGTAAAATATCTTTTTGATAAATTCTATTTTTCTTAAACCCTAAAAGGATATTTGCATATGTAGTAGGTTCAATAGCTTTTAATGTTTCTAAATATTCAGTATCTTTAGTTAGAAGAGCATTAATAAATAATTTAAACCTATCATTTGTTCCTTTAACTAAAGCCATTTTTTCAGGTGTATCAAGAACTTTATTTGCAAGGTTTACATTTATTGGGTAGTTTTTTAAATACAATGCAAAATCTCTTAATTCAGATTCTAATTGTTTTTTGAAAACTTTAAAATCTCCAAACCCAAAAAAGTTATATTTTTCATTCGATATATTTCCAGCAGTAGATAAGACAGTAAATCTCCTATCTTTGAGTTCTATTTCAAGGATATACACTTCATTTGAAGTTATTAATATCTGAGCATTTAGTTTAATTGGTTTAGAAATATTCTCATATTTTTTTTCACCTGCAAACTCTGAATCTGTTATTAATTCTTTTAAAGAATTTTTATTTTCTTTATTAGATTTTATATCATGTGACATTTCGTTGATATTAATAAAAAGTCTATTCTCAAATACACTACCTAAAAATTGTGATTTAAGAGTTTTATTTCCTACTGTAAAACAATATTCTTTACCAAATAATAATGATATTATGTTAAAAAATACTCCTTTTCCACTACCTTGCGAACCTCTAAGTACAACGGAAACCTGTGATTTACTTAAAGAGTTAAACATATATGCTAACCAGTTTATAACATAATGAAATCTTTCTTTGTTATTATCTACTAAATGAGCTATCATTTTTAATATAGTAATGGGCTTTTTATATGGTAAATTTTTATCTAGCATTAAATATTTACTGGGTTTAAACTTATTCATTTTATAAGTGTTCCCAGATTTAAAAAACTCAGACATGGTTTGAACCTCAAAAACAATTTCTGAAATAAGCATCAAATCACTATATTTAATATCTGGTGGTCTATCTTTAGAACCTTTTCCTACTATTAAATGTTCACCAATAAGATGGCTTATTACTCTACTAGCCTTTTCTTCAGTAACTTTTTTAAATTCTGCATCAGGTGATGACCTAAGCATTAATTCTCCATCATCAAACATAATAAGTGCTCCACCGACATCTTTAAGTTTATGGAGATGATTATTGTATGAGATCATAAAGTTATTAAATTCATAAGAAGAAAAGTTTAGATTTGAATCTATATTTTCTTTATTTATAATTTTTTCAAACCCTTTACCCTCACAAATAATATTTGTATTCTTAATTTGAATTTTAGGTTTTACTTCTAAATTATCAAGTTCAAGAATATTTTTTTCTTCTTTATTTGTATTCTTTGAATCAAATTCTTCCTGTTTAAAGTTTCCAAATAGCTGGTTTTCTATATCTTCAATTAATGATTTATTATTCATTTTATAATCCTAAATCTGATATAACTTCATCTATATCAAATACTGTTACTCCATTTGATATTTTTTGAGACTTTATTTTTCCTTCTTTATTCCATCTCCAAATTGTGGATAATCCCACTCCAATAAATAGAGCTAATTCTTTTGCTCTATACTTCTTTTTTATAAATATTACTTCTCTCCTTTCTTTCTTTTTATTTCTCAGAGGAGAATTATTTCTTTCTATACATATATTCTTCATTTTAAACTCCTTTTTGTTAATATAAGTATATTTTTTATGTACAAAAATAAAATTATGCATTGTGCAATTCTTACTGGATAATTTCAAATTTCCAAGAGGGAAAATTATTTAAATATTCCCAAGACCTTAATCACGGGGTTATTGCCTTTATAATAATTACAAATATTATTTATTAATGGATTATTTTATATATTTGTTCAAATACTTTTGAATGGAAACTTATGAAAACAATTTACGAAGATAGTTTTTTTAAAAAATTTGTTGAAGATTTTAAAATAAAAGTGCCAGATAATTTTTTGAAATTATCTCCCTATCATGAGCTTAAAAACTTTAAAAGTGCAGAATATATTTATTGCATAGCATATGAAATGCTCATTAGAACAGATGAGTATAATAATATTATGCAGGAGTATGCATTAATTAAAAACAAATCAAAATATGAAATGACTAATGATGAATTCTCAAAATTAAGAGAACTCCTTGGAAGGATGAATAATCTAGGATTAAACAAGATAAGTTTCTTGGGTTTTGATTGCGGTACTGACTATGACTATGTTCTTAAAAAAATTGAATATTATGATGAAATAGTTAATAGTTCTTGGAGTGTTAGAATGGTACATAAATTTGAAATTGAACCATCATTAGGATTCAATAGTATATACCATAAGATAATTGACTACTATCAAAAAAAAGGAAAACTGTATGTTTATAATAAAGTAAAATATTATTTATATGATTTAAATTCTGAAAAGAATATTATGCAGTTACTTTTTGATTTATTGAAGGAAAATGAAAATAGTATTGAAAGAATAAGGAGTTATATAAATGGTGATGAGCTTATATCTCCTATTGAGTTAGATACTACCTTTGATATTAATAAAATTACTACTTTAGACTTACATAAAATATTGTGTTTTTTCTATATTCCTATAAAAACAAATAATGGAGAAAAATATGTACCATTAACTGATGAATTATTCTTAAAGTATTTAGATGAAGAACTTTTATTTTCATTAAAAGAGAAGAAAAGTAGTGATTTACTTATAAAAAGAAAATCAGAATTTTCACAATATAATTCAGAATTTTGGAATAAATATTGTGTAAGTGATATTAAAAATGGACTAATGAAATTAGTTGATTTTCATGTTTCCAATAATCTTATATATAATGCGAAAGGAATGGATGTTTTTGATACTTCTACAAATGAGATATTAGAAAATCCTTCAAACTTTTATATTCCATGTGTAAATAGGATGGAAATACCAAGTTCTATTTTATGGAGTCAATCTAATGATGAAATTCCTAACAACCGCTTCCAAGAACAACTTAAATACGATGGGCATAATATAATAATTGCTAAAGAAGGTTTATATAAATTAAAGAGAGAAGATAACATATATTTAATTAATATTGATAAAAATATTTCACTCTCATATTTAGATGACTCATTCCTAGAAACGCTTGTATATGAAGATTTGAAAAATATAAATATTGAAACTGAACCGCTTTATAGTAGACCAAGACTGATATTTGATGAGGCAAGACTAACAAGTATTCCCATTAATCTTAATTTATCAAAAGAGGACCTTTTACTTTATGTTTCAAGAGTAAAAGAAGAATATGACAGGGATAAAAATATTGTTAAAACAGATGAAGAATATTTTTTTGATTTAACACTAGATAGCGATTTACTAAAAATGCCTAGTTATATCAAGTCTGCTAATGAAAAAAGAAGTACTAGGGATAAAAGATTATTGCCAGTAAAGAGACATGATTTTGTAGAAAAATTTGCTTCTGGATTCTACATTTATGATTTATATAAATTTTTTTTGCGTTATTTTAAAATAAAAAGAAAATGTATAAGACGGGAGAGAAGAATTGAGATAAAAAAAATAAAGGCAGTTGCAAAACGAGAGGGAACTAATATTAATATAGATAAAGTGAAAAATGTGAAAAATAATAGTTCTGAAAAAATTAAAAGCTATTCGAATTATAATTTAATTAATAAAATATCAGAATTAATAGATGATTTAACAGAAGAGCAAGTCTTTTATTATTTAACAACTATGAAAGAGTTTATTCATGGTGTTAATCAAAAAGGAGAATGGAATAACTTAAAAAAGAAATACAATCCTAAAAAAGAAGAAAATCCTGAACCAAAATATAAAAATTTAATAATTGGGGATTCTTATATTATTAAAAGTAATAAAACAGAATTAATTGATAACTTAGGAATTTAATACATATAGTATTTTTAATTAGGTAACGTTTTATGTTAATTATGATTTAGATTTGATAAAATTAAATGAGATTAAATAAGATTAAATATTAAGACAGATTTGAATAATTGGGCTTAAATTGGGTCTTTAATAAATCAAAATGATTGAATAATAACTATATAAAGGTGACTTTCTCTATTTGTTCGATACATACCAGGGTGCCATTACTTCATTTTTTAATGTTAGTACATTTTGTTTTAGAAATAGGGTTATTAATAGTTAAAAATTAAATTATATTCTCATCAATTCTATCAATACCATTTTCTTCAAAAATTTGAGCTGTTAACTCTTTTGAAAGTTCTAATGCTATTGAATACCTTTTTTATTAAACTGTTTAATATAAACTTCACAATCTTTTGACACTTCAGAAAAGTATTTTATTATATAAGTTATGAGTTAATTTTATTTTAGAATTTTAGGCATATAAGCAAATGGTTATAAAATTTTAATAAACTTTTTTGCGACATTATTTTATAATGTTCGAGATTTTAAAAAGGGGAACAGATGAAAAAAATAATTTTAGGAATAGTTTTGCTGAGTAGCTTTTTATGTGCAAAAAGTTTTCAATATTTACTTTATGCAACTGCTACAGAAATGCAGAATGGTAAAGTTGTAAGTGTAAGTGCAATTAATGATGGCAAAAATTTTGGATTAGGGTCTGTAGATGCAAAAGAAAAAAACTCTATACAAAAAGCTAATATAAAAGCATTGGAAAAATATATGAAAAAAACTACTAAATTTAAAAAGGCACACTTAATTGAAATAATTAATATTTTAGGTAATAATGGTTGGGAAATGGTTTCAAATACAAAAAGTAATAACAATTTAGATACTTATATTTTTAAAAAAGAACTATAGTAAATGAAAAAAATATTTCTTTTAATTCTTACTTCTGTTTATGTATTTGCAATGAGTCCAAATATTGATGCATATACTGAATTTAAATATACTTATTATTATGATGGAATTAGAATTGATTCTCATAATATAATTAAATACAAATTTAATAAAGAAAAAAATCAATATGGAAGTAGAGATATTCTTTTATACTCTTTAAAGCATTTATCAAAAGAAGTACAAAACAATGGATATGATAAATTTTATTTAGTATATAACAATAAAGAAAAGAAGAAAACTATATTGATTGAAGATCTTTTAAAAGAGTTTAATCCTTCAATTCAAAAAGGTTTAGTATATAACCATCAAAAAGGAAAATCTGATTCAGGAATGAAACTAGGGTCTTTTTTAGCTTTTGCTGGAAATATTGCTTTAATGACTGCAGGAGCTAAAGCTGGGAATGGTATTTTACTAGGAAATGGTCTTGATGGGGTACTAAGTAATAAAAAAGGAAACCTTTTAAATGATGTATTTAAAGGGAGTAACCAAAACGAATTAAATGCTTTAGCAAATAATATAATATATGATACTTCAGATTTGGCGATAATTGCAGGTGATTTTACTTTAGAAGAAGAAAAATATTTATATCATATATTACTAGATACAAATGATATAAATGCTTACTTTAAAAAACAAAATCCATTTAGAATTAAAGAATTAAATTCAACAAATAAGAATTATTTTGTAAGAGGACTAAGAAAAGAATGAAAAAAGTATATTTATTAATGTTACCTTTATTATTTATTATTACTGGGTGTGCACCTGTAGGAAATGCTTTGATTCAAAAACCTAAAGAAATAATACTAAATAAAGATAATAAAAATCTTAGACAAATTGAATTTAAAGTAAAAGCTAAAAATGAAAATGAATTTAAGAAAGTTATGTCTATTTATTTACAATATTATTTAAAAAGAAAAATGTGGATTTATGAGGGGACAGTTAATAATAGATACTATTCTAGAAACACATGGTTTAAAGTCAATGATAAAAATATCGAAATAGATTTTCATACTGTGGGATACATTAAAAATAAAAGAGACAAAAATGACAATCTTTCATTAGGTGGCTCGGACGGATTTTGTAAATATAAAGTAATTCTACCTATGAGAATAAATGAAGTCAATGGAATATACTATACAAAATTAAAAGATACTAATAGTATTGAGGTAACAGAAAGTATTAATTCAACTACCAAAAAAATCTTTGAATACTCTACAATTAAAGATAGTCCAAAAGAGTTCAGGGAGAGGCTAGATGGTATATTTGAATATTTTGATAAAAAAGAGTTGAAACTATAGATATGTAGTGGTAACTTAGTTTAATAAACTTTTTTACTAATTCTACTAAGTATCTATTTCAGAATGTAATATTTCTCTTTTTACTTAAAATTCGACTAGTGATAAATTTCTTAAATAAATTTTGGCAGAATTATTCTGCTTTATTTATTGCAATATGTTGGGAGGTTACACAAATTATATTATGATTAATTATATATTCTAACTGTAGTATATAAAATAAATATTATAGTTTAGACTTATTTTTAGATATTTACTATAAAATTAAAATGTTTTTAATAAACTTTTTTATATTATTCAAAAAAAATTTAGGAGTAATAAAATGGGAATGCCAGGTGGTTTTGAATGGTTGTTTATAATGTTAATTGTATTAGGATTTGCTTTTCTTTTTGTTTATTGTTTAGTAGATGTATTAAAAAGTGAATTTAAAGGTGTTAATAAATTAGTTTGGTTATTAGCAATCTTTTTTCTTCCATTATTAGGTTCAATTTTGTATATATTTATTGGCAAAAAACAGAAAATATAATATTTAACTATTAAAAGTAAGAAGTGGTGACTTAAATATAAGATACCACTTTATCTAAGACCAAAGCTGTAATTTTGGCAAGTGTGAAACTGCTTTGATTATATCTGTTTTTGAAACTATTCCTACTATTATATCTTCTTCATTTACTATTGGGATTGCATCAATTTTAAAATCTAACATGACTTTACAAACACTTCTAATATCTGCTGTTGGGTCAGCTGTGATTACTTCTTTTAATATTAAATCTTCAAGATTTCTATTTAATATATTTTGATAGTTCTCAATATCTTCTATTAATAGATTTAGAATAGTTTTTTTGTTTATTATTCCTATGATTTTTTTTCCAAAAGATACTATTGGTATATGACTTACACTCTCTTTTTTTAATTTTTCGTAAGCTTGTTCTACAGAAGCTTTGTTATCAATATAAATTATATCTTTTGTCATTATATCTTGAACTTGATAAACCTCTTCAGATGTGTCCAGATTAGCCATTTTTTTATAAGCATTTACTGCTTTTTGATTTTTTTGTTCTGTTTGCTTATCTTTTTTTTCATGATCTAAGTAGTCTTGAAAAAGTGTATCATCATCAGGTTTTAATCTAGCCTCAGCAGGTGCATCAAGATTTTTTAATTCATATAAATTATCAGCCGTACTTCTAAATCCTACACTTCCATTATTATATATAGCAAACATCTTATATCCTTTATAGTTGTTATTATATAATAATATATTTGATTTAATGATTATTTAATAAAAAAGTGTAATTTTATGGTAAAACTGTATTTCTTCCATTCTCTTTTGCTTTATATAATTGTTCATCAGCTTTTTTATATAAAATATCAACTGAGTCAATATCCTCTGCTTTTGTACAAACATAGCCAAAAGAAGCTGTTACATAAGGTGAAACCTTGTTGTGCTCATGGGGTATTTTTAGATTTTCAATACTATTTTTGATTTTTTCTAAGAATTTTTTTGATTTTTCAGGGTTTGAATCTTTAAATACAACTCCAAACTCTTCTCCTCCTAGTCTAAAACAAAAATCATCTGCTCTGTTTAGATTACTCATTACTTCTTTTGTAACTTCTTTAAGCGCATTATCACCTTTTAAGTGACCATAGGTGTCATTGTATGGTTTGAAATAGTCAATATCAAATATTGAAAATGTTATATATTCATTTTTTCTTTTTATACTATTTAAAAGTTTTGGCATTAGTTCATTAAAATATCGTTTGTTATAAGTTTTTGTAAGTTCATCTGTTATAGATAATCTTTCTAATTTTTTCTTAGTTGTAATATCTTCTTTTATTGATGTATAACCTACTTTTATCCCATCTTCATTAAAAATAGGGGCGATAGTTGCTTTAACCCAAAAACAATCTCCTTGTTTTGTTTTATTTTTTATTTCTCCTTGCCAAATTTCATCTTTTGAAATAGTTTCCCAAAGTTCTTTATATACTTTTTTATCCATACTTTCATGTTTTAAGATAGAATGAGTTTTACCTATTAGCTCTTTTTTTGTATATTTTGAAACTTTACAAAATGCATTTGATACATGAAGTATATTACCTTTTAAATCAGTAGTTGCAGATATTATATTTTCATCTACAATTTTAATATATGATTTAAGCTCTTTTTCTATTTTTCTTCTGTTTGTTATCTCTTTGTTTAATTTCCTATTTGCTTTAATTATTATGAAAATAATTGTAAAAAAGAAGATACTAATTGCTCCTATCCATCTAAAGATATATCCATAGTTTACATTTGTTTCATATTTTATACTTATCCATTTATTTAAGATTATTTGATGCTCTTCTTGTGAAATTTTTGTAAGGGTTTTATTGAAAATTGATTTTAAAAGTGGCATATCATTTCTTGTTCCAATACTTAAATTCCAAGAATTGTCAAATTTTGCAGTGATTTTAAGTTCACCAAAATAGTGCTGCTGTATTTGATATCCTGCTGCTGTAACTGTATCTATAAAACCAAATAACTTATTGTTTTTAACTTTATTTAATCCTGTTTTTAAATTTTCAACTTCAACTATTTCTAGATTTGGATAATCTTTTTTCAATTGTTCTGTAAAAGCATAATCTTTTACAATTCCTACTTTTTTATTGATTTTTCCTAAATTTGCAATATATAGTTTCTCTATTTTTGTAATAAGTACTAAAGGTATTGTAAGATATGGCTCTGTAAAATCTAAGTACTCTTCTCTACTTTTTGTTGGCATAACTAGTGAAAAGATATCACATTTTCTTTGTTTTCCAAACTCTAAAGATTGTGACCATGAGTTTGATTTTATTGCTTTTATTTTGATGCCCAATCTTTTTTGAAGTATCTTCATATAATCAGAAGTAATTCCTATGTATTCATCCTTTTCAAACTTTTCAAGTGGCATCCAGTTTGGGTCAATACAAAGGTTTAAACTATTATGAGTTTTTAAAAAATCAAGCTCTTTAGTTGTTAAATTAGTATTAAATTTTTTATCAATAGGAAGGTTCTCAATATTTTGAGCATAGGTATAGTAAAATAATAAAAGTATTACAAATATAGCTTTCATAACATACTCCTATTTTGATTTTATCATAAAAAGGACACTTTCTTGGCTAAATAAGTTATATTAATTAAATTTTTTTATTTTCTTTTGACAAAAGAGGCACACAAATAGTAAAACAAGCACCTAAATCTGTATTTTCTACACTAATTTCTCCACCCATACTATTTTCAATAATAGTTTTTGTCATATACAATCCTATTCCTGTTCCTTTGCCCTCTTCTTTTGTTGTAAAGTATGGCTCAAATATCTTCTCTTTTATATCTTTGCTTATTCCTTTTGCATTATCTTCTATTTGTACTATTGCACTATTTTTATCTTTATATACTCTTATTTTTACTTTCGCATCTTCTACTTTTTTCTCTATTAGTGCATCTTTTGCATTTGATAATATATTTAGTATGCTTTGTGAAAACTCATTTGCAAATCCATATACTTCTATATCTTCTTTGCTAAAATCTTTTTCTATTTCTATATAATTATGCTCAAATGTTGATTCTATTAAATATATAGCTTTTTTTACTGTTTTATTTATCTTAAAATACTCTTTTGTTTTATTTGGTTTAAAAAAGTTCCTAAAATCATCTATTGTTTTTGACATACTTGATGTTAGTATATTTGTCTTATTTATACTTTTTTCCATAAACTTATCATCTAAATCACCCATATTATATGCAAACTGTATATTTTGCATTACTAATCCCAATGCATTTAGTGGTTGTCTCCATTGATGGGCTATATTTCCTATCATCTCTCCCATTGCTGCTAGTTTACTTTGTTGTATTAGCAACTGCTCTTGTTTTCTTTGTTTATCTATCTCTTCTTTTACTTTTTCATGAAGCTCTTTTTTTAGTTTTTCTTGATATGAAGTGTGAATATATAAAATATAAAGTAAGACAATAAATAGTGAAGAGATAATAGTATTGAAAATCAAGATTTGTTTTTGACCTTTTATATAAATCTCTTTTTTTTGAGATACTTTAAGGGAAAACTTTATTTGTTTATTATGGTTATAAAAATATAAGTATGAGTTTATATCTTTATCTTTTAATGTTGCAAAAATATCTATTTTATGAAGATATCTACTATTTAAAGAGTCATTAAACTTTTTTTCTTCTTTAGGATTTATTTTTATTTTATCAAAAATTGCTGCACTATCCAACTCTTTTACACTTACTTCTTTCCCTGCAAAAAGATAGCCTCTTATTTTTCCTGTAGAATCACTTTTTAATATACTAGCTTTTACAGTATAAAAATATCTATTGTCAAATGTCAAAATTGTTGAATGTTCTTCTTTATTGTACTCTTGGATAATTTGAGTGATAAATTCATTGTTATTTTTCTTTAATTCAAAGTTTTTATTAAAATTTGAATAAATAGTCTCATAATTTAGGTTTTGAAATATCATAAAATCCAAGCCTAAATCAGCTAATGTATTACTATTACTTCTAAAAAGATCATAAATATATTGTTTATCTTTTGTAAGAATAAAATCGTAAGTTTTATCCCATTTTGCGTAATCATTTGTAATATTATATATATTTTCTAATTTATTATCTATTTTATTTATTAAAGAAGATAAGTTTTTTTTGTTCTCTTTTATTTCTAAGTTTTTAAAATCTTCTAAGAAGTAGTTATAACTTAAAATATTAAATGTTAATAAATATAGTATAAAGATTATTAGTACTAAATATCGATTTTTAAATATTGTTTTCAATTTTCGCCCTTTGTTTATTTATTCTATCTCAAATAAATGTATATTTTATAAATTGAATATAAATTTACTTTGAATAAAGCCCAAAAAATAGCACTTCATTAAATAAATATAATTTTAAGATTATTTTTAGGATATTTTGTTTTTATATAGAATATAATTACATACTAAATAGTATAATTTATTTAATAATAGAGTTAATTATGTACCAAATCAGTAATAAAATATATTGTCCAAAAGATATTATGCAGTTAGAACTGCCAACTAAGCTTTTACCAAATCCTTATTATGATTATCCTTTTTTAATTATAAAAGATTTCTTTTCAAAAGATAATTTAGAACAATTAAATGAAATTCTAAGAGTTGATGCTGATGTAGAACAAGCAAAGGTTAGAAAAAAAGATATCAATATAATAAATAGAAAAGTTGATAAAAGTATTAGAGAAACAAAAATTCATAAACTTCCAAAAGAGTATATAAATCTTTATAAAAAGCAGTTTATGTTTTTCCAAAAAAAAATTGAGGATTATTTTTGTTTAGCTTTAACAACTTCAACAAAACCACAAGTTTTAGAGTATACAAAAGGAAGCTTTTATAAAGCTCATAGTGATGATTCAAATATGATATTAAAAGATAATAAGCTTGTTGGATTTACAACAGTTGCACATCAAAGAAGAGTTACCACTGTGCTTTTTTTAAGTGATGATTATACTGGTGGTGAGCTTGTTTTTAACTATTTGTATGATGAAAATAAACAAGTAGTAAAACTTAGAGCAAATAGTGGGGATATGGTAGTTTTTTTAAGTAATCCTATCTTTACCCATGAGGTTTTAGAAGTAACAAGTGGAAATCGCTTCACACTTGTTCAATGGCATGATGCTATTATAAATTAGGATAGAAAAACTCTATCCTAAAAATTCAATAATATCAACAGCAGCAGTAGCACCATCACCAGCAGCACAAACCACTTGTTTAGCAGCATCAATTCTAACATCACCAGCAGCATATAAACCAGGTAATGAAGTTCTCATTTTTAAATCAACAATAACCTCACCTTGCTTGTTTGTTTCACATATAAATGTTCCATCTTCATTTTTTATTGGCTCATTTAATACATCTCTTCCTACAAATACAAATACTCCTGGTACAGGTAAGTCTTTTATACTTCCATCAACTTTACTCTTTACTTTTAATCCTGTAACTCCTGACATATCTCCATATACTTCTTCTACATCTACATTTGTTACTTCTTCTATATTTTCAGTATTTTTCATATGCTCTATTGTACTTGGTGCTGCTCTATATGTATCTCTTCTATGTACTACATATACTTTTGAACATATCTTTGCTAGATATACTGCTTCTTCTAAAGCTGAATCTCCTCCACCAATAACTGCTACTTCTTTTCCTTTATAAAAGAATCCATCACAAGTAGCACAAGTTGATATTCCTCTTCCAAAGAACTCATTTTCACCTTTAAAGCCAGCACGTCTAGGAACTGAACCTGTTGCTAGTAAAACAGCTTTAGATTCATAAGTATTTCCATCTTCTGTAGTTAATGTAAAAATATCATCATTTTTAACAACTGATGTTATTTTTTTCATTTCATGTTTTAAACCAAACTTCATTGCTTGTTCTGGCCATGATTGCATCAAATCTAATCCAGACATTACTTTTTCTTGTCCTGGATAGTTCTCTATTTCTGAACTTCCTGTGATTTGTCCTCCTGGCATTCCCATCTCAAACATTACTACATCTTTTAATCCACCTCTTGTGGCGTATAATCCAGCTGTTAATCCTGCTGGTCCTCCACCTATTATCGCTAAATCTAACATGTTTTATTCCTTACTTTGTTTTATATTGTATAATTATGATGAGATTATATACTTTAAAGGATAAAAATTTTCTTAAGAAAAAGATTATAAATAAATAAATATTTTCTTAAATTTTTTTATTAACAAAATTAGTCAAATATAGATTAAAATGATTTGTATATAATTTCACCAACAAAACAAAAAACTATTAATAAAAAAGGAAAAACATGTTAGTAACAAACAAAGCAAAAGATTTTACAGCAGCAGCAGTTTTAGCTGATGGACAAATTGTTGAAGATTTTAATTTATATGAAAATATCGGAGAAAAAGGTGCAGTTGTATTCTTTTATCCACTAGACTTTACATTTGTATGCCCATCAGAAATTATTGCATTTTCTAAAAGAGCAGATGAGTTTAGACAAAGAGGTGTAAATGTAATTGGTGTATCTATTGATTCTCAATTCTCACACTTTGCTTGGAGAGAAACTCCAGTAGAAAAAGGTGGTATCGGAAGAGTTAAATTCCCACTAGTTGCTGATATTACAAAACAAATCTCAAGAGATTTTGATGTATTATTTGATGAATCAGTAGCTTTAAGAGGTTCATTCTTACTAGATGCAGATGGAACTATTAGACATGCAGTTATTAATGACTTACCATTAGGTAGAAATATTGATGAAATGATCAGAATGGTAGATACTATGATTTTTACAAATGAAAATGGTGAAGTTTGTCCAGCAGGATGGAATAAAGGTGATGAGGGTATGAAAGCAGACAAAGAAGGTGTTGCTGATTATCTTGCTAAAAACGAAGGTAAATTATAATATCTCATTAAAAGAGTAAGTTTAAATCTTACTCTTTTATAACTACACAATATAAAACTACACTTTTCTAATTTAATTATATACTTAAAGTTTTCTATAAATATAAAAATGTATGATAGAATTAAAAAAAAAGAAAAGTTATGCTATCAAAAAAAGAAAAATATATTATAAGAATTATAAGATTCTTTCCTCTTTTTTTAATATTTGCAATTGCAATTATTGGAATGTATCTATTTTTAGTAGAACATGAAAAACACTACCATAAAGAAATAACAAATATAAAAACAAAATTTATAAATCAAGAAAAACAAAGAATAAAAAATGAAGTAAATAGAGTTTATGAGTATATACAGTTTCATAAACAAAATAGTGAAGAAAGATTGAAAAAACTGATTAAATATCAAGTTTATGAAGCACATGCTGTTATGCAAGGGCTTTATAATGAATACAAAAATAAAAAATCGAAAAAAGAGATAATTCACATGATGAAAGCTGCATTAGAACAGATGCGGTTTTTAGATGGAAGAGGATATTTTTATATTTATGATATGCAAGGAAATAATATCTTTCATCCTATATTAAAATCCTTAGAGGGTCGTTCTTTATGGAATCATAAAGATATAACTGGGAAATTAATAGTTCAAGAGGGAATTAAAGCTTTAAAATCAAAAAATGAAACTTATGATGAATGGTATTGGCAAGAACCAAATAGCAAAAAAATAAAAAGAAAAATAGGTTTTCATAAGATATTTGAACCATATAATATCTTTGTAGGTACAGGTGAATATACACAAGAGTATGAAAAAGAGCTAAAAAGTTATATATTAAAATATATCTCAAAAATCAAATTTTTAGATGATAAAATAATTTCAGTGATTGATTATGATGGAGTAGTACTTACTTCAAAAAATAAAGATATTATAAACAAAAATATTATAAATATAAAAAACAAAGAAGATTATCAGCCATATAAAGAGTTATTAAAAATTGCGAAAAGTAAAAATCAACAAGGCTTTTTAACTTATGAAAATAGTACAAATATTAATAAAGATAAATATATACAAAAGACTACTTTTGTTAAGGGTCTTGATGACTGGCAGTGGGCAGTTTATGCATCATTTTATAAAGATTCATTAAAAAAAGAGTTAGATGCAAGGCTTGAAACTTTAGCAAATGAAGATAAAAAAACAATAAAATCTTTTCTTCTATTAGGAACAGTTTTAACTATAATAATGTTAGCAATTTCATTTTATGTAATAAAATTATTAGAAAAAAGTTTTTATGATTATAGAGAAAAAATACTAGAAGAGGCGCAAAAAAATAGACAAAAAGATACTATTTTAGCGCAACAATCAAAAATGGCAGCAATGGGAGAGATGATTGCAAATATTACCCATCAATGGAGACAGCCTTTATCTGTAATATCAACAGCAGTTACAGGACTTAAGTTTGAAAAAGAACTGGGTATATTAAAAGATGATAACTTTTATAGAGGAATGGATAGTATTCATAACTCTGTTATGCATTTGTCTAAAACAATTGATGATTTTAGAAACTTTTTTAAGCCAAATAAAGACAAAATCAATTTTAATTTAAAAGATGTTGTAGAAAAAACTTTAAAACTATTGAGTTCTCAATTTGATATAAATAATATATATTTTATAAAAAATTGTGAAAATATAAAAATCCATGGCACAGAAAATGAACTAGTTCAAGTACTTATAAATATTATAAATAATTCAAGGGATGCACTAAAACATGTAGATAATAAAAGATTGATATTTATTGATATTTTTAAACAAAATGGCAAAGTTGTTTTATTAGTAAAAGATACAGCTGGAGGAATAAACAAGAGTATTATAAAAAAAGTTTTTGAGCCATACTTTACTACAAAAAAAGATACTGGTACAGGAATAGGGCTATATATGTCAAAAAAGATTATAAAAGATAGCCTAAATGGAGAAATATCAGTATCAAATGAAACCTTTGTATATGAAAAAATTCAATACAAAGGTGCATGTTTTAAATTAACTTTTGATTTAGTTGATTAGTATAAATATTTTTGAATATCTTCTGGTGTTTCTAAGACAAATGCACTAT
The DNA here is from genome assembly GCF_008000835.1 of Malaciobacter canalis. Lineage (GTDB taxonomy): Bacteria > Campylobacterota > Campylobacteria > Campylobacterales > Arcobacteraceae > Malaciobacter > Malaciobacter canalis. Next base: position 163,422 of record NZ_CP042812.1, read on the forward strand.
TTTTATTTATATTAGTTCCTATTTTTGCTTCATGAATTAAGATAGTTCCCTCAATACAATTATCAAGAGAGATATTGCCTTTTTCAAACTCTTGTGCATCTATAATTGAAAAATCATTATGTTTTTTTTGATTTAAAAGTTCTTCTTTTATTTTATTTGTACAAACAATTGCAATATTTATTTTATTTTTTAAATAGTTTTGTAAATCTTCCCATGAATCTACTAATTTTCCTTTGTGTAATCCAGCTCGTGAATAAATAAGTGTATAATTTTTAGGTGTTTTTTTTCTACTTTTTAATATATTATATTTTGTATAATCAAAAAACTTTACATCATCAAAATATTCCATGATATTTTTGTACTCTACATCTTTATAAATAAAGTTTTCTTTTTCCCATAAAATATCAGAAGTTTTATTAAGTTGAATAAGTAGTTTTAAGTTCTCTTTTTTTGCTTTTCTTTTTAAGGCATTAATCTCTTTTATTAATTGTTCGAAAAATTGTTCTTTTTGAAGTAGAAATTTAAATGTTCTTTTTATTCTTGCTTGTTTTATTTTGTTTTTACTAAAGTGAGAGTTCTGAAATAGTCCATTATGATAAATACAAGCAGTAACACAACCATTTGTGGCATTTTTACATAGGTTGACTTTATTTAAATTAAGAGCATTTTTATCATGTTCTATGCCATACATAGGAGCATGCATTATATTTTTTTGCGCCGCTAGATATAAAGTACCTACTATAGTTGTTTCATTTATTTTTTTAGATAGTAGATTAGTAGTATTGTAATTGTATTGCAAAATTATTCCTTTAGATTAAATAAGGCGCGTATTATATAAAGATAAAGATTAAATAACATATAATAAGAAAAAGGTATTTTTATAAACAACTCAATTAAAAGCTTTTAACATATATGCAAATATGAGAAAATATAATTAGAACTTTACATTAACTAAATAAACAAATATAATATTATATAACAAATATAAAAAGGTAAATTAAATGCAAGAACAGATTGATAGTAATATTTTAGAGTATTTAAATATTACGAAAGGTCTATATTTAATATTGGATAAAAACTCTAATATTATTTTTGCAAATGAACAAGCCTGCAAAATATTAGGCGTATCTCAAGAAAAAATTGTATCTATGAATTGGGTTGATAGTTTTATTCCTCAAGAGCTAAAATCTTATATTAGTAATGTAATAAAAGAGATTGCAAATAAAAATATGCAAATAAATAGATATGTAGAAAATGAAGTAGTAACATTAGATGGAGAAAGAAAGTTTATCTCTTGGAAAAACTCTTTTGTAGAAAAAAAAGGAGAAATTACTCAAGTAATTTGTTCAGGAGAAGATATAACTGAAAAAAGAGAGATTCAAAAATATATTGAAGAAAAAGAAGAGAGATTAAAAGCAATTTTTGATTTTTCACCTTTAGGAATTTTAATTTCAGATAAAACGGGAAAGATGATAGAAGCAAACTTGGCTTTTTTAAATATGCTTGGATATTCACAAGATGAAATCTTAGGAAAATCATATCTTGATATAACTCACTCTGATTATTTAGATTTAAATGAAGAATATTTTAATAGACTTATTGACAATGAAATAGGAATGTATAAAATCACTAAAAGATATATTACAAAAAATAATGAACTTTTATGGGGAAATGTAACAGTTTCAACTATAAAGAACGAATTCAATGAAATACTTTATGTTTTAGCGATTATTGAAGATATCACACAAATGAAAACAAGAGAAGAAGATATTATTGCTCAAAGAAAATTTCTTCATACAATAATCGATGAAAATCCAAATATAATAATTGTAAAAGATTATGAAGGAAAATTTGTATTGGTAAATCAAGCCATAGCAAGACTTTATAATACAACAACTGATGATATGATAGGAAAAAGTGATGGAGATTATAATCCAAATAAAGATCAAGTAAAACACTATTTGCAAAGTGTTCAAGAGATTATGGATTTAGATGAGACTAAAGTAGTTTATGAAGAATCAACTGATATATTAACTGGAAAAATAAGATATTTTCAATCCATTAAAAAACCAATAACTGATAGATATGGTAATAAACAACTTTTAATTATAGCAAATGATATTACAGATATTAAAGAAGCTCAAAAGAAACTAAAAGATAATGAAGAGATGATTCATCACCAATCAAAAATGGCAGCAATGGGAGAAATGCTTGAAAATATTGCACATCAATGGAGACAACCTTTATCAGTTATAACTACTAGTGCAAGTAGTGTAAAGATACATAAAGAAATGGGGACTTTAAGTGATGACTTTTTAGATGAGGTTTTAGATGCGATTGTAAAATCTGGTAACCATCTTTCTCAAACTATTGATGATTTTAGAGACTTTTTTAAACCAGATAAAGAAAAAGTTAGATTTAATATAAAAAATACATATAAAAAAGCACTCTTTTTAGTTAGCTCAAAATTAAAAAATAGAGAAATTGATATAATTGAAAATATTGAAGATATAGATTTATATGGTTTTGATAATGAGCTTGTACAAGTAATTATGAATTTAATAAATAATGCAAGAGATGCACTAGAAGAGTCTTCATTAGAGTATAAATATATATTTATTGATATTTATAAAGATAAAGAGAATAATATTATTTTAAAAATATGTGATAATGCAGGAGGAATACCTGTAAATGTAATAGGAAAGATTTTTGAACCATATTTTACTACAAAACATAAAAGTTTAGGTACAGGAATAGGACTTTATATGTGTGAAGAGATTTTGGTAAAACATATGAATGGTGAAATTGCTGTAAAAAATAAAGAGTTTGAATATGAAAAAAATAGTTTTAAAGGAGCAGAGTTTACTCTAAAGATTCCTATTTTAGAACCTTTAGAGAATTGATTTAATCATTGAAGTTTTCAATTAACTCTTTTGCTTGTTGTAAAGCTTTGTCGCTACTATTTTTATCAAAAGTTAAAGCAACTGCCATTCTTCTTCCTTCATGACTTTGAGGCTTTCCAAAAACTCTTACGTAAGATGTATTAGTAAAAGCTTCATCTTTAATATCTATTGTAGGATTAAAGCTATCATTTTTTGCTTTGTAAGCAGCACTTGCACCTGCTCCATAATCAATAAAGTTTAAAGGAAGACCAAGTACTGCTCTAATATGAAGAGCAAATTCACTTTGAGATTGAGTAATCATTGTAACCATACCAGTATCATGAGGTCTTGGACTTACTTCACTAAAATAAACTTCATCACCTTTTACAAATAACTCAACACCAAAAATACCTCTTCCACCTAAACCATCAGTGATTTTTTTTGCAATCTCTTTTGATTTTTCTTTTGCAGTTTCACTCATATTCATTGGTTGCCATGAAAATATATAGTCACCATCTTGTTGTATATGACCTATTGGTTCACAAAATACAGTTTGATTCTCATTTCTTGCTGTTAAAAGTGTAATCTCATAATCAAAAGTGATAAACTCTTCAACAATTAGTTCACTAGCATCTCCTCTAGCTTCCTTTGCAAGTTCCCAAGATGAAGCTAAATCATCTTCACTTTTTGCAATACTTTGTCCATGCCCAGATGAACTCATAACAGGTTTAATTACACAAGGAAATCCTATGTTTAAAGCTGCACTTTTTAAAGCTTCAAAAGTAGATACAAACTCATATTTAGATGTTGGAAGTTCTAAATCAACTGCTGCAAACTCTCTTATGTTTTTTCTATTCATTGTTTTATTAACAGCATCTGCATTTGGTATTACATGGTAACCTTCATTTTCAGCTGTAAATAAAGCATCTATATTTATAGCTTCAACTTCTGGTAAAATAAAATCTGGTTTTTCTCTTCTTATTACATCTAAAATCTCATTTTTATTTTTCATATTGATTGTATAAGCTTTATTTGCAACAAGTTGTGCAGGAGCATTATTATAACTATCAACTGCAACTGTTTCAATTCCTAATCTTTGAGCTTCAATTACTACTTCTTTACCTAACTCTCCACTTCCAAGAAGCATAACTTTTATTGAATCTGATTTTAATGGTGCGCTAAATTTCATATTTTCCCTCTTATATTAATTGATTGATGTTGTAAAAACTTTTTTTACAGCACCTTTGAAGTATAGTATTTCATCTTTTTTTGTAAGTGTTAACTCTTCTTTACTTTTTGGATAAACATTTGCAATATCTTCTACTAAGCCTAAGTTATTAGCTCTTAAAAAACAAGCTGCCATTCCAGTTCCACAAGCTAATGTTTCGCCCTCAACACCTCTTTCATAAGTTCTTACATATATTTTGCCATCTTCAATTTTTGCAAAGTTTACATTTGCGTTATACTCATATCTCATTTTAGAAGCTAAATTATTATCATACTTTTCTAAATCATCAACTATACTTACAAGATGAGGTACTCCTGTATCAACTAAATACCAAGTAAATCCATCTTGAATAAACTCATCTTTAATTAATATAGGTTTTGTAAGTTGTGTTTGAACAACATCATCTTCAACAATAGACTCAATAGCTCCAGCACCTGTTAAAAACTTCATATTAGATGGTGCTAAGTTGTTTGTATAAGCATAGTGTGCACAAGCTCTTGTACCATTTCCACACATTGCTGCGTGACTTCCGTCACTATTATAAAATAACCACTCAAAATCATAATCACTATTTGGAATTAGTACTATTAAGCCATCTGCCCCAATTCCCTCAGTTCTATTACATAAAGTAATTGCTTCTTTTGAATAATCTTTTTTAATAAATGAGTGAAAAATTACAAAGTCATTTCCACTTGCACTATATTTTGTATATGTCATATTATCTCCCTAATAATTTTTTCAACTTCTTTTTGAAGGTGCTTTAAATCCTTTGAATTATCAATTATCAAATCTGCTAACTCTTTTTTCTTTTCAATATCCATTTGATTAGAAATTTTAAGCTTAGCTTCTTCTTTGCTAATATTATCTCTTTTCATAAGTCTTTGTACTTGTATATCTTTTGGGGTATATATAACTAAAGATTTAGGAATAGGATAGTGCATCTTTTCAAAAAACAAAGGTATATCAATAAAATAGGGTTTATTGGCTTCTTCAAATACTTTTGATTCTTTTATTATCTCTTCTTTAATTAAAGGATGAAGTAAAGCTTCAAGTTTTAGTTTATTATCTTCATTTGAAAAAATAATTTTGCCAAGCTCTTTTCTTAAAACTTTTCCATTTTCTACATATTGTGCACCAAACATCTTTTCTATTTTATGGCTATTTTTATCAAGAAGCTTATGGGCGATTTTATCTGCATCAATAGTTAAAAAACCATGAAGTTTAAATAGACTACAAACTGTACTTTTTCCTGTTGAAATTCCGCCTGTTAAGGCAATTGCATTTTTAAACAAATCATTATTCATAGTAAAATATTACTATAATAATGATTTATTTTAGTTTTAATTGTAGATTATAAAAGCTTATCTTTTAGCTATTGTAGTTAAAGCTTTGTGTATTGCTGCTGGAAAAACAAATGATGCATGATGTATCTCAGTTGAATAATACTCTAAATCATCTAATATATCAGATCTTTGAAGTATAATATCAGCAGTTGGATGGTATTTTTTTGAAGCTAAAATAGCTGTGCTATGACCAAACTTAAAAGGCATTGCAATCCAAAACTTTGTTCCAACTAATTGTAAATCTTCTTTTAGTCTATTTTCATCATTTTGAAAACTTTCAGTTTTAAAAGTTATAAGACCATCATCTTTTAATACTCTATTGATATTTGCTAAAATTAACTCACTAATTTTTATATTAGTTAAAATTATTACATCAATATTTTTTTCATCTTTAGAGTTTAATAAAGCTTCATCTCCAAACTCAATATTAAATGGGTGCTTTTCTAACTCTTTTTTTAATTCAGGGCTAGTTTCTCCGATTACTAAAATATTTTCAGGCTCTTTATGTGTGCATAAGGGTACATGTACCATCATTTCATTAAAAGCTTGGTTATCATTCATTGAACATGACATAAAATCCGTCCTTTTGTTTTATTAAATTTTCGATATAATACCACAAAAAATTTAAATTACATAGATATATTTGTATGTGCTAAAAAATTACAGAAGTTTTTAAAGACATTTGTGTTAGTAGTAACATTTTACTAGATACAAGTATATATTGCTTTAAACTTTAAAACATAAAAAGGGAAATAATGTCTACAGTAAGTTATAAAGATGCTGGTGTTGATATAGACGCAGGAAATCAGTTTGTTGAGAATATAAAACCACATGTGAAATCGACTTTAATACCAGGTGTATTAGGAGGTATTGGTTCTTTTGCAGGTGCTTTTGAGTTACCAACTGGTTATAAAAATCCAGTATTACTTTCAGGAACAGACGGAGTTGGAACAAAATTAAAACTAGCAATTGATTCAAAAAAGTTTGATACAGTTGGAATTGATTTAGTTGCTATGTGTACAAATGATTTACTATGTAACTTTGGTGAGCCACTATTTTTCCTAGATTATTATGCAACAGCAAAGCTTGAAGTTGATGAAGCAACAGATGTTGTAAAAGGAATTGCTCAAGGGTGTATTCAAAGTGAATGCGCTTTAGTTGGTGGAGAAACTGCTGAAATGCCAGGTATGTACAAAGAAGGTGATTTTGATTTAGCAGGTTTTTGTGTAGGTATTGCAGAAAAAGAAGAGTTAAATAGAATTGAAAAAGTAAATATAGGAGATGTATTACTTGCACTTCCAAGTTCTGGTATCCATTCAAATGGTTTTTCACTTGTTAGAAAACTTCTATTAGAAAAACTTGAAATGTCTTTAGACGATGAGTTTGATGGAAAAGTATTAAAAGATGTATTATTAGAACCAACAAGAATTTATGTTAAAGAGTTTAAAGCTAATAAAGAAAATATAAATGCTTTAGCACATATTACAGGTGGAGGAATTACAGAAAATCTTCCAAGAGTTTTACCTGATAATTTAAAAGCAGTTGTTTACAAAGATAAAATTAAAACTTTACCAATTTTTGATTTTATGAGTAAATATGTAGAGTCTGAGGAGATGTATAGAACATTTAATATGGGTGTTGGTATGGTTCTTGTTGTTAATCCTGCAAATGTAGATGCTATTTTAGCAAATACTGATGCTTATGTAATTGGAGAATTAGCCAAAGGAGAAAAAGAAGTAGAATACAAATAATATTCTACCACTTCTTTATCTTTAGATACTATACTTTAAAAAGTATAGTATCTTCTTTCAAAATCATTATGTGAACTATCACAAAATGGCATATATTTAGAGCTACCACACCTACATAAATTAAAATTTCTTTTATCTATTACTTCTGGAATATTGTTGATTTTTAAAGAAATATTACCCTTTGCAAGAATGGGAGAGTTCTCTTTTATAATTAATTGTGCACAATTATGCAACTCATTACTAGTTGAAGTTAATGAATTATTTTTAAATGTTTGTGAAAATTTCTCTTTTGAAATTTTGCATCTTGTGTCAAATCTACTATTTGAATGGGAGCCTTCACAAAAAGGTTGCTTTTTGCTTCTTCCACATCGACAAATAAATGTAGATTTATTCAAATCAAAACTTTTATCCTCATAAATAATACTATTTTCTAGTAAAAAATCTGAGTCATTAATAAGTTTGATTGGACCATTCTTAAAAAACTTGAGTGAAAGCTTCTTCATACTAACTTCCTTTATAAAGTTGTAGTATTTAGCTTTTAAGTAAGAAAAGCACCATGTTTAAAGACTAATATCATCTTAGCATAACAAAGTGACAAAAACAGAAGGAAAAGGGGCATAAAAAAACTTATTTAAAACCCCTTTGTTATAAAGTATAAAATAGTTTATTATTTAGCTAATATTCCCTCAAGTTCTACTGTTAATCTTACTTTTTCACCAACAGCTACTCCACCTGTTTCTAAAATAGAGTTATATTTAATTCCATAATCCATTCTATTTATTTTACCCTCAAGAATTAAACCAGTTCTTGTATTACCCCAAGGATCTTTTATTGTGCCATTTACTTCCACATCTAAAATAACATCTTTAGTAACACCTCTCATTGTTAGCTTTCCATATGCTTTGTCATCTTCAACTTTATTAAGATTAAATTTAATTTCTGGATATTTATTTGCTGCAAAAAAATCTGATTCTTTTAAGTGATTATCTCTTTTTACATTTGAAGTATTAATTGATGTAACTTTTACAACACCATTTAAAGACTTAAGTGTTTTTGTTTTTTCATCATACTCAAAAGAACCTGCAAAATTCTCAAATTTACCAGCAACATTTGAAATCATCATATGTTTTACTTTAAAACCTACATTTGAGTGACTTGCATCAACATTGTATGTTCCTGCAAATAATGCACCTGCACTTAAAACTGAAGCTAAACCAAGTTTTACTAATTTTGTCATCTTTTTTTATCCTTTTATTGTACTAATTAGTACTATTAATTTAAATTTTTTTAGTTTGCTTTATAAAGCTTATTTAAAAGCTCATATAAAGTATCAAGTTCTTCATCATTTAAAACTTCCATCCAGTTGTATAGATTTTTTGCATGAAGAGGAAATACTTCTTCAATTACCTCTTGACCTTTATTTGTAAGAGTTAAAATTGAAGCTCTTTTATCATTTTCATCAGGAATTGAAGCAATCCAGCCATCTCTTTTAAGATTTTTAATCACAACAGTTATATTTCCTGGGGTACTCATAGTAAGTTTTGTAATAGAGCCAATATTTAAATCACCTCTGTGATATAAAACTTCTAAAACTTTAAACTGATTAAATGTAAGGTTAAAATTATTTAAATAATTTACAGTTTTATTATGAATTTTTAATCTTAGTCTTTCAAGTCTTACGACAGCTTTCATAGATTTATCAGTTCTTTTTCCATAACTTTTTGTAGTTTTATTTTTCATATTAAAACCCCTTGGCGAAATTATACTACTAACTAGTAGTAATGTCAAGTAAGATTTGAGGATTATTAATACTAACTAGTATTAAATTGTCTTTAAGAAGCCTTTTTTTGGGGTTAAGAAAATTTGTAAATTTTATACTTTTTTTGCAGTAGATACAAAAAAAGCAGCAAGTGCAAGAAAAAAACCTGTAATTCTATTTTGGATTTTCATTGCTTTTACATCTTTTACTAAAAATTTAAGTTTTGAAGCAAGAGTTGAATAACCTGTCATTACAATTGTATCAATAATGCATAAAGTTAAAGATATAATTGTAAACTGTATTATCATAGAGTATTGCGTACTTAAAAACTGAGGAATAAATGCAACTAAGAAAACAGTTGATTTTATATTAGTAAGATTAATTAATGTAGCGCTAAGATATGCTTTTTTAAAACTATATGTATTTATAAGCTTTTCTTCTTCAAGTACTTCAACTTTTTCAAAGATTTTTGTAAAAGCTAAATATAGTAGATATAAAACTCCAAGCCATTTTATTATATTAAAAAGCATAACAGATTTTGAAATAATAGTTCCAAGACCTATTACAACAATGAAAGTTTGTAAAAACAGTCCAGTTTGTAAACCTAAAATTGCACCATAAGATTTTTTAAGACCATATTTTAATCCATAATTCATAGATACCACTGCTCCTGCACCTGGAGAAATAGACAAAAAAATTGAAGCAATAAGCAGTGTAAGCCAAATATCTAAATTCATAATTATCCTTGAAAAAATTTAAATTGTATTAGTTTTAAATATTGAGTATTTGAGTATGAAGATTATAACTTTTTTTTTATTTGTAAAGAATAAGTTTAGAAGTATAAAAAGGCTAGCGTTTAACTAGCCTTTTTATTATGCAGCTTTTTTAGCTATTTTTTTAGCAGCTTTTTTAGCTTTTTTTGGTTTAGTTAATTTTAATTTGTTTACTTTTTTAGCAACTTTTTTAGCAACTTTTTTAACATCTTTTTTCTTTTCTACTACTTTTTTAGCAGCTTTTTTAGCTATTTTAGCAACTTTCTTTTCTTTTAATTCTTTTGCCATGTCTTCTTCCTTTAAATTGATTGACTTTATACTAAAAGTCATAAATTATAGTCATTATACATAATAGTTATGTGAAAGTCAATAGTTTATCTATAAAAATTCAATTTTTTTATAAATAATAAATTAACCTCTTCATAATATAAACTTGGATAAAATATTGAGTTTTACTAAATAAAGATATTTTTTAAGGATATTAAATATGTTATTAACACCAGGTCCAACTCCTGTACCAGAGTTCGTAAGAAAAGCTATGGCAGATACTACAATCCACCATAGAACACCAGAGTTTGAAAAAATATTTGAGCAAACAAGAGAATTATTGTTTGAATTATATAAGATGGATGAGGTAGTAATGCTAGCTTCAAGTGGTTCAGGTGCTATGGAAGCTTGTGTTACTAACCTAACTCATAAAAAAGCTTTAACAATAAATTCAGGAAAGTTCGGTGAGCGATTTGGAAAAATCTGCAAAGCTTTTGAAATAGACTATACTGAAATAAAAAATGAATGGAATACTCCTGTAAGCGTTGAATCAATAGTTGAAGCTGTGAAAAATGATAAAGATATAGATGCAATTTTTATTCAACTTTGTGAAAGTGCTGGAGGATTAAGACATCCAGTTGAGCAAATAGCAAGTGAAGTTAAAAAATTAAACAAAGATATTATGATAATTGCAGATGGAATTACTGCTGTTGGAGTAGAAGATATTGATACTTCAAATTTAGATGCAGTTATTACAGGAAGTCAAAAAGCACTTATGCTTCCTCCTGGACTTGCTGTAATTGGTTTTAGCAATGATGCAGTAGCAAAAATAGAAAAAAAACCAAGAGGTTTTTATTTTAACTTAGCAACTGAAATTAAAAAGCAAAAAACAAATACAACTGCTTGGACAGCTGCAACTACACTAATTATTGGACTTAAAGAGATTTTAACTCATATAAAAGAAACTACAGGTTTTGATAAACTTTTTGAAGATACCAATAAAAGAGCAGAAGCTACAAAAGAATCTTTAAAAGCAATAGGTTTTGAAATTTACCCAAAAGTTCCAGCAAAAGCGATGACAGCAGTTTATACAGAACAATCAAATGAAATTAGAGAAATATTAAAAACAAAGTATAATGTAAATATTGCTGGTGGACAAGATCATTTAAAAGGAAAAATTTTTAGAATTAATCATATGGGATTAGTTGAAGATTATGAGGCAGCTTGGGTTGTAAATGCAATTGAGCTTGCATTGGATGAGCTTAAAGTTAGAACTTTTGATGGAACAGCAAATAAAGTATTTTTATCAAAAATGTTTAAGGCATAATATATGATTTTTGAACATGAGATACCAAATGGAAGTCGATTATATTTTGGTAAAAAAGCGAAGCAAAAAAGAGAGTTAGAGTATAAAATCAGTAATATTTTATACGAAAATGATTTTGAAGAGATTATTACTCCAAACTTCTCTTATTCGCAACACCAATCAATACAACATGGAAGAAAATTGATAAAATTTTCTGATAAAGATAATGAACAAGTATCACTAAGAGCTGATTCAACTTTAGATGTTGTAAGAATAATCACAAGAAGGTTAGGTAGAACAACAAGTCATAAAAAATGGTTTTATATCCAGCCAATTTTTACTTATCCCTCAAATGAAGAGTACCAAATAGGTTGTGAGTGGATAAGTCATGACAACATTGCTGATATTATAAATTTAAATGTGAAAATTTTAAATGAGCTTGATATAAAACCTGTTTTGCAAATAGCAAATATTAAAATACCAAGAATTATTAGCAAAGAACTAGATATAGATATAGAAGTTTTTAAAAATGGAGAAATAGCTCAACTTTTTGAATTAAAAAATGAGTGGCTTACAAAACTTTTAGAAGTAAAAGATATTGCTGATTTAAAAGAGGTAATAAAAGTTGTACCAAATAGTATTAAAGATGAACTAGATAATCTATATAATAAGGCATTGGAAGTAAATTATGATAATCTTATAATTTCACCTTTATATTATGGTTCACTAAAATACTATGATGGGATATATTATAGGGTTATTGATGGTAACTCAATTTTAAGTAGAGGTGGAATGTACAGTAGTGAAGGGTTTACTTCACTAGGTTTTGCACTTTATACAGATAGTTTATTAAAAATATTAGAGGATTAGAGATTATGAAAGCGGACTTAATAGTTGGAATTCAATGGGGTGATGAAGGAAAAGGTAAGATGGTTGATATGCTTGCCCAAAATTATGATATGGTTTGTAGAAGTCAAGGTGGACACAATGCAGGTCATACAATATGGGTAGATGGAGTTAGATATGCTTTACACTTAATTCCTTCTGGTGTTTTAAATCCAAAAGCAATAAATATTATTGGAAATGGAGTTGTTTTATGTCCAGAATCAATAATTAAAGAGATGGAACAATTTAAAGGACTTGAGGGAAGACTTTTTATCTCAGATAGAGCTCATCTAAACTTACCATATCATGCTCAAATTGATCAAGCAAAAGAGAAACTTAAAGGCGATAAAGCAATAGGTACAACTGGTAAAGGTATAGGACCAGCTTATGCAGAAAAAATTGCAAGATCAGGTTTTAGAGTGGGAGAGTTGTTAAATCCATCAAAACTTGCAGTAAGTATAATTGATTTTTTCGAACAAAACAAAGCTATATTTGATGTATTAGGTGTAGAAGTTCCATCAAAAGATGAACTAATAGCACTACTTGAGTCATATAAACAAAAACTTGAACCATATATTGCAAATACTACAAATATGGTATGGAAAGCTTTAGATGATGGGAAAAAAGTATTATTAGAAGGTGCACAAGGTACACTACTTGATATTGACCATGGAACTTATCCTTATGTTACTTCTTCAAGTACAGTAAGCGCAGGAGCTTGTACAGGTCTTGGTATAAGTCCAAAAGATATTGGTGTAGTTACAGGAATAGTTAAAGCATATACAACAAGAGTTGGAAATGGTCCATTCCCATCAGAAGACTTCACAGAACAAGGTCAGAAAATTGCTGATATTGGTAAAGAAGTTGGAGTTACAACAGGAAGAGGAAGAAGATGTGGATGGTTCGATGCGATTGCTGTTAAGCATGCAAGCAGATTAAATGGATGTGACCAATTATCATTAATGAAACTTGATGTTTTAGATGGTTTCCCTAAGGTTAAAGTTTGTGTTGCTTATGAGTATAATGGGCAAAGAATTGATTATATGCCTTTAGATTTAGAAAATGTTAAACCAATCTATGAAGAGATTGATGGTTGGGATAGTGTTGTTGGAGTAAGAGAGTTTGATAAACTTCCAGAAAATGCAAAAAAATATATTCAAAAAATAGAGGAACTAACAGGAGTAAAAGTTGGAATAATTTCAACTTCACCAGAAAGAGACGATACAATTATAAGAGGGTAGGTTATGAGAATAAAATTACATCATACAAAATATATTGCAAGAAGAGTTACAAGAGACTTAATAAATTGTGATTTTGTTGAAGTTAGAAAAACAAAAGAAGAAATCACTCAAGAAATAGAGAGAATATTACTTGAAGATATGGATAAAGAGCACGATTTAGACGAAAAAGTTGCAGATATTTTAGAAGAACAAGAGTCAGAAATAGAGTTTTTAAATGCAGATTATAGACAACTTTTTTGGATGACTAAAAAAAGAATGGCAAATGAATTTGGTGTAATTTTAAATAATGAAGATAGATTTTCAGATATTGCACACAGTATATTAGACTATTTATGGGAAGAAGATTATATTCATTATACTTGTTCAGATAATCAGGTAAAAAATGTAATTTTTACTTCAATAGATGAATTTTTAAAAGGTTTTGAAAAAGCAGATGAAGTAGTATTTGAAAAAATAAAACATTATAAAAGAAGATTGATACCTGGTACAGATGAGTATGATATTGTTTACAATAGATTGTATGAAGAAGAATTAATAAAAAGAGGATTAATGTAACATGCAAAAAGTTTGGATTTATTTAGAAAATGGGATTTTTTTAGAGGCAAATTCTTTTGGTGCAACAGGAACAAGTGTTGGAGAAATTGTATTTAATACATCTATGACTGGATATCAAGAAATTATCTCTGATCCTTCATATGCTGGTCAGTTTATAACATTTACAATGCCAGAAATTGGTAATGTAGGTGTAAATAGTGATGATATGGAAAGTAAATCATGCCATTGTAAAGGTGTATTAGTTAGAAACTATCATCATGAGTATTCAAATTTTAGAGCTCAAGGTGACTTAGATTCACTTTTAAAAGAGCATAATGTATTAGGTATTTGTGACATAGATACTAGATACCTAACTAAAATTGTAAGAGATGAGGGTGCTATGATGATGATAGCATCAACAAAAATCCATGATAAAGATGAATTAAAAAAATTATTAGAACAAAGTCCAAGAATTGAAGATATCAACTATATAGAAGAAGTAACAACAAGTGAACCTTATATTCATAAATATGGTGCATGGAACCATAAAGAAATGGCTTATAATAAAGCAGTAATGAGTGATAAAAAAGTTGTTGTTATTGATTTTGGGGTAAAAAGAAATATTTTAAATGAGTTAGTTGAATCAGGTCTTGAAGTTGAAGTTGTACCATCAAACTTTAAAGCAGATGATTTAATAGCAAGATTTGAAGCTTCACAAATAGGTGGAGTATTTTTATCAAATGGACCAGGTGATCCATTAACTTTAACAAGTGAAAAAGAACAAGTACAAAAACTAATTAATGCAAATATTCCTATGTTCGCAATTTGTTTAGGGCATCAAATGTTATCAATAGCTCATGGATATGATACATATAAACTTAAATTTGGACAACATGGAGGTAATCATCCAGTTGCTAATCCAGAAACTAAAGTTGTAGAAATAACTGCACAAAATCACAACTATAATGTACCTGATAATATTGTAGAAATAGCTAATATAACACATATGAATCTATTTGATAATACAATTGAGGGTGTAAAATATAAAAACAAAGAGATTTTTTCAGTTCAACATCATCCAGAGGCAAGTCCAGGTCCTCATGAGTCGAAGTATATATTCTCAGAATTCGCAAAAATCGTAAAATAAAATAGCTATTTATATTCATCTTCTTCGTTGAAGATGAATTTTAGCTCAGTCATTTACTACTTGTAAACTCCTTTGCCAAAATTAATCTTTGCCTTGAATCTAAATATAACAAACGAAATTAATCGTTTGTTTTAGATAATAGGTAAAATATACTTTTCAATTAAAAAGTAAGTTCCAGCAGTTGATATCCCAGCAAAGATACCAGCTAAGATATCATCTCCCATTACACCCCAACCACCTTTAACATCTCTATCAATCTTACCAATAATTGAAGGTTTCCAAATATCAAAAAGTCTAAAAAATAAAAATGCTAAAATAGACATTATTACTATATTTGAACTGTTTATTCCACAAATAGAAAGGGTTATCCACATACCAGCTAACTCATCAATTACTATCTCTTTACTATCATGAATACCAATCTCTTTTTCATATAAATCAATTTGTTTTGCAGCAATAACACTAATTAAAAGTGCAATTAGAAAAAAAGTTGAAGCTGGTATATATTGTATTAAAAATATACCAATAATTAATGATACAAAACTACCTACTGTACCAGGGGCTATTGGACTTAATCCACTAAATCCAACTGTTAAGAAAAATTTTCTCAAATCTATTCCTTATTTCTTTTTTTCAATTCCAAGTTTTTTTCTTTTTTCCCATAAAGATTTTCTTGAAATACCAAGTTTTTTACTAAGTTCTGTATCTGGATACTTTGATTGGAATGATAGCACCATTAGCTTTACATAATCATTTATTGTCATTATATTATTATTTAAAACAACTAAATCGGACTTATTAAACTCAATTTTTTTATATGGAAATGCTTCTTCTTTTTCAAGTGAAGTTAAAATGCAGTTTTTATCTTCAATTATTTTGATTAAATTCTCTTTTGCATTTTTTTTCAAGGTATGATAATCTGTTAAGTAAATAATACCTTTAAAAGTTGAATTTAACTCTTTTTGCCAGTTATCATTACTAAAAGAGATAAATTTTACTCCCATATCTAGTTTTTTAGAGAGTTCAAAAACTAATTTATCAGCACATTTTTGTGAGTTTGTTTCTATAAGTATTGGAAATGATGGAGGTAATGTAGTCTCTTCTAAATCAATATCTTTAAACATAAAATCAAGATATCTTCTCATTGTATTTAATTCTTGTCTTAATGATCTACACTCTTTATAGTGATAAATTTTTCTTACTAATTCATCCATTATAAAAGGTTTCATAATATAATCTTTTGCACCATCTTTAATTGGGTTAGTAACTGTTTCATCTGATATATATGAAACAAGAAGAATAATGATTGAATCTTTGTATCTTTTAATTATATTTTTACATTGTAATGCAGGCAAAGATGTTGATAAAAGTACAATATCATACTCTTTTGTTAAACTATCTAAATTTGGTGATTCTACATAATCACAGCTATGTCCATCATCAAGTAGTCTTGAAACAACTTTTTGTGCCAAATAAATTTCACTCTCAATTATTAATATATTCATCTTTTCTTCCAATCGTAGTATTTTAATGTTGCTATACTTTGCACAGCTACTCCTTCTTTTCTTCCAATAAAACCTAACTTCTCAGCAGTAGTTGCTTTTATATTTACAAAACGCTTTTCTAAATTTAATAGTTTTGCTATTTTAGATTTTATTTCATTTTTATATGGATTAATTTTAGGTTGTTGTGCAATAATTGTTAAATCAATATTTACAATTTCATAACCAACCGCGTAGATAAATTTAACAATATGTTCTAGCAAAGTTTTAGAATCAACTCCTTTGTATTTATCATCTGTATCTGGGAAAAATTCACCAATATCACCTGCTCCACAAGCTCCTAGTAGTGCATCAATAACTGAATGTATTAATACATCTCCATCACTATGAGCTTTGAAACCATAAGGCACATCTATTTTTATTCCACCTAAGAACATATCTTTATTATCTTCAAATGGATGAATATCAAAGCCTGTTCCTGTAAAGAAGTTTTTACTTGGTGATTGAAGCTTTTCTAATATATCTAGATCATGGCAAAAAGTTAGTTTTTTACTTCTTTGACTACCCTCAATATATTTAATTGTTCCACCAATTGACTTAATAGCAGAGCTATCATCAGTAAAATCTCTATTTGTTTTTAAAGCTTGTTTTAAAATTTTTGTTTTTGAAAGTTGAGGGGTTTGAATAAGTTTGACATGGTCTCGGTTGATAGTTTCATCTTCATAGACAACTGTATCAGAAACAGTTAATACAGGAACAATACAATCTGCTTCATTCTTGAGTTGAATGAGATTTTTTATAACTTCAATAGGAATATCAACCCTTGCAACATCTGTAATCATTACATAATCAGTTTCTATCTCTTTTAAAGCATTTTTTATAGAGTTTTGTCTTGTATCTCCACCCTCTATAAAAGTAATATCATCACTAAAGTTTTTCATATAGTTTATCTCATCTTTATGAGAAGTAACAATAACATTAGCAAAATTGTAATAAGAAGTGAGCTTTTTTGAAACATAAAGCCAAACAGGATCATTATCCACTCTAAGCCACTGTTTCTTAGCTTTTAGACTAAATCTAGATGAATTTCCTGCACAAAGAATAATCAGTGTTACATTAGACAAACTTTCCCCTTGTGTAAAAAAGTTACAAATTATAGTCTAATGTAACTTATGTGTAATTTAAACCTTGTTACTAGTTTTTACTTTCAAGCTATCAATAGTATTCATAAGTGGCTCTATATCAAAATTATACTCAATTGCTTTATTTAGTGCTTTTTGTATATTCTTCTCATCTAAGGGATTAACAATATCACATGAAATTTTTGTTATTTCAAGAACTTGACATTTTTTAATAAACTCTTTTGGACATGCATTTAAATCTTGCACAAAACCAATTGAAAAAATCAAATTTGGATCAAGTTTCCAATGTTTAAATATATTTGCAGTGATTTTTGCACAAGTAAAACCAACAAATTTATTTTCAGCTTTTGAAGTATCTGTTTTAAGTGCTTGTTGAAATTCATTAATTTCATTATTTTCTATTACTACATCTGAAATAATAAATTTACCTACTTCTTGTAAAAAAGCAGCTAGTATTAATTCATCTTTATCTTCAAAATTAATGGCACTTAACCAACTATTTACAAAAGATGAAGCAAGGTTTGAGTTCTCCATAAAATCATCAGTTGTGATATTGTAAGCTTCAAGATTAGATTTAATTAAATCTTGAACAACTGAACCTAGTGCAATAGAAATACAAAAATTTACTCCAAGTAAAGAAATTGCTCTATGTACAGTATCTACTTTACTTCTAAAAGCGAACATTGATGAGTTTGCTACTCTTAATAGTGTTGTTACAATTAAAGGATCTTTTTGAATTATTTTCAATAGCTCATCAGGGTCTTTATCTGGAAGTTTTCTAAATTTTTCAAGTTCAATAACGCTTTTTGGTAAAGGTGGCAGTGAATCTATTTTTTCGATAATTTTTTTACTCATATATTTCCCTATAATAAAACTAAATTTAATTATACAAAAAAACCTATGAAAAATCGAAACGTAAATCTTAATAATAAGAATTTAGCTTAAATAATTAAGCTTATATAAAAAAAATTTGATATAATCAAACAAATTTTATGTTAGGATTTTTATAATGAGAGATTGGCTAGACAATCATAATAATGATAATGTTAGAACTCAGATGTATTATGCAAAAAAAGGTATTATTACACCTGATATGGAGTATGTTGCAAAAGTTGAAAAAATTGAACCAGAACTTGTTAGAAGTGAAGTAGCAAGGGGAAGGTTGATTATACCAGCTAATGTAAATCATAAGCACCTTAATCCTATGGCAATTGGATTAGCATCAAAATGCAAAATAAATGCAAATATAGGCTCTTCTGCCTTAGCTTCTGATATCAATACAGAAGTTGAAAAAGTTGATGTTTCATTAAAATATGGAGCAGATACAATTATGGATTTAAGTACAGGAGGAGATTTAGATGCAATTAGAAAAGGCGTAATTAATCACTCAACTGTACCTGTTGGAACTGTACCTATTTATCAAATCTTACATGACTGTAAAGATAAAATTGAAGATTTAAGTATTGAAAAGATGCTACAAACTTTACAAAAACAAGCAGAACAAGGTGTTTCTTATTTCACAATTCATGCAGGGTTTTTACTTAGATTTATGCCTCATATTGCAAAAAGAAAAATGGGTATTGTAAGTCGTGGTGGTTCTTTAATGGCTGCATGGATGATGCACTATCATAAAGAGAATCCATTTTATGAAGCTTTTGATGATATTTTAGAAATTTGTAGAAAATATGATGTATCTTTATCTTTAGGTGACTCATTAAGACCTGGATGTTTAGCTGATGCAAGTGATGAAGCACAGTTATCTGAGTTAAAAGTATTAGGTGAATTGACACTTAGAGCTTGGGAAAAAGATGTTCAAGTTATGGTTGAAGGACCAGGTCATGTTCCTTTAAATCAAATTGAGCGAAATATGAAATTAGAAAAAGAGTATTGTCATGAAGCACCTTTTTATATTTTAGGACCTCTTACAACTGATATTGCTGCTGGATATGATCATATATCATCTGCTATTGGTGCAGCTGTTGGTGGGTGGCATGGAGCTTCAATGCTTTGTTATGTAACACAAAAAGAGCATTTAGGTTTACCAAATGCAGAAGATGTTAGAAGTGGTATCATTGCTTATAAAATTGCAGCTCATAGTGCTGATATTGCAAGAGGAAGAAAAGGTGCAAGAGATATTGATGATGAGATGAGTGATGCAAGATATGGTTTTGATTGGAATAAACAGTTTGAATTATGTCTAGATCCAGAAAGAGCAAAAGAGTTTCACGATGAAACACTTCCTCAAGATGTTTTCAAAGAAGCAGAATTCTGTTCAATGTGTGGACCTAAATTTTGTTCATATAAGATTACTCAAAAGATTGTTGAAGAACATGGTGACAAAATGAAAGAGACAGAGTAAAAGTATATTTAAAAAATAATTTAAAAGAGTGGTATTTCCACTCTTTTTTTTTTGTCTAGTTTTTTAGGTAAAAAATATTTTACTTTCTGTACAATACAATATTAGATATTCTGAATACAATTAAGACAATAATTATCCTATTTAGAATATAATATCGTAAATTTAAAAATAAGGAATTAATATGGCAACAGTAGCAGATATTAAAAGTGCATTAGAAAATGTAAAATATCCTGGTTTTGCTAAATCAATTATAGAATTTGGTTTTGTAAAAGATGTTCAAATTGATGGTTCTGCCTGTATATTAACACTTGATATTACATCAAGTGCTAAAGAAGTTGAATCAAAATTAAGAGAAGATATTACTCAAACTCTATCAGGAATTGTTGAAGAAGTTATAATAAATATTAAAAAACCTGAAGAGCAAAAACAACAAAGTAATAGTACTAGTGGAAAAAATATAGCACCACATATTAAAAACTTTGTAATGGTAAGTTCTGGAAAAGGTGGAGTTGGAAAATCAACTACAACTGTTAACTTAGCAGTAGCAGCAGCAATGCAAGGTAAAAGAGTTGGTATTTTAGATGCTGATATTTATGGTCCAAATATTCCTCGAATGATGGGATTACAAGGAAGAGAGGTTGAAGTTATTGGAAACAAAGCAAAACCTTTTAGAATTCATGGTGTTGATGTAATGTCAATGGGTTCACTAATGCAAGAAGGACAAGCACTAATTTGGAGAGGTGCTATGATTATGAAAGCAATTGAGCAATTATTAAGAGATATTTTATGGGAAAATTTAGATATTTTATTTATTGATATGCCTCCTGGAACTGGTGATGCACAATTGACTCTTGCTCAAAGTGTACCTGTAACTTGTGGTGTTAATGTTACTACTCCTCAACATGTTGCTCTTGATGATAGTAGAAGAAGTTTAGATATGTTTGAAAAACTTCATATTCCAATTGGTGGGATTATCGAAAATATGAGTGGCTTTATTTGTCCAAAATGTAATGAAGAATCAGATATTTTTGGAATGGGAACTTGTGAAGCTTTAGCTGAACAATATAATACTCAAGTTCTAGGAAATTTACCAATTGAACCTGCAATTAGAGAAGGTGGAGATACTGGTAAGCCAGTTGTTTATTTCCAACCAGAATCTGAATCTGCAAAAAGATATATGATAGCTTCACAAAAACTTATTGAATATGTTGATCAAGTAAGTGATAATGTTTCAAATGAAGAGATTCAGCCAACTACACCTCCTGGTGTTAGTGCTTGTAGTACAGCAGGTGCAGCAACACAAGCTAAAAGCTCTAATGGTGGAGGATGCGGTTGCCATTAGTTAAGTAAAGAGTTAAACTCTTTACTTAATATAGACTTTCTATTTATCATAAAGGCTTTTTATGAACATGAGCAAAATACAAGAAATAATAAAAGAGTTTTCAAAACAAAGAGATTGGGACAAACATCATAATCCAAAAAATTTAGCTATGGCACTTAGTGTAGAGGTTTCTGAACTTGTAGAAATTTTCCAATGGTTAGATTTAGAAGCTTCAAAAAATTTAAACAATCAAAAAAAAGAACACTTAAAAGAAGAAATAGCAGATATTGCAATATATTTAATTAGAATATGTATGGCTTATGATATTAATTTAGAAGATGTAATATATGAAAAAATGGAAAAGAATAAAAAGAAATATCCTTTATTTGGTAAAGATGGAAATAGAATAATATATAAAAAGAAGTAATCTTAAACTTTAAATTTCTACTTACTTGAAGTAATATATAATAGTACAATAACTAAAGGAATTAATGATGTCAATTTCAGAAATAATATCTATAATAGTTGGTGTACTATTTATATTTATAGGATTAAGCTTTATTATTAAAGTTTTTAGAAAAGATAAACAAGAAGAGCTTTAACTCTACTCTTGTTTTCTTGAATTTTTTTCTTCTATTCCAGAAATTCCAAATCTTTTAGCTAATTCTTGTTTTACTCTATCAGGACTAATATTTTTACTAGCCATTGCTACTAAACAATGATACATTAAATCAGCAGCTTCATAAACAATCTCTTCTTCATTAGCATCTTTTATTGCAAAGGTAAACTCTCCTGCTTCTTCTACAATCTTTTTTAGCATAGAATTCTCTTTGCCTTTTAATAACTTTGCTGTATATGATTTTTTTGGATCATCATTTTTTCTTTCACAAATAGTGTGATAAAGTGTGTCAACTACACCATATGCAGAACTTGTATCAACTTGGATTTTAGAAACTTCTTCATTTGTTTCTAAATTAGTAAAAAAACAAGATTTTCTTCCTGTGTGACAAGCTACACCAATTTGCTCAACTTTTAAAAGTAATGTATCATTATCACAATCTAATAAAATCTCTTTTACATTTTGAAGATGACCAGAACTTTCTCCTTTTTTCCATATTCTTTGTTTGCTTCTACTAAAATAGTGGGCAATTTTTGTTTCAAGTGTTAAGTTTAATGCTTCTTTATTCATATATGCAAGCATCAAAACTTCATTTGTTTTTGCTTCTTGAGTAATTACTGGAATTAAATTATCCATTTTTTCCCAGTCAATATTCTCTTTTATACTCATTTGTAGTTTCCTTTTCCCTCTTTGCTGGGCGAATTTTACAACAATATAATTAGGGTGTCAAGTTAGTAAAGTGATTTTTGTTTTGTAGATAAAAAAAGAAGTAGTCTCCTACTTCTTTTTTTTATTTGTTTATTGAAGTGTCTCTTGATTTATTTTTTGTATCAACCCAGATATTTGGAGTTGAACCACCAGGTGTTAAGAATATCTTAGCATCTTTATTTTCTCTAAGTGCTTCATTAAACTTACCTTGAACTTGAATTTGTTGCATTTGAAGTAAGTTAGGAGTTAAAGATTTTGCAATCTCTTTATTTGCTTGAGATTGTGCTTTTGCTTCAATAGTTACAGCATCTGCTCTACCTTGAGCTTCAATTCTGTTTTTATCAGCCTCACCTTTTGCAAGTGCAGCTTTTTTCTCAGCTTCTTGTTTTGCTCTTAAAACTTCGTATTTTACTCTTTCTGATTCTTGGTTTGCAATTTGAACTCTTTCAATTTGCTCTTTAATTTTTACAGGTAAAACAATCTCTCTTAATTGTACTGATTCAACTGATACAGGCATACCCTCTAAAGCTTCGATTTTTGTTCGAACACCATTTTCAATCATAACTGCAATTTCATTTCTTTTTGTTGGTAATGTTTCTGCATTAAATTCACCAACTACATTTCTTACAATATTTCTAACAACTGGGTCAACAATTTTGTTTTCCCATCCAAGACCCCATGTAGAAATAGTCTTAGGTGCACCCTCTGCTGTTAATCTATATTGAACAGTAAGTTCAATAGATACAGGTAAACCTCTTGCATCTAAGATATTAATAGCAGGGTTCATTCTAATACTTCTATCAAATTGACCACTAACTTGTTCAACTGACATATAATTAATAAGTCTAACTTTTGTGTCAACTATAATAACTTTTTGAAATACTGGAATGTATAAATGAAAACCAGGTCTTAGTGGAGTTTCAGTATATTTACCTGTTGTAACTTTAATACCAACTTGTCCAGATTCAATTATAACAAATGGTTTGAATACAAACATCATTATTACAATAATAATAATTGCATATAAAAAACCAGCTTTTTTCCCGAAATTTTTAAAAAATTCAGGTGGCTCAAAAGGAGGTTGATAGTTTCCTTTACCTCCACCATTTGAATTATTGTTGTTTTGTTGTCTATTCTTAAAATAGTCATTATCTATTGGCATATTTTTCCTTTTAATTTATATATGTCAAATATTGTAAATACTTTTCATTTTTACCACTTACTGCATCAAAGTATGCAGTTTGTAGTTTTTCTGTAATTGGTCCTCTTGAACCACCTCCGATTATTCTTGCATCAACATCTCTTATTGGTGTTACTTCAGCAGCAGTTCCAGTAAAAAATGCTTCATCTGCAATATAAATCTCCTCTCTTGTTACTCTTCTTCTTACAACTTCAATTCCTAAATCTTTTGCAAGATCAATAATAGTTGCTTGTGTAATTGACTCTAATGAGTTGTCATTTGGAGGTGAAATTAAAACTCCATCTCTTACAATAAAAAAGCAAGCTCCACTAGCTTCTGCTATGTACCCTTGGTCATCTCTTAATAATGCTTCATCATAACCTGCTTCTACAGCTTCAAATTTCGCCATTTGTGAGTTTAAGTAATTAGCAACTGCTTTTGCTTTTCCCATACCTGAAGTATTTGGAGTTCTACTCATCGAAGATATTTTTACTCTAACACCTTTTTTAAGTCCTTCTTCTCCTAGGTATGCTCCCCATTCCCAAGCAGCAACTGAAACTTTAACCGGAGCTTCTTTATGATAAAGACCCATTACTCCATAACCTAAATATACAAGAGGTCTTATATAAGCACCATTAAATAGCTCATTTTTTTGAAGTAACTCTATTTGTGCATTATTTAGTTCTTCTATACTAAATGGTACATCAATAAGAGTCATCTTTGATGAATTAATTAATCTTTTTGTATGCTCATTAAGTTTAAAAATTGCGCATCTTCCATCAACTGTTTTATACGCTTTTGTTCCCTCAATTGCACCATTTCCATAATGCAAAGTATGACTTAACACATGCGTTTTTGCATCATGCCAGTTTACATACTCTCCATCCATCCAGATGTATTTAGCTTCTGTCATCTCAAATTATCCTGATTAAAATTTTATTTGTTAGTGTAGCTAA
The DNA here is from genome assembly GCF_008000835.1 of Malaciobacter canalis. Lineage (GTDB taxonomy): Bacteria > Campylobacterota > Campylobacteria > Campylobacterales > Arcobacteraceae > Malaciobacter > Malaciobacter canalis. The sequence goes on from NZ_CP042812.1 coordinate 188,325, forward strand.
GATTATATTAAACAAAAGTGAATATATATAATTTACTTTTATTGAAATTTGCCTTTAAACTTTTTTTGCTACCATTTTGCTAATTTAAAAAGAGGTATTATTATAATGACACAACAAGAATTATGGAATAAAAAATTCTCAAAAGATGGATATTTTTATGGTACAAATGTAAATGAATTTTTAAAGTCATGTGAGCATTTATTCTCAAATTCAAAGAGTATTCTTTGTTTAGGTGAGGGAGAGGGAAGAAATGCAATATATTTTGCACAAAAAGGCTTTAATGTAGAAGCTATTGATGCATCTAATATTGGTTTAGAAAAATTAAGAAAAAATGCATTGTCAAAAAATTTAGAAATTGACATATTATGTATGGATTTACAAGATTGGGCACCACTTAAAAAACATGATGTTGTAATAGCTTCTTATTTGCACGTATATGAATATCAAAGAGATAAACTTTTTGATAAAATTGAATTATCTTTAGAAAAAAATGCTTATTTTATAGGTGAATTTTTTTCAAAAAATCAAATAAATTATTCAAGTGGCGGTCCTAAAGACTTAGAGCTTTTATATGATAAGAGTGATTTTGAAAATAGATTTAAAGCATGTAAAAAGATAAAAGTAGAAGAAGAAATAGTTCATTTAAATGAGGGCTCAGGTCATCAAGGTGAAGCTAGTGTTATAAGAGTTATTTTACAAAAAAAATAATAATTAACTACTTCTTAACAAGCATTTATATATACTACAAATTAATAATAATAACTATAACTAGAGAAAAAAATGAGAGAAAAAATCGAAGAAATTATAAAAAATAGGGTTTTAGTAATAGATGGAGCTATGGGAACACAGCTTCAACTTGCTGATATAAAAGATGAAAATTGGTTTTTTGAAAATAAAAATTTAGAAGGATGCAATGAGTTATTAAATTTTACTGCACCTGATGTAATTAAAGGTATTTATAATGCTTATGCAAAAGCTGATGCAAACTTAATAAGTACAAATACCTTTGGTTCTATGCCATGGGTACTTGATGAGTATGGTATTGGGCATATGTCTTATGAACTTTCTAAAATAGGTGCAAGTTTGGCAAAAGAAATTTGCCAAGAGTATCAAAGTGAAGATAAACCAAGATATGTTTTAGGTTCAATAGGACCAGGAACTAAACTACCATCATTGGCTCATATTGAATATGATGAGATGTATGAAGGATATAAAACAATGGCAAAAGGTTTAGTTGATGGAGGAGTAGATATATTTCTTCTTGAAACTTGCCAAGATCCACTTCAAATAAAAACAGCACTTCATGCCCTTCAAGATGTAGCTTCACATATACCAATTATGGTCTCTGTTACTATTGAACTTAGTGGAACAATGCTAATAGGAACTGATGCTTCTACTATTGCAACTATTTTAGAACCTTTTAATATATTATCTTTAGGTTTTAATTGTGGTACAGGACCAAAACAAGTACTTAAGCATGTAAAAACATTAAGTGAAGTATCAAAATTCCCTATATCTGTTCATGCAAATGCAGGCTTACCTCAAAATAAAGGTGGATATACTTATTATCCAATGGGACCTAAAGAGTTTGTTCAATTACAAGAAAAGTTTTTAGATATTGATGGAGTTGCTTTTCTAGGTGGATGTTGTGGAACTACTCCTCAACACATAAAAGCATTAGCAGATGCAGTTAAAGATAAAACTGTAAAAAAACCAACAGGAACTCATGAAGCTTCTCTTGCTTCTTTATTTAATAGTGTTGCTTTAAGACAAGAGTCATCTGCTTTGTTAATTGGAGAAAGAAGTAATGCAACAGGAAGTAAAGCTTTTAGAGAATTACTAAAAGCTGAAGATTATGAAGGTACTTTAAGTGTAGGACAACAACAAGTAAGAGCAGGAGCACATGTAATTGATGTTTCTGTTGGCTTTGCTGGACGAGATGAAAGTAAAGATATGCATAAAGTTATATCTTTATATACTCAAAAAATTCCATTGCCTCTTATGCCTGATTCAACTCAAATAAAAGCCTTAGAAGTAGCACTAAAAAAAATCGGTGGAAGACCTATTATTAATTCTGTAAATCTTGAAGATGGTGAAGAAAAGTTTGATGAGGTTTGTAAATTAGCAAAAAGATTTGGTGCAGCATTAGTTTGTTTAGTAATTGATGAAGTTGGAATGGCTAAAACTAGCCAAAGAAAAGTAGAAGTTGCCCAAAGAATATATGATTTAGCAGTAAATAGACATGGCTTTAGACCTGAAGATTTAGTTTTTGATATGCTTGTATTTACAGTAGGTTCTGGAGATGATGAGTATAGAACTGCTGCTATTGAAACAATTGAAGCAATAAAAGAGTTTCAAAAAAGGCATCCAAATGTTGGAACAACATTAGGTTTATCAAATATTTCATTTGGATTAGATTCAAAAGCCAGAGTTTATTTAAACTCTATGTTTTTACATTATTGTGTACAAGCTGGACTTACAAGTGCAATTGTAAATGTTAAACATATACTACCAATAAATAAGATTACACAAGAAGATAAAAAAGCTTGTGATGATTTACTTTTTAATAATCAAAAAGATGGTGACCCACTATTTAAATTTATTGACCACTTTTCAAATTTAGAAGAACAAGAAGATCAAAGTGATGAAGAGTTTCAAAAATTAGAACCAATAGAAAAAGTTAAAAAACTACTTTTAGATGGTGATAAAGAAAGAATGCTTCCTTTAGTTGAGGAATTAAGGCATGAGATTAAACCAGAAATAATTGTAAATGAATGGCTAATTGATGGAATGAAAATAATTGGTGAGTTATTTGGAAGTGGGCAAATGCAGTTACCATTTGTACTTCAAAGTGCAGAAACAATGAAAGCTACAGTTGATAGTTTAAACCCTTATTTACCAAAAGAAGATAAAGCAAGTGAAACAGTTCTGGTTCTTGGAACGGTTAAAGGGGATGTTCATGATGTAGGTAAAAATCTTGTTGATATTATTTTAAGTAATAATGGTTTTAAAGTCATAAATATTGGTATTAAAGCAGATATAAATGACTTTGTCATTGCTGTACGCGAACATAAAGCACAAGCAATAGGAATGAGTGGACTTTTAGTTAAAAGTACAGCAGTGATGAAAGAAAACTTAGAAGAGTTACAAAGACAAGGTATTGATATTCCTGTATTATTAGGTGGTGCTGCTTTAACCAAATCATTTATTAATGATTTTTGTAGACCTATTTATGATGGACCAATTTTTTATTGTAGGGATGCTTTTGATGGAGTAGTATCTATGAAAAGAATAGAAGATGGTGACCAAAATAATACAGCATTAGCTGCTGATTTAATTCAAGTAAAAGATACAAGTTCTAAAAAAGAAGAAAAAGAGATTATTATTCCACCTTATGAAGATATAAAACTTCCAAGTAAAGCTGAATTTACTTTTCCACCATTTTGGGGACGTCAGGTAAAAACATCTAAAGATATAGATAATGAATTGGTATTTAAATGGATAAATCATAGGGTACTGTTTAGACAAAGATGGGGATATAAAAGAGCTGGACAAAAAACAGAAGATTTTATAAAACATGAAGAAGAAGTAGTTAAGCCTTTGTATGAAAAATTAAAAGAAGAATTAATTCAAAAAAAGGTTTTTGAACCAATTTCAATACAAGCATATTACCCTTGTATGTCATATGATAATAAACTATATATATTTGATTATGAAAAATATGGATTTAACTCATTAGATGAAGCAAAGAAAGTTCCAAACTTAGATGAAGCAATAAAAGTACTAGAGTTTCCAAGACAAAAAAGAAAACCACATAGATGTATATCTGATTTTTTTGCAAATGATAGATTAGATGTGGTTGGATTTACTCTTGCAAGTGCTGGATTAAAAATTACATCATATGAAAGAGAGTTATATGATCAAGGAAAATTTAGTGAATATTTTCAAGTACATGGATTAGGAGTAGAATTAGCAGAATCTTTAGCAGAAGTAATTCATAAGCAAATTAGACTTGATTTAGATATAGTTCCAAAGGAAGGACCAACTTTATATGATGTTCAAATGAAACAATATGTTGGTTGTAGATACTCTCCTGGCTATGCTGCTTGTCCTGAACTTAGTCAAAATAGAGACTTTTTTGATTTATTGAACCCTGAAGAGTTTGGAATTACTCTAAGTGAAACTTTTCAAATGGATCCTGAACAAACAACTTGTGCTATAGTTGTGCCTCATCACGAAGCTAATTACTATAATATTTAGTTTTAACTATAAAGAAAGTGCTCATTTTGAGCACTTGATAACATTTTCCAAAATTTAAGCCTGCATTAAGTTTAAACCCTTGACAAAGGGGCAAGATTTGTCTATAATTCCCGTCCAAATTCGCTGAGGCAAACAAGAGATTGAGAGCTAAAGATGAGATTGAGTTCTTTAACACAAAGTAAGTTTGTAAGAGAAGTAACTTTTATAAACTGAATATATATATGACAAAAAAATAAGAAGAATACAAATTCTTCGTCTATAATATCATACATAAAGTATGATAAAACAATGAGTAATTAATTTTGTATAGAAATACATAATTAGTCAGAGAACAAACACTTTATGGAGAGTTTGATCCTGGCTCAGAGTGAACGCTGGCGGCGTGCTTAACACATGCAAGTCGAACGAGAACGGGATTAGCTTGCTAATCTGTCAGCTAAGTGGCGCACGGGTGAGTAATATATAGGTAACGTGCCTTCAAGAGGGGGATAACAGATGGAAACGTCTGCTAAAACCCCATATGCCTTTAATGCGAAAGTATGCAAGGGAAATATTTATAGCTTGAAGATCGGCCTGTACAGTATCAGATAGTTGGTGAGGTAATAGCTCACCAAGTCAATGACGCTTAACTGGTTTGAGAGGATGATCAGTCACACTGGAACTGAGACACGGTCCAGACTCCTACGGGAGGCAGCAGTGGGGAATATTGCACAATGGGGGAAACCCTGATGCAGCAACGCCGCGTGGAGGATGACACATTTCGGTGCGTAAACTCCTTTTATATAAGAAGATAATGACGGTATTATATGAATAAGCACCGGCTAACTCCGTGCCAGCAGCCGCGGTAATACGGAGGGTGCAAGCGTTACTCGGAATCACTGGGCGTAAAGAGCGTGTAGGCGGATAGATAAGTCAGAAGTGAAATCCAATAGCTTAACTATTGAACTGCTTTTGAAACTGTCTATCTAGAGTATGGGAGAGGTAGATGGAATTTCTGGTGTAGGGGTAAAATCCGTAGAGATCAGAAGGAATACCGATTGCGAAGGCGATCTACTGGAACATAACTGACGCTGAGACGCGAAAGCGTGGGGAGCAAACAGGATTAGATACCCTGGTAGTCCACGCCCTAAACGATGTACACTAGTTGTTGCTATGCTCGACATAGCAGTAATGCAGTTAACACATTAAGTGTACCGCCTGGGGAGTACGGTCGCAAGATTAAAACTCAAAGGAATAGACGGGGACCCGCACAAGCGGTGGAGCATGTGGTTTAATTCGACGATACGCGAAGAACCTTACCTGGTCTTGACATAGTAAGAACCATTTAGAGATAGATGGGTGTCTGCTTGCAGAAACTTATATACAGGTGCTGCACGGCTGTCGTCAGCTCGTGTCGTGAGATGTTGGGTTAAGTCCCGCAACGAGCGCAACCCTCGTCATTAGTTGCTAACACTTCGGGTGAGAACTCTAATGAGACTGCCTACGCAAGTAGGAGGAAGGTGAGGACGACGTCAAGTCATCATGGCCCTTACGACCAGGGCTACACACGTGCTACAATGGGGTATACAAAGAGCAGCGATACAGTGATGTGGAGCAAATCTAAAAAATACCTCCCAGTTCGGATTGTAGTCTGCAACTCGACTACATGAAGTTGGAATCGCTAGTAATCGTAGATCAGCAATGCTACGGTGAATACGTTCCCGGGTCTTGTACTCACCGCCCGTCACACCATGGGAGTTGATTTCACTCGAAGCGGGGATGCTAAGATAGCTACCCTCCACAGTGGAATTAGCGACTGGGGTGAAGTCGTAACAAGGTAACCGTAGGAGAACCTGCGGTTGGATCACCTCCTTTCAGAGAAAAGATTAAGAGAGTCAAAACTCTTAATCAAAGTCAATATATATTCAGTTTATAAAGGTTATTTAAAAGATAGGTGAGAGGGCCTATAGCTCAGCTGGCTAGAGCGCTCGACTGATAATCGTGAGGTCCCAGGTTCAAGTCCTGGTAGGCCCACCATGATTAAATAATCTTAAAAGAAGAGATTAAAAAGTTGGGGAATTAGCTCAGCTGGGAGAGCGCCTGCCTTGCACGCAGGAGGTCAGCGGTTCGATCCCGCTATTCTCCACCAACAAACAAGAAGAAGTTAAATATAAGTTCAATAAATATTGGATTTATATTTAATTTTTTCAGAGATGAGAAGATTAAAGAAGTTATTTAAAAATATAATGTTAAAGTCAAAAATTTTTCTAAGAAAAGAAAGCAATTTCAAGAAAGAAAAGAAGAACACAACTATTTTATTAAATTTAATAAGATAGTAGCCAAGGAATAATTATCAAAAAAGGTTAGAGTAAGATCTAATTAAAAAAATAAGCTATTAAGGGCTAATGGTGGATGCCTAGACTGTAAGAGGCGAAGAAGGACGTACTAGACTGCGAAAAGTCACGAGGAGCTGTCAAGAAGCATTGATTCGTGAATATCCGAATGGGACAACCCAATATATAGAGATATATATTACCCAGAAATGGGGGCTAACGTGGTGAAGTGAAACATCTCAGTAACCATAGGAAGAGAAATCAAAAGAGATTCCCAAAGTAGCGGCGAGCGAAATGGGAGAAGGGCAAACCCTATGCTTGCATAGGGGGTTGAAGGACCATAATATGAGACTAAAGATAATAGTAGAAATATCTGGAAAGGTATAGCAAAGAGGGTGAAACTCCTGTATACGAAATTATCAATAGCTCTAATGGTATCCTGAGTAGGACGGAACACGTGATATTTTGTCTGAATCCGGGGGGACCACCCTCCAACCCTAAATACTACTTACAGATCGATAGTGAACAAGTACCGTGAGGGAAAGGTGAAAAGTACTCCAGCGAGGAGAGTGAAATAGAACCTGAAACCATTAGCTTACAATCATTCAGAGCCCTATGTGAATTTATTCACAGGGTGATGGACTGCCTTTTGCATAATGAGCCTGCGAGTTGTGGTATCTGGCAAGGTTAAGTCAAGTACGAAGCCGTAGCGAAAGCGAGTCTTAAAAGGCGAATTAGTCAGATGCTGCAGACCCGAAACGAAGTGATCTATCCATGGGCAGGTTGAAGCTGGTGTAAGAGCCAGTGGAGGACCGAACCGATGGGCGTTGAAAAGCCCCCGGATGACCTGTGGATAGGGGTGAAAGGCCAATCAAACTTCGTGATAGCTGGTTCTCTCCGAAATATATTTAGGTATAGCCTCTAGTAGTAGCATGTAGGGGTAGAGCACTGAATGGGCTAGGGCTGCTTACCGCGGTACCAAACCCTATCAAACTTCGAATACTACATGTGTAAGCTAGGGAGTCAGGCGTAGGGTGATAAAATCCTATGTCGAGAGGGGAACAACCCAGACTAACAGCTAAGGTCCCAAAGTTACATCTAAGTGGAAAACGATGTGGAGTTACTGTGACAACCAGGAGGTTGGCTTAGAAGCAGCCATCCTTTAAAGAAAGCGTAACAGCTCACTGGTCTAGTGATTCTGCGCGGAAAATATAACGGGGCTAAGATGTACACCGAAGCTTTAGATTCATAATTTATTATGAGTGGTAGGAGAGCGTTCTATTCAGCGTCGAAGCTGTACCGGTAAGGAGCAGTGGAGCGGATAGAAGTGAGCATGCAGGCATGAGTAGCGATAATTAAGGTGAGAATCCTTAACGCCGAAAACCCAAGGTTTCCTACGCGATGCTCGTCATCGTAGGGTTAGTCGGGTCCTAAGTCGAGTCCGAAAGGGGTAGACGATGGGAAATTGGTTAATATTCCAATACCAACAATTAAGCGCGATGTGGGGACGCATAGAGTTAATCGAGCTCACTGATGGAATAGTGGGTCGAAGGACGTAGGTTGTAATTTAGGTAAATCCGGATTACAAGAGACCGAGATCTGATAGGCTGAACAATCTCTTCGGAGAGCGTTTAGAATCGATGATACTGTCGTGCCAAGAAAAGCCACTAAGTATATTAATTGTTGCCCGTACCGTAAACCGACACAGGTAGGTGGGATGAGTATTCTAAGGCGCGTGGAAGAACCCTGGTTAAGGAACTCTGCAAACTAGCACCGTATCTTCGGTATAAGGTGTGCCTACTTTGGTATAGAGATTTACTCTCAAAAGCCTAAGAGGTTGCAACAAAGAGTCCCTCCCGACTGTTTACCAAAAACACAGCACTTTGCTAACACGTAAGTGGATGTATAAGGTGTGACGCCTGCCCGGTGCTCGAAGGTTAATTGATGATGTAAGCGTAAGCGAAGCATTTGATCGAAGCCCGAGTAAACGGCGGCCGTAACTATAACGGTCCTAAGGTAGCGAAATTCCTTGTCGGTTAAATACCGACCTGCATGAATGGCGTAACGAGATGGGAGCTGTCTCAACCAGGGATCCAGTGAAATTGTAGTGGAGGTGAAAATTCCTCCTACCCGCGGAAAGACGGAAAGACCCCGTGCACCTTTACTACAGCTTGACACTGTAGCTTGGATATTCATGTGCAGGATAGGTGGGAGGCTTTGATTACTAGACGCAAGTAGAGTATGAGCCATCCTTGAGATACCACCCTTGAATATTTGAGTTACTAACTGCGTACAATAAACTTGTATCAGGACAATGTCTGGTGGGTAGTTTGACTGGGGCGGTCGCCTCCTAAAAAGTAACGGAGGCTTACAAAGGTTAGTTCAAGGCGGATGGAAATCGCCTGATGAGTATAATGGCATAAACTAGCTTGACTGTGAGAGAGACAACTCGAGCAGAGACGAAAGTCGGTCATAGTGATCCGGTGGTTCTGAGTGGAAGGGCCATCGCTCAAAGGATAAAAGGTACGCCGGGGATAACAGGCTGATCTCCCCCAAGAGCTCACATCGACGGGGAGGTTTGGCACCTCGATGTCGGCTCATCGCATCCTGGGGCTGGAGCAGGTCCCAAGGGTATGGCTGTTCGCCATTTAAAGCGGTACGCGAGCTGGGTTCAGAACGTCGTGAGACAGTTCGGTCCCTATCTTCCGTGGGCGTAGGAAAGTTGAGAAGATTTGTCCCTAGTACGAGAGGACCGGGATGAACGTACCACTGGTGTACCAATTGTTCTGCCAAGAGCATCGTTGGGTAGCTACGTACGGATGAGATAAGAGCTGAAAGCATCTAAGCTCGAAGCCAACTTCAAGATGAACTTTCCCTGAAGATCCCAGTAAGACTAACTGGTTGATAGGCTAGATGTGTAAGCATAGAGATATGTTTAGCTGACTAGTACTAATAGATCGTTCGGCTTATTATTATACTTGGTTTACTATCTTATTAAGTTTACTAAAGTTGTGTTCAAAGAGACTTTAACATTAATATACTCAAAATATGAGTATAGAGTGAATAATAAAATTCATTGTATACTCATATTGCTGGTGGATATAGCGAAGTGGAAATACCCAGATCCATACCGAACCTGGAAGTCAAGCACTTCTGCGCTGATAATACTGCACCTTTCAGGTGTGGAAACGTAGGCCTCTGCCAGCTCTTGAGTTTTTACAAGCCCTTATCTATTTTAACTTATTTAAGTTATCTTAGTTATGGGCTTTTTTTTGTCTTTTTTATCCTATATTTTTTATAGTTTTAATGTCTTAATGCTTCTCTTTTATATTTTCTCCACTTTTTAAAGTATTCTTCATTATTTAAATTATTATCATGACTATAATCAGCAGCAAAGTTCATTAATGCTTGTTCTAAAAAAGTGCTATAATCAAGTGCTATTACATCTTTTTGTTTACTTTGTGGTTTATCTCCCCATCTATTTTGAAACCACTGGTTCCATTGTTTTGATCCAGGTCTATGCATATTCCATGTTCCATCTTCAGTGATTTTTTTACTGGATAAAAAAATGTAATCATATTAGAATCATAAGGTACATAACTTGATGTTCCATGGCAACTTAAACATGATGAGCTTCTTAGTTTTTTTACTATTTTATCATCTACTTTTACATCATATTTTACTGCAATATCAAAAGGACCTGATAGTCTTTTCCCATAGCCTAATGTAACTTTTGCAAATTTAGGTGCATTTGGATTTATATATGTTTGATTTAATTCTTTAGAGGGGTATTTAGCTGAATTTATTGTTGGATCATTTCCCCAAATTGCACCTAATGGAACTATTTTTTTCCAAGCTGTTTCTCCTTTTGCATCTTTATTATATAATTTGATTTCTACCTTTATTTTTTGCTAAATATAATTTTTCATCTGCTAATTTTATTAAATTCTTTGGAGTAATATTTTTTATTTCTTTAGATGAAGCAATACCCATACTTAAAGTTATGTAAGTGCTAACTTTAGATTTTTCATGTGCAATTTTAAGATTATCAATATTACTTTTAATTTCAGTTGCAATTTTATGTGCATTTTCAATAGAAGTATTAGGTAAAATTATGGCAAATTCTTCTCCACCATATCTTGCAACTAAATCATTAGTTCTTTTTAGATTGTCATTTAAAATTTTTGCAACATATTTTAAACATTCATCTCCTTGAAAATGTCCATAATAATCATTATATAACTTAAAATAATCAATATCACACATAATTAAACATAAGCTTTCATTTGTTCTTTGAACTCTTGCGCACTCTTGTTCTATATAAGTATCAAAAACTCTTCTATTTTTAATATTTGTAAGTGAATCAACAGTTGCAAGCATATCTAATTTTTTTACTGCTTCTTGAAGCTCTTTTTCTACTTCTTTTCTTTTTTCATTCTCTTTTATGATATCTGAATTCAGTTCTAAAATTTTTCTATTTTGAACTTGTAATTTTATATTTTGATTTTCTAGTTCATCATTTTTTTTATCTAAAGCTTTTGTTCTTTCAGCTACTTTTTGCTCAAGATTTTTGTACATTATTGCATTTTCAATTGAAATGGCAATTTGACCACTTAAATGTTTTAATAATTCAATTTGTTCTTTTGAAAATACTCCTGACATTGCATTGTTTTCTAAATAGATTAGTCCTCTTACTTTATTATGAAAAATTAAAGGCAAACATAAAACAGATTTAACTCCTCTATTAATGGCATCATTTTCTTTTATAAAAATTGAATTACTATTTAAATCATCAATTACAATGGGTTTCTTAGTTCTTAAAACATAATTAATTACATTATGTACAATATTGTTTGATTTCTCAAACTCAATATTTTGCATTACATCAATATTTATTGATTTATATGACGCAGTAGCTTGAATGTAATACTTGTTATTATCTTCAAGTAATACATTTGCATATTGTGCGCCAGATTTTTCAAGTATAATGTGTAATAAATTTTTTAACAAATTAGGTAATTTTTGCTCTTTAACAATAGCTTCAGCAGCTTTTGTTAAAGTATTAAAGTTAATTGATTCAGAAGAGTTATTACTGCTAGTTGAAGAGTTTTTTATTAAAACACCCCATTGCACAAGAGCTTCTTGTTCTTGTTTTTTTAAAAGTTTCGATACTCTTTCTTGATTGATTTTTTTATAGATATTTGATAATAATCTATTTGCTATAGCTATTAAATGAGTTTGCGAATAAATTTCTGCTGCTTCAATGGCTTTTTCAAAATATTTAAATGCTTCATTAATTTTATTTTCAATTCTATATATTTCTGCTTTTATTAAATTCTTTCTTACTAAAAAGTTTTCTGGACACTCTAAACTATATTTTTCAAACTCTAATAAATTTTTTTTGATTGTATTAAGATATCTTTTTTTTAAGCCATCATTTACTTTTTCATATAAATTTGAAAATATTAATGATTCATAAAAGTAGTGCTCTAGGGCATGTATTGTGCCTTTAGAAACTTCAAGAAATCTTTTACTTTGTAAATAATATTCATAGGCTTGTTTATAATCTTCATGAATAAATAATGTAATAGTTTTATTAATATAATAGTAGTGCGCAAAGTGTAATGAGTTATAGTTTTCTAAACTTTTCACATACTCATCTTCATCAAAATATTTATTACAGAAAGATTTTTTATCTATTGTTTGTGCTTTTAAATTAGCTATTGTTTGTTTTACACTTAAAATAGCCCCTAATTGTTCATATGCTTTTATTCTTTTAAGAGTTTTTTCAAATATCTCAATTTGTTTGTTAATATTATCTAAGCAAACACCTCTTAAAAACATACTTTGTATAATTCCTGCTGCTGCACAGCCACTATGAAAAAGATCACCTATTAATAAACCTTTGTTATATGATTCAAACCATTTTTGTTCAGTTATTGCAGTTGGCAACAGCCATGAAAATGCAAAATAGCCAGATACAAAATTAACTTCAGGGTATAAAGTAGTATTATTATATTTTTTTATCATATCTAAAGAGAGGTTTGCATATTTATAACCTAATTTGTGGTTTTGTTTTATAGCTCCTTGGAAAATAACTCCAAAAACCATAAATCCAATAACTGCATCTTTTGTATCTCCATGTTTTAAACACAATTTTACTAATTTCATTGATACAAGTACACAAAGCTTTGGATCGATTTGATATGCAGCTTTTAATAAAGCAGAGAGTAATTTTATCATAATTACTATTTTTTCATCTTTTGCTTGGGGTAATGAAAGTAAACTATTTGGATTTTTGCTTTTTAGTTTATACTTTAAGTATATAGAGTCTTTTGTGTACATAACTTTGCTAAACTCTTTTGGTATATTTAAGTCAAATAGTTCTAAAGCCTCTTTTCCTGTTTCGTAAGCATTCTTAAACTCTGAAAAATCAGAATAAAGTTTTATTATTTGTTCATAAATATATGCTTTTTCAAGATTTGTTATAGCTACATAAATAGCCTTATTATAATATTTTAGCGCAGTTTTTTTATTTAGAACCATATGTTCACAAATTGCATAATCTTTTAATATTTCACTATAATTATCTTTTGATTTTATATCACTATAAAGATTTAATGCCTCTTTCATATATTTTAGTGCCATAATAAAATCTGCATTTTCTCTTGCATTAATTGAAGCTTTATAATTAAGTGTTGCTAAATAATCTTTTTGCTCTTTTGTTTTAAAAAGGGTTCTTGCATTATTATAATGATTTATATAAGTTAAATAATCATTATTTTTCTTATGTAAATTTAAGCTTAACATAGAATCTGCAATCTTTTTATGATATGAACTTCTTTCACTTAATATTATAGAATTATATATAACTTGTTGTATTCTGTCATGGGAAAATTTATATTTCTCATACTCATAATTATTTATATTTTTACTTTTTACAATCCATTCATTTAAAATAGTTTTATTTAGTGTTTGTTTAAAGTTTATATCATCATTATAGATATTTTTTAAAAGCTCTTCATCAAATTTATTTCCAATACAAGAAGCTATCTTTAATAATCTATTTTCTTCTTTATCAAGTTTATTTATTTTATTCTCTAATAGTTCTATAATATTATTACTTGCTGAAATTGTATTTAATTGATTTAAATCACACTTCCATTTGAACTGTTTATAATTAAAATATATAATTTCTTCATCTAATAATTGTTTTAAAAGCTGAATAATAAAAAAACAATTTCCTGAGGTTTTCCTAAAGATTAGTTTTGCTACTTCATCATCATTTTCTAGTTTTATATTTGTTTTTAGTATATTTTTTATATCTTCAAGTTTTAAAGGTTTTAAATGAAATGTTTTTAATTTGATATCATCTTTTTTTAATTTGTTTAAAAGTTTATATAATCTTGAATTCTCTTTTACCTCATTATCTCTATATGTAATAATTGTAACAGTGTTTTTTAATTGATAAAGGGAAGTTTCTAACCAAGTTCTTGTAATTTCATCACTCCATTGCATATCATCAATAAAAATAAGTAAAGGAGATTTTTTTGTTGCAAATAGTTGTAAATATTTAAATAAATAGTTATCAAACTTTATTTTTGATACCTCTTCATTATTTATTGTTTTATTACTATTATCATTTAAAATAATTTTTAATTCTGGAATTAGTTCATAAAGTATTTTTGCCTCACTACCAAGTGAATTTGATATATTCTCTTTCCATGAATTTAGAGTATATGAGTCTTTTGTTAATAATTGTTTTGAAAATTCTCTTATTTTCTCATATAAAAATTTGTAAGAAATATTTTGTTTATAGTTGTCTAGCTTTATTTCCAATAAATTAGATGTACCTATATTTGAAAGCTGTAAAGCTGTTTTTACAAATGATGTTTTACCTACTCCTGAAGCACCTTTTATAATTAGTAGCTTATTATCTATATTCTTTATTGATTTTTTTAATTCTTCTAATTCTTCTTCTCTTCCAAATAGTTTTTTAGTGCTATTAATTAGAAAGTTTTTTTGAAATTGATCTATTTCAAATGTGCAAAAGCTCTTATCTTTTAAAAATTGATCTTTTATTTTTTTTAAATCTATTAAAACAGATAAGATATTACTATATCTATCAATAGGATTTTTTTGAATCATTTTTTCGATTACATTTGATATGATTTTTGGTATTTTAAAATCAAGTTCACTCAAAGATAGAAACTCTTTTGTAATAATTGTATGAGATAGTGAGAGTAAATCTTTTGAATCATAAGGAACAACTCCTGATAACATCTCGTAGAAAACTATTCCTAATGAGTATATATCTGTTTGTTCAGTAATTGAAAAATTTATTCTACTTGTTTGTTCAGGAGCTTTGTATATATCTGTATTATTAGTTGTTTTTTTAATACTTTTTATTTTAGATATCTCTTTAGATTCTGAAAAATCGAAAAGTTTAATTTCATTTGTTCTTTCATTTATAAGAATAGAACTAGTTGTGAAGTTTTGATAGATGATATTTTTTTCATGTAAATAGTAGCAAACTTCACAAAGATTAATTGCAATACTTAAAAAACTATATAAGTCTAGCTTTTTATTTTCAATTTTTAATTTCAAAGTCATTTGATTAAAACTATTTAAAACTAAAAAGCATTTATTATTTTGTTTTGAAAATCTTTTACTTCAATAATATTTTCATGTTTTAAATTTTTTAAAATTAAGAATTCATTTTCCAAGTTTTCTAAACTTCTTTGATCAGTTAAAAACTCTTTATTGGCTTTTATAAAAACTTCTTCTTTATTATTAAGTTCTTCTGCTAGGAAAAAATCAAACTCTTTTTTTAATTCTAGTTTTCTTAATAGTTTATAGTTTTTAGTAATCAAAATAAACCTTAGTTTTTGATTATTTTAGTTAAATTAAACTTTATTATATTTTACAAAATATAATTAAGTAAAATTATTATAGTTTAAAATTAAGAGTGTATTTTTTTATATTTTTCTTTTAAATTTAATCTATAGCACATTTTAATTCCATAAAGATAGATAATCCAAGAAATATAAATCCAAAAAAAAGAAAAAAGTAGTGTTGATAATGAACCATATATAGTTGAGTAAGTTTTATTATATATTACATAATAGACAAACAGATTTTTAGTAATAGATAATATTACAAGAGTAAAAAACGATGAAATTAATGCAGCTTTTTTATATATAAACTTATTTATACTAAATTTAAAAAGTAAGAAAAATATAAACCATGCAATAGTAAATACAGTTATACTATTTACAATAGAGTTATTATATAAAGATAAAATAATATCTGATATAGTAAATAAAAAAGGAAGAGCAACTAAGAAGATTAAATAAAGAAAAAAAAGTTTATACATTGGTCTTCTTTTAGCTTTATGTATTTTATTAATAATATATTCATAATCTTTAAAAAACATAATAAATACAAAAAACATATATATAATTCCTATATAACCTAATTTAGTAGAATTTGATATGAAATTTTTAAATGAATTTATAAAGTCTTGTGAGTGTGTAGGATTTAAGATATCAAATATATTTGTTATAAAGATATTTAAATAACTTTGAAATATCTCCATTGTTGAAATAATTGCTATTAAAAGAGTAATTATTGGTAATATAGAAAATATTGTGAAAAAACTAAGACTTGCAGCATAATATGTTGTATCATCATTAAAAAATGAGTCAAGTAACTTAATAAACTTTTTAGAATATTGTGTTACAAGACTTTGTTTTTCCATTTTATAAACCCATTTTAAAAGGATTTAAAATATTATTTGGATCAAAAGCTTTTTTGATACTTCTAAATAGTTCAAGTTCAGCTTCATTAAATGCAATGTTCATAAAAGGTGCTTTTGAAAGTCCAATTCCATGCTCTCCACTTAATGTTCCACCCATATCTACAACAAGTTGGAAAATCTCTTCAATAGCTTTATGACCATCTTCCATCTCTTTTTCATTTGTTTTGTCTTTAACCATTACATTTACATGAATATTTCCATCACCTGCATGGCCAAAACAAGGAACATTGAATCCGTATTTTTCCCCAATTTTGTAAATCTCATCAAGAGCTATTGGTAATTTACTTCTTGGAACTGAAATGTCTTCATTTAGTTTTTTTGTTCCATAAATAGCTGTTGCAGGACTAGCATTCTTTCTTGCAAACCATAATGCACTTGAGTGCTCTTCATCTTTTGCAGTTATAAAATCTACTGAACCATATTCAGCAAATGCATCTTTTAGTGTTTGTATTTGAGAATCTATTTCTGCTTGGCTACTTCCATCCACATCTCCAACTAAAATCCCACCTGCATTTTGAGGTAGTTCTACTTGAGGAAATTTTTGTTTTAATGCTTTTATTACTAAAGCATCTAAAAATTCCATTGCAACAGGATTTGCTCCACTTGCAAGTGATTTAAATACTGCATTCATTGCTTTATTTACATCAGGAAAAACACCCATATATGTTTGTTTAAATTTTGGTTTAGGAATTAGTTTTAAGGTGATTTCTGTAATAACTGCTAGTGTTCCCTCGCTTGCAATTAAAATACCAGCAGTGTTATATCCTGCAACATCTTTAATTGTTTTTTTACCAGCTGTAATTATTTCACCATTTGGTAAAACAGCTCTTAATGCAACTACATAATCTTTTGTAATTCCATATTTTGCAGCTCTCATTCCACCTGCATTTTCACTTACATTCCCACCAAGTGTTGAATATTGTTCACTTGCCGGATCTGGAGGATAAAATAGTCCTACCTCTTCAACAGCTTTTTGAAACTCCATATTTATAAGTCCTGGTTGAACAACACCTACCATATTCTCCATATCAATTTCAAGTAGTTTATTCATATGTCTTTCTAAGCTTAAAATAATACCACCGTTTGATGGAAGTGCTCCTCCTGTAAATCCTGAACCTGCACCTCTTGGAACAATTACTATTTTTTCTTCATTACAATATCTTAATATTTTAGATACATCTTGTTCATCTTTTGGGAAAACAACTGCATCTGGTTCAAATCTCTCTTTTGTAGCATCATAGCAATAAGCAATTAAGTGAGCTTTGTCAGCTTTTACATTTTCACTTCCTACAATACTTTCAAAGTGTTCTAAATGTTTTTTATCTATCATTATTTTAATCCTAGAATTGATCTATAATAATCATTATACATGTCATTTTTATTTATTATTTCATCTTTTTTCATTTCACCCTCAAGCAAAATCTCTTCTTCTGATCTTTCATCATCACCAAAGATATCTTTTAAGAAACTAAGCTCAGTTATACTTTTAATTATACCTGCAAATGGAGCTTCTTCAATACCCTCAATTCTTGTGTAAAAAGGCATTTTTTCTGTATCTAAATAGTTATAAGCTAAAGTATAATTATCTAAAATAGCAAATGTTTTAGTATCAACTACATAAGCTTTATTTTTTATTACAATAAAAATTGTTCCTAAATTTTGTTCAATTGCAAAATCTTGGATTGTACTTTTCGATGGTAAAGGTTCTCTTTGCGATTTTAAATTTGCTGCAAAAATATCAGAGTGTAAAAATGTATTTAATCTAAATTTCCCCCTTGCAACTTGAAAAGCATCTTGTGAAGGAGCAATTAAAAGTGATTTATCATACATATAGTTTAAAATTAATGTATCACCATTTTTAGGTTTTGCATTAGAAGTTGGTATTGCATTTTGTTTTAAATCCATAAATGGAATAAATTTTATTTCAGAAGAGTCTTCAGAAGTTTTAGTAACATAAGCATTAGATACGATTAGTTTTTGTCCATTTTCATATTTTTTTAAAACTATACCGCTTTGTCCAACTCTTAAATTTCCAATATTAATAGAAGCAGTTTTATTATTAACATTTTTTAAACTAGTTTTAATCTCTTTAAAAGATAAAGGTTTTTGATTTTGAATTTTCAATGCAGCATTATTGTCTACTTTTATTATATCATCAGTTGTTAAAACATATTGATAATTTAATCCCTCATCAGAACTTGTTATTTTTATATCTTTTAGTTTCCAGCCATTCTTTTTCATATCAATTAATGACAATTCACCCTTACAAACACCACCATCAAGTTTAGTTTTTTCTATAGTTGAAGGACTTGTCCAGTCTTTTTTATAGCAAATTGTAGTATCAGCACTTACACTATTTGCAAATAGTAAAGCACTTGATGCTAATAATAATTTAATTGAAGCTTTTTTCATTATTGTATTCCTTATTTTGATTGTAACTGTTTTAATTTTTCTTTTACTGCTTCAACATGACCTTTTACTTTTACCTTAGTCCATAAAGCTGCAATTTCACCTTCTGGGTTAATAATAAATGTTGATCTTACTACTCCCATATACTCTTTACCCATAAATTTTTTAAGTTGCCATATACCAAAGTCTTCACACATTTTTTTATCTTCATCAGATAAAAGAGTAATTGTCAACTCTTTTTTTTCAATAAATTTTCTATGTTTTGCAGTATCATCAGGGCTTACTCCTAAAATTACAGCATCTAAATCATCAAACTCTGGTTCATTAGCTGAAAACTCACAAGCTTCAGTTGTACAACCTGGAGTTAAATCTTTTGGATAGAAGTATAATACAATCCATTTGCCTTTTAAATCTCTTGAATGAATTTCAACATCATCTTGATTTTTTGCACAAAATTCAGGTGCTTTTGATCCAATCTCTAACATTTAAATCCTTTTATTTATTTTATTGCTATAAATGTTGCAAAGTTTACCCATTTAAATAGTACTTCACAGTGGGAAAAACCTGCATCTAATATCATTTTTTTATTTTCATCATCGGTATATGGTATTAAAACATTTTCTAATGCTTCTCTTTTTTGTGAAATCTCAAATTCACTATAACCTTGTTTTTTCTTAAAATCATAATATGTATCAATGCATTGTTTATTTAAAACTTTGTTTGATGATATTACTTTTTCACTAAATATAAAAATACCATCATCTTTTAAAGAATCATATATCTTTTTAATAAGTTTTTCTCTTTGTAAAGGTCTAATAAACTGCAAAGTGTAGTTTGAGATAACTAATTTTGCATTATCATAAGATGTATCAAGTAAATCTTCATTTTTAAGTTTTATATCAATACCAAATGCTTTACATTTTTTTGAAGCCCTAGAAAGCATTGCACTTGAGTTATCAATACCTACTAAATTTAAATCAACATTTGATTGTTTTCCTAATTCTATAAGTGTTGAAGCTGTTGAACAACCTAAATCATATACCGTATCAGCTTCTTTTAAATAGTTTAGTGCAAAATTTATAGTTAATTCTTGCATTTGCTTATAAAAAGGAATTGACCGATTTAGCATATCATCAAATACAGATGCTACATCTTCATCAAACTCGAATTGTTTTTTTATCGATTTTTCAAATATTTTATCTACCATAAGTATATTTTATCTAAATGAATATTAATTATTATTTATCAAAATACTTAAGTGCGTTATTTATATCTTTGACAATTTGCTTTTTTAAATCTTCAAAGTTATCAAACTTATGATTTTCTCTTAATTTATCAATAAATTCAATCTGAATTTTACCTATAATATTTTCTATATCTTCACTAATTATATGTGTTTCTATAGCATAGCTACCATCTGTTGTTACTCTATGACCTAAAAAAGTTACAGATTTATAAGATTTGTCTTTTATTGTAGTTTTTGTAATATAAACACCCTCATTTGGAAGAAGAAAGTTTTCAACAGTAAGATTAATAGTAGGAACAAAGCTTTTTTTCCCTAAACCTTGTCCTTTTGTAGTCTGACCAGTGATTTTATAATTTTTTCCTAAAAGTTCATTTGCTTTTTTTACGTTTCCATTTTTAATAAACTCTCGTATGTATCTTGAGTGAATTGCAAGATTATTATCACATATTTCATCAACTACAATTACCTCTCCATCAAAAAGTTTCTTAAGTCCTAAAGTATCATATTTCCTATTTTTGCCAAAACAAAAATCAAAACCTACAATAATTCTTTTAAGATTAGGAAACTCTTCTTTTAAAAGCTTTATAAACTCCTCTCCCTCAAGGTGTTTAATATTATCAAGAACATAGTAGTAAACAGGGAAATTTGTATACTCTTGTCTATAACTTTTTGGTGTAAGGTTTGAATGTCCAGACTCAATTGCAACAACCGCACCATTTTTATCAAGTTTTTTAAAAAGTTGTTGATGTGCAATATGCATACCATCAAAGCCACCAATTGCAATAGATGTAATATTTTTTTTATTTATCAAAGTAGAATAACTCTTCTTCATTACCATCTTTCCCTTGTATTTTACTATATGAACTATATTTTAAATTCCAATTTAAAATTTTTGTAGTATCTATAAATCTTTCTCTTGCTTTCAAAATGGCTTTTTTGTCTTTTACGACACCTTTTTTATCTCTTTTTATATTTTTGCCAACTTCAAATTGAGGTTTAAAAAGTATAATTATTTTATTCTTTGCTAATCTATTTATATCTTCAATAATATTTAAAATAGATATAAAAGATACATCACAAGTTACTAAGTCAAATTTTTCATTAGACTTAAACTCTCTAATATCTGTATTTTCATAAAATGAAATTTTCTTATTATTTTTTATTTTTTCATGTAGTTGATTTGAACCAACATCAACACATGTTACACTATTTACATAATTATTTAGTAAAATTTGTGTAAATCCACCAGTACTACTTCCAATATCTAGTGTATTTAAATCTTTAAGCTTAATATTGATTTCATCTAAAAAGTATTTAAGCTTATAAGCAGCTCTACTTACAAAAAAATCATCTTCTAATATCTTTATATTTATTGGTTCTTCTACAATAAAAGAAGGTTTTGTAATAATTTTATTATCTACTTGAACTTTTTTTGATTTAATAAGTTCACTTGCTTTATTTCTACTTTGAATATCAAATTTTTTTGTAAGGTATTGGTCTAATCTCATAAAGATATTATAATATAAAAATATTCAAAAAATGATTATTTATTCTTACATAAGAGAAAAAATGCTTTAATAAAAAAGAATACAAATAAAAAGAGTCAAGATTGAAATATGTAAAAAAAGAGTTTTTTGAAATCTTTGAAGAGAAAAAATCAAAATTTATTGCGCATCTTTTTCCCTCAAGAGATTTTGATGAAGTTATGAGTAGATTAAAAAAAGAGCATCCAAAAGCTAGGCATCATGTATATGCATATAGATATTTAAATGAATTAGAACAAATTGTTGAAAATAGTAGTGATGATGGAGAACCAAAAGGCACAAGTGGAAAACCATCTTTAAATGTTTTAGCAGGAAATGATCTTATAAATAGTGCAGTAATAATAGTTAGGTATTTTGGGGGAGTTAAATTAGGAACAGGAGGCTTAGTAAGAGCATATTCGGATTCTGTAAATAAAGTTATAAAAAATAGTGAGCTTTATGAGTATGAAAAACTTGAAAACTTAACTATAATGTGTGATTATAGTGAACTTTCAAAGTTAGAGTATGATTTACAGCTTTTAGATATAAATATTTTAAATAAAGAGTTTACTACTGATGTAACACTTTTTTTGCAAGCTACAAAAGAGAAACTAAATAGATTAAAATCAAAACTTGAAAGAACAATTACAATAATTTAAAAATATAAGCTTTTAAAAGATATAATTTTTTATATTATTTTTTAAGGGCTTATTATGAAATTCTTTCTATTATGTACACTACTTTTCTTTAATCCTTTTTTATTTGCAGATGATTTAAAAAAAGATGTTAAGTTTAAAAATCTTGACTTAAAAGATTTAATAAAAGTAAGTTCTAAAATTTTGGATAAAAATATACTTGTAAAAACTGATATAAAAGGAAAAGTCGATTTTATTTCTGTAAAACCTATATCAAAAAAACAGTTGCTTGAAGTATTAAAAAACTCATTAGAATCTTTTGGATATGAGTTAATTGATAAAGATAGTTTTTTTATAATAAAAGAAAAAAAACAAGAAAAGAAACAAAAGAAAATTGAACATAAAGTAATTACAAAAGTTATTGCATTGAAAAATATTCAAGTAGAACAGTTAAAGAAAATTTTACAAAACTTTAAAACAATAAATAAATATGAAAAACTTTTTATCTCAAGTGATAATGAATCAAACTCTTTAATCTTAATAGGTAAAGTACAAATTATTCAAAATATAGAAAAATTAGTGAAAAAGTTAGATAAAGATGAACCCCAAATATTTTTAAAAGCAAAAATTGTTGAACTTAATAGTAATCTTGTAAATAAAGTTGGTTTAAGATATGGCTTACTTTCAGGTAAAACATCAAATAGTGGAATTTTTACGATAGCATCAAACTTAAATTCAAATGAAGCAGTAGATTTTGACATAAGTAGTATTGGTTTATCTATTCCTACTTTAAAATCTTCAATATCATTAGGTGCTACACTATCTTTGTTACATCAAAACTATGCATTAAAAATTGTATCTGAACCATCTATTTTATGTATAAATAATAAAAAAAGTACAATATATGTAGGGCAGAGCATATCTTTACAGACTTCTTCTACTACAACAAGTGGAGGAAATACCAGCTACTCTTTTGAAAGAAAAGATGTTGGTTTAAAACTAGAGGTTAAACCAAGACTAAAAGCAGATGATAATAAAGTTAGACTTTATATAAATACTATTTTAGAGGGAGTGAAAAATAGTACAACAAATAACCAACCAGATACAACTAAAAAAAGTGTTTCAACTTTTGCAGTAGTTTCAAATGGAGAGAGTATTATTTTAGGAGGCTTAGTTGAAAATAGGAATGAGAAATTAGATGATGAGGTGCCTTATTTCTCTTCATTGCCTATAATTGGTAATTTATTTAAGCATAAAAATAATTCTAGTAAACAAAGTAATCTTGTGATTGTAATAACTCCTTATATTATTCCAAAAAATAAAGATATAACTTTTATAAGAGAAGAGTTAGCAAAATTAGAAAAACTTGAAGAGTTATTGCTTATAAAAAGTACCAAAAACAGAAAGCTTGATAAGCAAAATAAATATTTAAAATTGCATAATCAAAGGGTAAAAGATCTTCTTGATGGAAACTAGATATTGAAACTAGACTATTTTATAGTTACTTTTTTAAGAAGTCTATCTTCAATAATTGATGATCTAAAACTTTTTATTTGAGAGTTTAATATTTTATTACAATCAGTACATAAAGTAATTAAATTTTCAAAATTATAACCACCTCCATTTGATAAAGGTCTAATAAAAACTATATGCGCATCTATAAGTTCAATACTTAAGCCACATCTTTTACATTTACAATTATCTCTTCTGTATGTAAACTCTTTTCTTTTAGCCCAATCATTTGGCAGTTTTCCTTTTATTGGTTTACAATTTTGTTCATAAGTACTCCAAAGAAAATCTTTATGAATACATTTTTGAGTTTCAAGTTCATACTTAAAATCAAAAAATTGAGAAACTAAATCTTCAATAACTAATATTTGTCTAAGTTTTGCATCTTTTTCCATGTTAGTTTTTTGAACAATTGAATAGTCAAATTCTATTTTAGGGTAGTATGTATTTAAATAGTTTTTTATATTCTCTTCAAAGGTTTGAAAGTCACCTTGTCTTGTAAAAAAACTATATACTTTTTTTCTATAGATATATAAAGGAATTAATAAAATAATTATTATACTACCAATGATGATAAAATCTGTATCAAGTATCATTTATAGTAGCTTTGGATTAATTAAGTGATTATTTAAAGACTTTTTAGCTTCTTCAAAATTTCCTGCGGCAAGATTTTTTAGTTCATCTATATGTAAAACTGGAAGATTAACTTCTCTTCTTGCAATTTTATTTAACTCTTTTCTATTAAAGTCAAATATATAAAAGTCATTTAAATTATCAACTACAATAAAATCAGCACCTTTATCAAAAGCTTCAAGAAGCACTGTTGAAGCTAATTTAAAAGTGAACTCTTTATTTATATGAAAACTATTTTTTGCTAAATCGATTGAAGAGTTTTCAATATGAATTATTTTTGCTTCTAATTTATTTAAATAGTTTAAAATGCAATTACTATTACTATAATATGAAATATTAAATTCATTGAAGCTATTTTCAATATTTTCACTACTGGCTTTTTCAATTGAAATACTATTTTTTTTATTTATTTTAAAATTTTGTTCACTCTCTTCTTTGTTCATGCTTAATAAATTTCTTAAATTTAAAATAATTCTTTCTATACTATCATCTATGTTAAATACTCTATTTTCTAAATTTGTATGATATTGTATTCCAAATTCGCATGTTTTAATAATATTAAGAATCTCTTCTTTATTTTTACTATTTTCATTTATTAAATCATTTGCTAAAAGTAAGATTGCATCTCCAATATAATCTTTTTCAAAATTCAATGTATTTGATGCATAATAGTATATTTTATAATCTTCATATTTTTTAATATCTTTTTTTGAAATAAACTTTTCAAGTAAAGATAGTTTTGAATAAAAATCATCTTCATTTATGATTAGGTCATTCATACATCTTTTAGTACTTATAGGTTCAATAGTTATTTCATTTCCTACTTTATTTACTAATTCCATTAAATTAACTTCGCAATTTGTAAAGATATTATTTACTTTTACTAAAAATGAGTCACAACTTTCATAAGAGAAGTTCTCTTTTTCATTTATACTATTTAGTAAATCTAAAAGAGTTATCTCATTTTCAATTTTTAGATGATATTTCTTATAATATGGTAAATAATCAGATTTGTAATCAAATTTAAATAATGATACTTCTAATTTCATTTTTTGCCTTTAATTTTTATTCATTGTGTCTTTGTATATTAACACCAATTTTGCTTAGCTTTTTTTCTAAGTTTTCATATCCCCTATCAAGATGGTAAATTCTATGAATATCTGTCTCTCCTTGTGCAACTAATGCTGCTAGGACTAATGCAGATGATGCTCTTAAGTCTGTTGCCATAACATCAGTACCATTTAGTTTACTTGGAGTCCCATTTATTGTTGCAATATTACCATTTAGGTGAATATCTGCACCCAATCTTAGTAATTCACTAACATGCATAAATCGATTTTCAAATAATCTTTCATCAATAGTACTTGTTCCATTTGCTTGAGTTGCAAGTGCCATAAACTGTGCTTGCATATCTGTAGGAAAACCAGGATATTCAGAAGTTACAATATTTACAGGTTTAATATCTTTTGTAGGCATAATAGTTAAACTATTTTCTTCTTGTATAATTTCAAAATTCATCTCTTCAAGTTTTGAAATTATAGCCTCTAAATGTAAAGGAATAATATTTGTAATTGTAAGTTTTGAGTTTGTAATAGCAGCCGCACACATATATGTTCCAGCTTCAATTCTGTCAGGAATAATATTAAAGTCTTTAAACTCAAGAAGTTTTTTGTCACTTCCTTGAATTATAAGTTTTGAAGTTCCAACTCCTTTTATATCAACACCTGCATCTTGAAGTACTTCACATAATTGAACAATTTCTGGTTCTTTTGCTGCATTAATAATTGTAGTTGTTCCTGTTGCTAAACTAGCAGCCATAATTATATTTTCAGTACCACCAACAGTAACTTTATCAAATACAATCTTTGCTCCTTTTAATCCATCTTCACAACTTGCTTGAATATATCCGCTTTTTATTTCAATTCTTGCACCCATTTGTTCTAAGGCTTTTAAATGCAAATCAACAGGTCTTTGTCCAATTGCACAACCACCAGGAAGAGAGACTTCACAATGACCAAATCTAGCCAATAGAGGTCCTAAAACTAAAATTGAAGCTCTCATTGTTTTTACAATATCATAAGTTGCTTTTGTATTATTAATAGTTGAGGTTTCTATATGTATTGTATTTTTATCTTTTGTGTAAGAACTACCAAGTTTTTCTAATAGTTTTAATAAAGTATTAATATCAACTACATCAGGTAGATTCCCTATTTTTATTCTATTTTTAGCCAAAATAGTAGAAGCTAGAAGAGGAAGAGCTGCATTTTTTGCTCCAGAGATATTAATTTCTCCTTCAAGCTTTTTATTACCAATTATTTTTAAATATTTCATTATTATCCTAGTTGTATATAATATTATATGTATGAGTTTATATTCTATCAAATTATTGCTAAAAAGATTAGTAGTAATATTTACCTAAAAACAATAATCTTGCTTTAATTATAAACACAATAGAATTTCGCTTTTAAAATTTAGGATGTATTATGAAAGAAGATGTTTCTTTAGGAATAAAGTATATGTTATTTGCTTCTTTAATGTTTGCTTTTATGGGAGCTAGTGCTAAAGAACTTAGTGATTCAGTAAGCTCAGTTGAAGTGGTGTTTTTTAGAAATTTATTTGGTGTTGCAATAATACTATTTTCAGTTTATAGAAAACCTTTAGTTCAAGAAGGGGGGAAACCATTACTTTTGATTTTTAGAGGTATGGCTGGTTTTATTGCATTATTAATGTTTTTTTATAATATTGCTGAAATCTCTTTAGCAGAAGCCATGACTTTTTCAAAAACCTCTACAATCTTTACAGCAGTATTTGCTTATATTTTTGTAAAAGAAAAATTAGGATTTAAAGGTTGGCTTGGTGTATTTATAGGTTTTATTGGAATACTATTTATAACCAAATTTGATGGAAGTACATTGGAAAAAACTGATTGGTTGGGAATTTTAAGTGGTGTTGGAGCAGCACTTGCTTATACTTCAATTAGAGAATTAAGAAAATATTATGATAGCAGAGCAATTGTTTTGTCTTTTATGGGAATTGGAACAATAGGACCTTTACTTTTAATGTTAGTTGCAGAGTTTTACTCTCCTTCCACACTTGATTTTATGTTAGAAACTTTTGTTATGCCAAGTGGTAAAGATTGGTTTTTTATTATATTATTGGGAGTTTTTGCAACATATGCACAAATTTATATGACAAAAGCATACTCTTGTGCAAAGGCAGGCATTATAGGTACTATTTCTTATGCTAATATTGCATTTTCCATTATATTAGGGATGTTTTTAGGTGATGCATTCCCTGACATTTGGATTATTTTAGGTATACTTTTAATAGTAATTAGTGGATTTTTAGTTTCGTTGAAAAAGGATTAATGTGAACAATACTGTATTAATAATAGATATTACAATAGCATTATTTGTTATTATAATCATAGCTTGGTATGTACATGATAAGTATGTACAAAGAGATCATCAGTTATTAGTTAATTATCCAATTATTGGTAGGCTTAGATATGTTTTTGAAGAGTTTAGAGAGCCTTTTAGACAATATTTTGGTGATGAGAAATTTTATGAATCAAAAGATAAACTAGATTGGGTTTATAAAGCAGCAAGAGATGTTCCTAACTATGCATCTTTTTCTCCCTCTCAACCTTTGCCTAAACCAAAATTCATGTTAAGACATGCTACTATTGTATTAAATGAAGATGAGGTAGATACACACTTTGAAGTGGTATTTGGTGAAAAAAGAAAATATCCATATCATGCAAAATCAATTATTGCAAGAAGTGCAATGAGTGATGGTTCTATCTCACCTGAGGGTACAAGAGCTTTTGTAAGAGGCTCTTTTATGGGAAATTTTCCAATTAATTCAGGTGAGGGTGGATTAACATCAAACTTTTTTGTTACACATAGAAATTATAAACCTGATTATATGACTGTGGTTCATGGAAATATTTTTCAAAGAGTTTGCAAAAAGATAGTACAAAAATTATTTAATGGTGCAATGGCAGCAGATGCATATAGAAGTTTAGTATTTAAAAAAGATCCAGAAGCTGAAACTTATGTTTTTGATTTAAAATCAGAAATATTTCATAGACCAAATTGGGAAGCACCATTAGAAAGCTTTCCAAAAGAAGTTCCCCAAGATATGCCTGATATTATATTGCAGTTAAGTTCAGGTTTGTATGGAGCTAGGGATAAACAAGGTAATTTTGATCCAGATAGATATCAAAAAACTATGAGATTTTGTAAAATGACTGAAATTAAAATGGCACAAGGGGCAAAACAAACTGGAGGAAAATTAATTGCAGATAAAGTAAGCCCAGCAATAGCTTATTATAGAAATGTTGAAGCACATAAAGATTTATTTTCTCCAAACAGATTTCCTTATGCAAATAGTGTTGAAGAGTTATTTGATTTTGTTGGTAAACTTCAAGAGTTATCTGAGAAACCAGTTGGTATTAAAATAGTTATTTCTGATATAGAAAATATTGAACCATATGCAAAAGAGATTAAAAAAAGAGTTGATGCAGGCAATGATGCATATCCAGATTTTATATCTATTGATGGAGGAAGTGGAGGAAGTGCAACTGCTCCAATTGAGATGATGGAAAGAATAGGTCTTAATGCAAGAGACTCTATATATTTAGTTGATAAAATCCTAAGAGATTATGATGTAAGAGATAAAATAAAACTAGTTGCTAGCGGTAAAGTTTTAACTCCAGATGATTTAATCATTATTTTATCTTTAGGTGCAGATTTTGTTCAAATTGCAAGAGGTTTTATGATGAGTGCAGGGTGTATTAGAGCTAGATATTGTTCTGGAACAAATGGTCATGAGTGTCCAGTAGGTCTTGCTACTCAAGATAAAAGTAAAAGAAAAAAATATTTTGTTTATAAACATGCAAAATATGTAAGGGATTACCATAATAACTTGCTAAAAGGCGTGAGAGGTCTTTTAGCAGTAATGGGACTTAAAAATGTAAGTCAATTAAATAAACATAGATTGATTTTCCTTGATAAAGATTCAAAAGTACATGATAATATTGATGATGTATTTAAACGAAGACTTGATATAGGAAAAGATTTGGGAGATGAATATCATGAACTTAGATAAAGTTATTGCAGGTTTTTTTATTATTTTAGCTATGACTGTAAATTTTGGTTTTTTTTATGGTGATATGGACTCTTTGGAAATGCATAGCAAATATGAACTATTTGCAGCTATTATTATTAACATTATTGCAACAACATTAAAACTTGGTGATAAAACACAAATGGGTTCAGTTTTACTAGCAACATCACTAGTTGCTGATATTCAATTAATTAGTGCAGCAGTTATTTGGACAGTTGCAGAATATGCTTATACAATAGATAGAGAAATTGTTGGAATGATTATCTCTTTATCAGGTGGAGCATTACTTGCAAATATTACTTCTGTTACATTATATGTTGGTGAAACAATAAAATCTAAAAGATAGGTTTAAAAGTGAAGAATAGTTCTTTATTTATCATTCTTTATCGAATGAGAGTGCCTTTTTTAGTGATTATTGTAGCCTATACAATAGCAATAACTGGCTTAGTTTTAATCGAAGGTAAGGATCCAAGTGGTAATCCTTACCATATGTCTATTTTTGATGCTTTTTATTTTGTTAGTTATACAGCAACTACAATAGGATTTGGAGAAACTCCTTATGAGTTTACATACGCTCAAAGAATTTGGGTGAGTTTTTCAATTTATATTACAGTAATTGGATGGTTTTATGGTATTGGTTCTTTAGTTAGACTTTTACAAGATAAACTATTTTTACAAGAGATTGAAAAAAGTAGATTTAGACGACAAATTAAAAATATAAAACAAAAGTTTATAATAATATTAGGCTATAATCAAATTACTAGTGAAATAATAAAAAGAGCAATAGCTCAAGATATTAGAGCTGTTGTAATTGAAAAAGGTGTAGCTAAAAGTAATGAGCTTTTATTAGAGAACTTTACTCCTACTGTACCTGTACTAATGGGTGATGCACATAGTTCAAAGTCATTAGAAGAAGCAGGAATCAAAAAAATAAATTGTAAAGGCTTAGTGGCTCTTTTTGAAGACGATTCTTTAAACTTAAGAATTGCATTAACTTCAAAACTATTAAATAAAAATGTAAAATTAGTTATAAAATCAACTACTGAAAATCATACAGAAAATCTAAAAGATTTAGATGTTGAAATTGTGGCAAATCCATTTTCAATAATAGCAAAAGAGATAAACATGGCATTAACTGCTCCTAATTTACTAAAATTAGAAAAATGGTTATTTAAAGTTGATACTTTAAACTCTTCTTTACCTCTTTTTCCTAAGGGCAAATATATAATTTGTGGTTTTGGAAGAATGGGGCAAAGCGTTTATGAAAAATTAAAAACAAATAATATAGAAGCCCATTTTATAGAAATAGAAAAGAAGAATGTAGAGTTTAAGAATAATAGTTTTACAAAACTAACTTATGCAAATGCTGATGATAAAGATACTTTATTGGAAATTGGAGTAACAAATGCAGTTGCAATAATAGCAGCAACAAATAATGATACAACAAATTTATCAATTTTAGCTACTGCAAAAAAACTAAATCCAAAAATAATGACAATTGTAAGAGAAAATGAGATGGAAGATTTCTCAATTTTTAAAAGTGCAAATATTGACCATATTTTTATGCCAGCTAAAATTTTAATTAATAAAACAACCAATGCTTTAATAAATCCTCTTTCTGATCTATTTAGTAGAATTGTTTCTGAAAAAGATGAAACTTGGGCTGCAAAGTTAGTTAGAAGACTTTTTGAAACAATAGATGAAAACCCACTTCTATTTGAACTTGAATTAGATTTTGAAAAAGCACCAGAAATTGCAAGATATTTAAAAATAAAAAAAGAGATAGAGTTAAAAATATTTAGTGTATCATTACATAATAAAGAACAAAGAAATAATGTTGTGCCTTTGCTGATATTAAGAAATAAAGAAGAGATTTTACTTCCATCATGGGATACAAAATTACAATTTGATGATAAAATTCTTTTTGCTTGTGATGAACATGCAAAAAATGATATGGAGTATATAGCTCAAAATATTTATGAATTTTACTATGCTTTAACAGGAAAAGAAAAAAGAACTATTTTTAAAGGATTATTTAAATGATTATTTTAACAGGACCATGTGTATTAGAAGATAGAGATACAATAATGAAAATTGCAGAGAGTTTAAAACCACTAAGTGAAGATAAAAGAGTCGAGTTTTATTTCAAAGCTTCATTTGACAAAGCAAATAGAACAAGTATTAGTTCTTATAGAGGTCCTGGATTAGATGAAGGGCTTAAAATATTTGAAGAGGTGAAAAAAGAGTTTGGATATAAAGTTATTACAGACATTCACGAATCTTATCAAGCTAAACCAGCTTCTGAAGTTATGGATATTTTACAAATACCAGCTTTTTTATGTAGACAAACTGATCTTTTAATAGAAGCTGCAAAAACAAACTGTAAAATTAATATTAAAAAAGGTCAATTTTTAGCAGCTGATGCTATGAAACATCCTGTTGAAAAGGTTTTACAAACAAGAGGTGTTAATACTATAAACTATGAGACTTCCAAAGAAAATGGTGTTTGGTTATGTGAAAGGGGAAATACATTTGGTTATGGAGCATTAGTCGTTGATATGAGAAATTTAATACTAATGAGAGAATATGCCCCTGTGATTTTTGATGCAACACACTCTGTTCAAATACCAAGTACAGGTGGAACTACAGGTGGTAACTCAAAATTTGTACCACATATGGCAAGAGCAGCTGCTAGTGTTGGTGTTGATGGCTTCTTTTTTGAAACACATACTAATCCATCAGTGGCTAAAAGTGATGGACCAAATATGCTTCAAATTGATGAACTTTATAAAACAGTTGAAGATATTTTTGCAATAAAAAAAGCTTTAAAAAATTAAAGCTTTAATTTCTTAATTTTATTTTAGATATAATCGCAAAATATGAAATAATATAAATAGTTAAACATAGCTATAAAATTGGAGTAAAGATGAATGTTATAGAAGGTAAACTAAGACTTAATGGCAATGAAAAAGTTGCGATTATTAACGGAAGATTTAATCATATTATTACTGATAGATTGGTTGAGGGTGCAAAAGATGCATTTATAAGACATGGTGGAAATGAAGAGAATTTAGATTTATTATTAGTTCCTGGTGCATTTGAAATTCCATTTGCATTAGAAAAAGCATTAAAAAGTGGTAAGTATGATGCTGTATGTTGTGTTGGGGCAGTAATTAGAGGTGCAACTCCTCATTTTGACTATATCTCAGCAGAAGCAACAAAAGGTATAGCAACTGTAACACTACAATATGGTAAGCCTGTATCAAATGGAGTTTTAACTACAGATACAATTGAACAAGCTATTGAAAGAGCTGGTTCTAAAGTTGGAAACAAAGGTTCAGAAGCAATGATAACAATCATTGAAATGTTAGACTTATATAACGAGTTAGGAAAGTAATGGCTACAAGAACACAAGCAAGAGAATCAGTAATAGGTTTATTATATGCAGTTGATTTAGGTAATGAAGGAATAATAAACTTTATTGATGAGATATTAGAAGATAAAAAAATAAGAAATAAGCAAAAAACTTTTGCATTAAATCTTTTTAATGGTGTAATTGATAATTTAGATGAAATTGATAAAGAGATTGAATCACATTTAAATCAAGGTAAAATCCTTGATTTAGGAAATGTAGAAAAAGCAATACTAAGACTTGCAGTTTATGAAACTTTATTTGGTGAGTTAGATAAACCAATTATTATAAATGAAGCAATAGAGTTATCAAAAAGACTTGCAAGTGATAATGCACCAAAATTTATAAATGGTGTTTTAGATAAAGTTAAAAGGCAAAAATAGTGAAATTATGTATATCTTTAGATTTACCTACTGCAAAACAGAATTTAGATTTAGTAAGAAACATAAATAGTAATGAATTAAATAAAGAGATTTGGTTAAAAATAGGATTTAGAACTTATCTAAGAGATGGAAAATCTTTTTTAGAAGAGATAAAAAAAATCAATAAAGATTTTAAAATCTTTCTTGATTTAAAATTATATGATATCCCTAATACTATGGCCGATGCAGCTGAAGATATTTCAAAATTTGGACTTATTGATATGTTTAATGTTCATGCAAGTGCTGGAAAAGTTGCTATGAAAGAAGTAATGAATAGAATTAAATATATTCCAAATAGACCACTTGTTTTATCTGTAACAGCTTTGACTTCATTTGATAATGATAATTTTAGAGCTGTATATAATGAAGATATTGATACTAAAGCTAGAAAGTTTGCTATTGATTCATTTGATTCTGGACTTGATGGTGTAGTTTGCTCAGCATATGAAAGTAAAGATATAAAATCAAGTACTTCAGAAGATTTTATAACTTTATGTCCAGGAATAAGACCTTTTGGTGAAGATTCTGGGGATCAAAAAAGAGTTGCAGATATTATAAAAGCTAAAGAAGAACTTGTTGATTTTATTGTTGTTGGTAGACCAATTTATAAATCAGCAACACCAAAAGAGATAGTAGAAAAGATCATAAATACTATTTAAATATATAAAAAACACTTGAATTTATAAGTAATTAAATAAAACGACTTAATTTAAGTGTTTTTTAAGTCACTAAGCATTATAATTCTCGTCCAGTTTTTGAGGTAATCAAAAATTGTAAATTGGACAGATGGGTGAGCTGGCTGAAACCACTTCCCTGCTAAGGAAGCGTACTGGCAACGGTACCGAGGGTTCGAATCCCTCTCTGTCCGCCATAAAAATAGATAATGGAATTGGGTCATTAGCTCAGCTGGTTAGAGCACTCGGCTCATAACCGAGTGGTCGGAGGTTCGAGTCCTCCATGACCCACCAGTTGCGGGAGTAGCTCAGTTGGCTAGAGCTTCTGCCTTCCAAGCAGATTGTCGCGAGTTCGAGTCTCGTCTCCCGCTCCATTATTTTATTTTAAGTTATTTTAATTATAATTTCATTCGCATTTTTATGCGGGAGTAGCTCAGTTGGCTAGAGCTTCTGCCTTCCAAGCAGATTGTCGCGAGTTCGAGTCTCGTCTCCCGCTCCATGTGAAAGTTTCAAATTATTTATGCGGGAGTAGCTCAGTTGGCTAGAGCTTCTGCCTTCCAAGCAGATTGTCGCGAGTTCGAGTCTCGTCTCCCGCTCCATAAATATCATAACGCGGAATAGAGCAGTCAGGTAGCTCGTCGGGCTCATAACCCGAAGGTCACAAGTTCAAATCTTGTTTCCGCAACCAAATTTAGTAGTCAAACTTAATAAATATGTCAAGGTAGCTCAGCTGGCTAGAGCGCTGGTCTCATAAGCCGGAGGTCGGGAGTTCAAGTCTCCCTCTTGACACCACTATAAGTGCTGGTGTAGCTCAGTTGGCTAGAGCAGCTGATTTGTAATCAGCAGGTCGTAGGTTCGACTCCTATCACCAGCTCCACTTATATTGGGGTATCGCCAAGTGGTAAGGCAACGGCTTTTGGTGCCGTCATTCGTAGGTTCGAATCCTACTACCCCATCCATACTCAATTCTTAAGAAAAATTCATTCAAAATTAGATATACTTAAATCAATTTAAATTAAGGTATCAATTTGCAAAAAATCTTTTATTTAATAGTTTTTTTACTTAGCATAAATTTGTATGCTAAAGATTTAGAAAAAGTTTCTTTACAGTTATCATGGTTTAATCAGTTTCAATTTGCAGGATATTATATTGCAAAAGAGAAAGGATTTTATCAAGATGTTGGCTTAGATGTAGAAATTAGAAATTTTGATTTTAATATAAATGTTCCAAATGAAGTAGATTCAAAGAAAGCAACATTTGGTGTTGGAAGAGAAACCTTACTCTTAGAAAAAAGTAATAATAAAAATATAATAGCTTTATATGCCATATTTCAAGCATCTCCTTTAATTTTACTATCTTTAGATAACACAGGTATAAACTCTATTAGTGATTTTAATAATAAAAAAATTATGACTACAATTGATGATTCTAGTGAAGTATCGCTTAAGGCAATGATTAGCTCACAAAATATCGATTTTAATAGACTAAACTTTTTAAAACATACTCATGATATTATGGATTTAGTAAATAAAAATACAGATGTGATTTCAGCTTATATCTCTAAAACACCATATGAATTGCAAAAAATGGGTATTGGATATAATGTTTTTTACCCAAAAGATTATGGTTTTGATATGTACAGTGATTTTTTATTTACGAATACTGATGAAATAAAAAATAATGAACAAAGAGTTATTGATTTTAAAAATGCTTCTTTAAGAGGATGGGAATATGCTTTTTCACATATTCATGAAGCTGCAAACTTGATTTATAAAAAATATAATGAACAAAATATACCTTTAGATGCATTAATTTATGAAGGAAGAGAGTTAAAAAAACTTGCATATTATATGAATTCGAACTTAGGTGAAATAAAAAAAGAAAAAGTTCAAAGAATTTTTGATTTATATAATGTGATGGGATTAGCTAAAAATCCAATTTTAATTGATGATTTTATTTATGATGATAATTATACACTTTTTACTAAAGGTGAAAAAAATTATATAAAAAATAGAAGTGCAATTAATGTTTGTATCAATCCTAGCTTAATCTCTTTAAATCATAACTCTAATAAAGAGTATACAGGAATATTAAAAGATTTTTTAGATTTAGTAAGAAAAAATAGTAATTTAGAATTTAATTTAATAACAAAAAAAAATTGGAAAGAAACAATTGAGTCTATATCTTCAAATGAGTGTGATATTATATCAACAGCTTCAACATCATTAAAAATAAAAAATAGACTAAATTTTACAAGAAGATATATTGATATTCCACTGGTTTTTGCAACAAAAGATAAAGTTTCTTTTATTGATAATATATCTTCATTGAAAAATAAAAAAATTGGAGTTGTAAAAGATATTACCTTTATTGACTTTTTAAAAAAACATTATCCATATTTAGATATTGTTGAAGTAAATAATATAAATGAGGGTTTAAAAAAAGTATCAAGAAATGAACTATTTGCACAAATAGATACTATTACAGCAATCTCAAATGAGATACAAGAGAATTTTTTAACTGAACTTAAAATTTCAGGAAAATTAAAAGAGAATTTGCCATTATATTTTGCAGTAAGAAAAGATGATAATTTTTTACTAAATATTTTAAATAAGTCTATTAATTCCATTGATGATTTTGCAAAACAAAAAATTGTAAATAAGTGGATAAGTATAGAGTTTAAAAATAATTTCGATTATTCACTACTATGGAAAATACTTCTATTTTTCGTAACAATATTAATTATCTTATTATATAGACAAAGATTATTAAATAAAGTAAATAGTGTATTAAAAGACAAAGTAGATGAAAAAACAATAGAGTTAAAAAGATTAAATGAGTCATTAGAAAAAAGAGTAGAAGAAGAAGTTCAAAATAATAGAGAAAAAGATAGATTATTATCTCAACAAGTTAAGATGGCTGCAATGGGTGAGATGCTTGAAAATATTGCACATCAGTGGAGGCAACCTTTATCTATTATCTCTACAACATCAAGTGGTATTGTTATGCAAAAAAAAGCTGAAATACTAAAAGATGAGTTTTTAATCAAATCAATGGATACAATAAACGATACTGCACAATACTTATCTAAAACAATAGAAGATTTTAAAAATTTTTATGAACCAAATAAAAATATAGTTAAGTTTAATATTAAGACAGTATATACAAAAACATTAGATATTATTAACTCAAAATATAAAAATTTAAATATAAAATTCATTGAAAATATTGAAAGCATAGATTTGCTTGGATTAGATAGTGAATTAATTCAAGTAATTATTAATATTTTAAATAATTCAAAAGATGCATTAGAAACTAATAACAATCTTGATGAAAGATATATTTTTGTAGATATTTATAAAAAAGAAGATTTTTTAATTATAAGTATAAAAGATAACGCTGGTGGAATAGATGAATCAATTATTGATAGAATTTTTGAACCATATTTTACAACAAAGCATAAATCTCAAGGAACAGGAATAGGTCTTTATATGAGTCAAGAGATTATTACAAAACATATGTATGGAGAAATCACAATTAAAAATAAACACTTTACATATAATAATAAAAGTTATATAGGAGCTTGGTTTACTGTAAAAGTACCTCTTAAGCTATAAAAATAAGAATAAAAAAACATTTTGAAAAACAAATA
Organism: Malaciobacter canalis; assembly: GCF_008000835.1. Taxonomy (GTDB): domain Bacteria; phylum Campylobacterota; class Campylobacteria; order Campylobacterales; family Arcobacteraceae; genus Malaciobacter; species Malaciobacter canalis. The sequence continues at coordinate 225,962 of NZ_CP042812.1, forward strand.
ATAAAAATATCAAAAATTTAAGCCTGCATTAAGTTTAAACCCTTGACAAAGGGGCAAGATTTGTCTATAATTCCCGTCCAAATTCGCTGAGGCAAACAAGAGATTGAGAGCTAAAGATGAGATTGAGTTCTTTAACACAAAGTAAGTTTGTAAGAGAAGTAACTTTTATAAACTGAATATATATATGACAAAAAAATAAGAAGAATACAAATTCTTCGTCTATAATATCATACATAAAGTATGATAAAACAATGAGTAATTAATTTTGTATAGAAATACATAATTAGTCAGAGAACAAACACTTTATGGAGAGTTTGATCCTGGCTCAGAGTGAACGCTGGCGGCGTGCTTAACACATGCAAGTCGAACGAGAACGGGATTAGCTTGCTAATCTGTCAGCTAAGTGGCGCACGGGTGAGTAATATATAGGTAACGTGCCTTCAAGAGGGGGATAACAGATGGAAACGTCTGCTAAAACCCCATATGCCTTTAATGCGAAAGTATGCAAGGGAAATATTTATAGCTTGAAGATCGGCCTGTACAGTATCAGATAGTTGGTGAGGTAATAGCTCACCAAGTCAATGACGCTTAACTGGTTTGAGAGGATGATCAGTCACACTGGAACTGAGACACGGTCCAGACTCCTACGGGAGGCAGCAGTGGGGAATATTGCACAATGGGGGAAACCCTGATGCAGCAACGCCGCGTGGAGGATGACACATTTCGGTGCGTAAACTCCTTTTATATAAGAAGATAATGACGGTATTATATGAATAAGCACCGGCTAACTCCGTGCCAGCAGCCGCGGTAATACGGAGGGTGCAAGCGTTACTCGGAATCACTGGGCGTAAAGAGCGTGTAGGCGGATAGATAAGTCAGAAGTGAAATCCAATAGCTTAACTATTGAACTGCTTTTGAAACTGTCTATCTAGAGTATGGGAGAGGTAGATGGAATTTCTGGTGTAGGGGTAAAATCCGTAGAGATCAGAAGGAATACCGATTGCGAAGGCGATCTACTGGAACATAACTGACGCTGAGACGCGAAAGCGTGGGGAGCAAACAGGATTAGATACCCTGGTAGTCCACGCCCTAAACGATGTACACTAGTTGTTGCTATGCTCGACATAGCAGTAATGCAGTTAACACATTAAGTGTACCGCCTGGGGAGTACGGTCGCAAGATTAAAACTCAAAGGAATAGACGGGGACCCGCACAAGCGGTGGAGCATGTGGTTTAATTCGACGATACGCGAAGAACCTTACCTGGTCTTGACATAGTAAGAACCATTTAGAGATAGATGGGTGTCTGCTTGCAGAAACTTATATACAGGTGCTGCACGGCTGTCGTCAGCTCGTGTCGTGAGATGTTGGGTTAAGTCCCGCAACGAGCGCAACCCTCGTCATTAGTTGCTAACACTTCGGGTGAGAACTCTAATGAGACTGCCTACGCAAGTAGGAGGAAGGTGAGGACGACGTCAAGTCATCATGGCCCTTACGACCAGGGCTACACACGTGCTACAATGGGGTATACAAAGAGCAGCGATACAGTGATGTGGAGCAAATCTAAAAAATACCTCCCAGTTCGGATTGTAGTCTGCAACTCGACTACATGAAGTTGGAATCGCTAGTAATCGTAGATCAGCAATGCTACGGTGAATACGTTCCCGGGTCTTGTACTCACCGCCCGTCACACCATGGGAGTTGATTTCACTCGAAGCGGGGATGCTAAGATAGCTACCCTCCACAGTGGAATTAGCGACTGGGGTGAAGTCGTAACAAGGTAACCGTAGGAGAACCTGCGGTTGGATCACCTCCTTTCAGAGAAAAGATTAAGAGAGTCAAAACTCTTAATCAAAGTCAATATATATTCAGTTTATAAAGGTTATTTAAAAGATAGGTGAGAGGGCCTATAGCTCAGCTGGCTAGAGCGCTCGACTGATAATCGTGAGGTCCCAGGTTCAAGTCCTGGTAGGCCCACCATGATTAAATAATCTTAAAAGAAGAGATTAAAAAGTTGGGGAATTAGCTCAGCTGGGAGAGCGCCTGCCTTGCACGCAGGAGGTCAGCGGTTCGATCCCGCTATTCTCCACCAACAAACAAGAAGAAGTTAAATATAAGTTCAATAAATATTGGATTTATATTTAATTTTTTCAGAGATGAGAAGATTAAAGAAGTTATTTAAAAATATAATGTTAAAGTCAAAAATTTTTCTAAGAAAAGAAAGCAATTTCAAGAAAGAAAAGAAGAACACAACTATTTTATTAAATTTAATAAGATAGTAGCCAAGGAATAATTATCAAAAAAGGTTAGAGTAAGATCTAATTAAAAAAATAAGCTATTAAGGGCTAATGGTGGATGCCTAGACTGTAAGAGGCGAAGAAGGACGTACTAGACTGCGAAAAGTCACGAGGAGCTGTCAAGAAGCATTGATTCGTGAATATCCGAATGGGACAACCCAATATATAGAGATATATATTACCCAGAAATGGGGGCTAACGTGGTGAAGTGAAACATCTCAGTAACCATAGGAAGAGAAATCAAAAGAGATTCCCAAAGTAGCGGCGAGCGAAATGGGAGAAGGGCAAACCCTATGCTTGCATAGGGGGTTGAAGGACCATAATATGAGACTAAAGATAATAGTAGAAATATCTGGAAAGGTATAGCAAAGAGGGTGAAACTCCTGTATACGAAATTATCAATAGCTCTAATGGTATCCTGAGTAGGACGGAACACGTGATATTTTGTCTGAATCCGGGGGGACCACCCTCCAACCCTAAATACTACTTACAGATCGATAGTGAACAAGTACCGTGAGGGAAAGGTGAAAAGTACTCCAGCGAGGAGAGTGAAATAGAACCTGAAACCATTAGCTTACAATCATTCAGAGCCCTATGTGAATTTATTCACAGGGTGATGGACTGCCTTTTGCATAATGAGCCTGCGAGTTGTGGTATCTGGCAAGGTTAAGTCAAGTACGAAGCCGTAGCGAAAGCGAGTCTTAAAAGGCGAATTAGTCAGATGCTGCAGACCCGAAACGAAGTGATCTATCCATGGGCAGGTTGAAGCTGGTGTAAGAGCCAGTGGAGGACCGAACCGATGGGCGTTGAAAAGCCCCCGGATGACCTGTGGATAGGGGTGAAAGGCCAATCAAACTTCGTGATAGCTGGTTCTCTCCGAAATATATTTAGGTATAGCCTCTAGTAGTAGCATGTAGGGGTAGAGCACTGAATGGGCTAGGGCTGCTTACCGCGGTACCAAACCCTATCAAACTTCGAATACTACATGTGTAAGCTAGGGAGTCAGGCGTAGGGTGATAAAATCCTATGTCGAGAGGGGAACAACCCAGACTAACAGCTAAGGTCCCAAAGTTACATCTAAGTGGAAAACGATGTGGAGTTACTGTGACAACCAGGAGGTTGGCTTAGAAGCAGCCATCCTTTAAAGAAAGCGTAACAGCTCACTGGTCTAGTGATTCTGCGCGGAAAATATAACGGGGCTAAGATGTACACCGAAGCTTTAGATTCATAATTTATTATGAGTGGTAGGAGAGCGTTCTATTCAGCGTCGAAGCTGTACCGGTAAGGAGCAGTGGAGCGGATAGAAGTGAGCATGCAGGCATGAGTAGCGATAATTAAGGTGAGAATCCTTAACGCCGAAAACCCAAGGTTTCCTACGCGATGCTCGTCATCGTAGGGTTAGTCGGGTCCTAAGTCGAGTCCGAAAGGGGTAGACGATGGGAAATTGGTTAATATTCCAATACCAACAATTAAGCGCGATGTGGGGACGCATAGAGTTAATCGAGCTCACTGATGGAATAGTGGGTCGAAGGACGTAGGTTGTAATTTAGGTAAATCCGGATTACAAGAGACCGAGATCTGATAGGCTGAACAATCTCTTCGGAGAGCGTTTAGAATCGATGATACTGTCGTGCCAAGAAAAGCCACTAAGTATATTAATTGTTGCCCGTACCGTAAACCGACACAGGTAGGTGGGATGAGTATTCTAAGGCGCGTGGAAGAACCCTGGTTAAGGAACTCTGCAAACTAGCACCGTATCTTCGGTATAAGGTGTGCCTACTTTGGTATAGAGATTTACTCTCAAAAGCCTAAGAGGTTGCAACAAAGAGTCCCTCCCGACTGTTTACCAAAAACACAGCACTTTGCTAACACGTAAGTGGATGTATAAGGTGTGACGCCTGCCCGGTGCTCGAAGGTTAATTGATGATGTAAGCGTAAGCGAAGCATTTGATCGAAGCCCGAGTAAACGGCGGCCGTAACTATAACGGTCCTAAGGTAGCGAAATTCCTTGTCGGTTAAATACCGACCTGCATGAATGGCGTAACGAGATGGGAGCTGTCTCAACCAGGGATCCAGTGAAATTGTAGTGGAGGTGAAAATTCCTCCTACCCGCGGAAAGACGGAAAGACCCCGTGCACCTTTACTACAGCTTGACACTGTAGCTTGGATATTCATGTGCAGGATAGGTGGGAGGCTTTGATTACTAGACGCAAGTAGAGTATGAGCCATCCTTGAGATACCACCCTTGAATATTTGAGTTACTAACTGCGTACAATAAACTTGTATCAGGACAATGTCTGGTGGGTAGTTTGACTGGGGCGGTCGCCTCCTAAAAAGTAACGGAGGCTTACAAAGGTTAGTTCAAGGCGGATGGAAATCGCCTGATGAGTATAATGGCATAAACTAGCTTGACTGTGAGAGAGACAACTCGAGCAGAGACGAAAGTCGGTCATAGTGATCCGGTGGTTCTGAGTGGAAGGGCCATCGCTCAAAGGATAAAAGGTACGCCGGGGATAACAGGCTGATCTCCCCCAAGAGCTCACATCGACGGGGAGGTTTGGCACCTCGATGTCGGCTCATCGCATCCTGGGGCTGGAGCAGGTCCCAAGGGTATGGCTGTTCGCCATTTAAAGCGGTACGCGAGCTGGGTTCAGAACGTCGTGAGACAGTTCGGTCCCTATCTTCCGTGGGCGTAGGAAAGTTGAGAAGATTTGTCCCTAGTACGAGAGGACCGGGATGAACGTACCACTGGTGTACCAATTGTTCTGCCAAGAGCATCGTTGGGTAGCTACGTACGGATGAGATAAGAGCTGAAAGCATCTAAGCTCGAAGCCAACTTCAAGATGAACTTTCCCTGAAGATCCCAGTAAGACTAACTGGTTGATAGGCTAGATGTGTAAGCATAGAGATATGTTTAGCTGACTAGTACTAATAGATCGTTCGGCTTATTATTATACTTGGTTTACTATCTTATTAAGTTTACTAAAGTTGTGTTCAAAGAGACTTTAACATTAATATACTCAAAATATGAGTATAGAGTGAATAATAAAATTCATTGTATACTCATATTGCTGGTGGATATAGCGAAGTGGAAATACCCAGATCCATACCGAACCTGGAAGTCAAGCACTTCTGCGCTGATAATACTGCACCTTTCAGGTGTGGAAACGTAGGCCTCTGCCAGCTCTTGAGTTTTTACAAGCCCTTATCTATTTTAACTTATTTAAGTTATCTTAGTTGTGGGCTTTTTTTTTGCCTTCGCTTTATTTATTGCTTATTCTGCCTTACATTTACTTTAACTTTGACTATTAATATATTATTAACTAAATTTCGATAAAATACTTAAACATTAAAATAAGGAATTTAAATGCTATTATCTTTAAAGCAAAAGATTATAGACTATGTATTTACTGTATCTAAACAACCTATATTATTAAAAGATTTATTAATTGCGAATTCACAATATTTAGAAAAACTGCATGTGGATCCAGTAAAACTTGGTTTTAGGTTAAAAGTTGCTAGAGCATATTTAGTATATATATCTTTAGTTATTTTATTTACAGTACCTTTTACAACTATAACACATAACTTATTTGCGAATTTAGATCCTCATGTATCAATAATAGTTGCAATGCTTTTAACAGCTGTTATTTTTATTTTTTTTAACTTCTTTAGGGTATGGCTAGTTGATCAAGTAGCACTAAGTCAAATAAAAAAAGGTTGGCAAATACATTTTCCTTTTTTCCCATATGAAGAGTATAATAAAAAAATAAATGAGATTTTTCAGCAATCAAATAAATTAGAACTACAAAAGAAAGATTTGCAAAAATATATTTTGGATAACCTAGCAGAATAGGTTATCTATCATAAAGAGCTTTTGCCTTAGGGTTATTAATTTTTTTTAATTTCATATCAACATATTTTCCTAAAATATTTTGATAAGAGATAAATGCTAATGTTTGTTTTCTTTTTAAAGGAATATATTCATATATCTTAAAACCAGCTTCATACATAGATAATCTAACAGGTGTTGCAATAGAGTATGTAGTAATAATAGTATCTTCTTTTGATAAGTTGTATAGTAATTGAAAATACTCCTTAGTCCAAAGTTCATAATTTACATCGCTTGAAAATGCATCTTGGTAGATTATATCAAATTTAATATCTAAATTTTTTAAATAATTTTTTGCATCACCTATGTAAAGTCTTATTTCAATTTGTTCATCCTTATAATAAAGATTTTTACATAATTGTTTTATTATAGGAACTAATATATCAAACTCTTTGGGATATATGAAGTTTTCTAAGCTTTTAATTAGTTTTTTATCTAGTTCAGGTGAATAAATATTGATTTTACTATTTATGTTATTATTTTTAATATAATAAATAGTTCCTAATGTATTATATCCAAGTCCAAAACATATATCTAAAATATTTACTTGATCTTTTTGTTTATGAAAAGTAAATGCAGGAATTACATGTTTTGATAAAGTTTCAAAAACAGCACCATCATCTATATTATGATAATGCTGTTTATACTCTTTTGAATAAAGAGTGTTTGAGCCATCTTTTGTAGTTACAAGTGAGTACACTATACTTCTAGCTCTTTTAGTTTATCTTCTGGTAAGAATAACTCTTTGTTTGACATTACTCCAATTTTTGAATCTATAATATCTTGAGCTATTTGTTTTGCTTCATCTAGTGAGTGCATTTTATATGTACCACATTGAAATTTATTTAATTCTGGAATATCATTTTGAGATTTTACTTTTAAAACATCTTCCATAGATTTTCTCCATGCAGTTGCAACTTCTTCTTCACTTGGGCTACCTAATAAACTCATATAAAAACCAGTTCTACATCCCATAGGTGAAACATCAATAATTTCTACTTTATCTGAGTTTAAATGACTTCTAATGAAACCTGCAAAAAGATGTTCTAATGTATGAATACCTTTTTCTCCTAGCATTTTCTCATTTGGAACACAGAATCTTAAATCAAATACTGTTATAACATCCCCAGCTGGTGATTTCATTGTTTTTGCAACTCTAACAGCAGGTGCTGGCATAATTGTATGATCAACTCTAAAACTATCTAATAATGGCATTTTAAACCTTTCAAATTTAATTATAATTTGAATTTTAGCTAAATAAAGGTAAATGAGTGATTAGTATTAATAAGTAGTATATTTTCAAAGAATATAAGAAGAAGAGGTTTTAAACCTCATTTTCTTCTTTTAAATCTTCAACTTCATCACTATAGTCCATAGCTGCCCATCTTTGAAGTTGTCTATATCTATATTGTGCATCTTTTTTATTTTTTTCAAGTAAAAAGTCTGCATGTTCTGGATTTAGTTTCTTTAAAGATCTATATCTATTCTCTCTTAATAAAAACTCTTCATATTTTTCCCATTTAGGTTTTTTCCCAAATATTTTAATAGGATTTTGACCCTCTTTTATTTTTCTTGGGTCAAATATATAAATTGGCCAGTATCCACTATCTGTTGCAAGTTGACCTTGTTCTACTGACTTCATTAATCCACCTTGAATTCCATGTGCGATACAAGGAGAGTAAGCAATAATTAAAGATGGCCCATCATACTCTTCTGCTTCTTTCATGGCTTGAAGTGCTTGTTTTTGATTTGCTCTTGAGTTTATTTGTGCTATATAAATATTTCCATATGTCATAGAGATATAACCTAAATCTTTTTTAGCATTTGATTTACCATCATTTGTAAAATCTGCAATTGAACCAGCACGAGCAGCTTTTGATGACTGACCACCTGTATTTGAATAAACTTCAGTATCAACTACTAAGATATTAACATTTGCACCAGTTGATAAAACATGATCAACACCACCATATCCAATATCATATGCCCAACCATCTCCACCAATCATCCATTGAGACTTTTTAACAAAATATTTTTTTAAATTTAAAAGTTCTTTTACTCCTTCTAAATCTTGATTAACTTCTAATTGAGGTACAAGTTTATCTCTTATTTCTTGAGTTTTTGCCCCATTATTTTTATTTTCTAGCCACTCTTTATATAGAACTTTTAGAGGATTATTTACTTTATCCATAGTTTTAATCATAATTTGTGCAACCCTATTTCTAATAGTTTCCATTGCAGCATGCATACCATAACCAAACTCTGCATTGTCTTCAAAAAGTGAGTTTGCCCAAGCAGGACCTTCTCCTTTCTCATTTTTTGTATATGGTGTTGAGGGAGCAGAACCTGAATAAATTGATGAACATCCAGTTGCATTTGCAATCATCATTCTATCACCAAATAGTTGTGTTGCTAGGGTAATGTATGGAGTCTCTCCACAGCCAGGACATGCTGAGTGATACTCAAATAATGGTTGTGCAAATTGTGAATTTTTGACATTAGAAGCTTCTACTAAATAATCTTTATAAGATACATCATTGAATAAGTAATCAGCATTCTCTTGCTCATTATTTTCATCTTCTTCATTATATGGTACCATCTTAAGAGATTTCTCTTTTGTAGGACATATGTCAACACAGATATTACAACCTGTACAGTCTAAAATAGAGACTTGAATTTTGTATTTTAAATCTTTTTCTTTGAACTCTTTGCCTTTTGCATCTAATGCTTGATTTTTTATTCCCTCAGGTGCATTTTCAAACTCTTCTTTATCCATTAAAAAAGGTCTAATTACTGCATGTGGGCACTCAAAAGCACATTGATTACACTGAATACATGTATCGCTGTTCCATTTTGGAACCATTGTTGCAATACCTCTTTTTTCATATTTTGTTGAACCATTTTCAAATGTTCCACACTCCATACCAAGATCAACAATAGTAGATACAGGTATTTCATCACCTTTTGCTGCATTTACTACCTTTGCAAAACCTTCAACATATTCACTTCCATTGTATTTTGAATTAATTGTTAAAGAACTGCCCTCAAGATTTGACCACTCTTTTTTTACTTCTACTTTTTCAACTCCATGTTCTCCTTGGTCAATTGCTTGATAGTTCATATTTACTATCTCTTCACCTTTGTTTCCATATGCTTTTTTAGCATACTCTTTCATATACTCTTTTGCTTCTTCATATGGAATAACATTTGCAAGTTTAAAGAATGCTGCTTGCATAATAGTATTTGTTCTATTTCCTAAACCAATATCATGGGCTAATCTTGTTGCATTAATTATATAAAAGTTTATATTTTTATCCGCAAGAAGTTTTTTTACTCTGTTTGGTAGTTTATTCTCTATTTCATCCTTTGAATGAATTGAGTTTAATAAAAAAGTACCATTATCTTTTAATTTATCAACTACTTCGTATTGTTCTAAGTAAACCTCTTTTGAACAGGCTACAAAGCTTGGATTTGATACAAGATAAGTTGATCTAATAGGATTTTTGCTAAATCTTAAGTGAGATCTTGTATATCCACCACTTTTTTTAGAATCATATGCAAAATATGCTTGTGCATAAAGATCTGTTTTATCACCAATAATTTTTACAGAGTTCTTATTTGCACCAACTGTTCCATCTGCTCCAAGCCCATAAAATAAACATTCTGTTACATCTTCAACAACAGAAATATTCTCTTTTACATCAATAGAAGTATTTGTTACATCATCAATAATACCAACAGTGAAATTATCCTTTGATTTATTACTTGCTAAATTATCAAAAAGTGCAATAATTTGGTTTGGTGGTACATCTTTAGAAGAAAGACCATATCTTCCTCCAATAATTTTTGGTTGATTTTTTTGTCCATAAAATAGTGATCTTACATCAAGATATAGTGGTTCGGCTAAACTTCCTGGCTCTTTTGTTCTATCAATTACACATATTCTTTCAACACTTAAAGGTAAAACATTCATAAAATATTTTGCAGAAAATGGTCTATATAAATGAACACTTAAAAGACCAACTTTTCTATTTTCTGTTTTTCTTAAATAATCAATTGTTTCTTTAATAGCTTCTGTAACTGAACCCATTGCAACAATAACATCAGTTGCATTTTCATCTCCATAATATGTAAAAGGAGCATAGTTTCTACCTGTAACTTTAGATATTTCACTCATATATTCATTTACAATATCAGGAAGTGCATTATAGTATCTATTTGCTGCTTCTCTTCCTTGAAAATAGATATCATCATTTTGAGCTGTTCCTCTAGTAATTGGTGATTCAGGATTAAGTGAACTATCTCTAAATTTTTGTACAGCATCGTAATCAAGAAGTTTATCAAATACTTCATATGGCATTACTTCAACTTTATTGATTTCATGAGAAGTTCTAAATCCATCAAAAAAGTGTAAAAAAGGAACTCTTCCTTTTATGGCACTTAAGTGTGCAACACCTCCTAAATCCATAACTTCTTGTACAGAACCAGTTGCAAGCATTGCAAATCCTGTTGCTCTTGTACTCATTACATCTTGATGATCGCCAAAGATAGATAATGCATGAGTAGCTAGTGCTCTTGCACTTACATGTATAACTCCAGGTAATAATTGTCCAGCAACTTTATACATATTTGGTATTTTTAAAAGCAAGCCTTGTGAAGCTGTATATGTAGTAGTTAGTGCTCCTACTTGCAATGAACCATGAAAAGTTCCCGCAGCACCAGCTTCACTTTGCATCTCTATTACTTTTACTGTAGATCCAAAAAGATTTTCTTTACCTTGAGTAGCCCATTTTTCAGTTATATCACCCATTTGTGATGAAGGTGTGATAGGATATACTCCCGCAACTTCTGTAAAAGCATAAGAAACATGTGCAGCAGCTTCATTCCCATCCATAGTAGCAAATTTTTTTATCATTATCTATCCTTAAAATTCTATCAATTTTATAAATAATAATTAAAGTTGACTTAATAAAGTATTAATTCCTAGAATAATAAGTTTAAATTAAAAGTACTATTTACAGATGTTACTTATTAGTTTTACAGCATCAAATGAACTTTTAGTAATAAAGTTTGTATACTCTTTTAATTCTGCTTCTTTTCCATATCCACATAAAACACCAACAGAATTAACTTTTGATTCTTGTGCACAAATTAAGTCTAGTTTTGTATCTCCAATCATCCATACATTATGTTTTTTTTCATCATAATTCATTAAATCTAAAGTTTTCAAAATTGGTTCAGGATGTGGTTTTGGATTCTCTACATTCTCTCTACCTGTTATGTGCTCAAAATAGTCTAAAATATTTAAGTGTTTTAATAAAGGAGTTGTATATAAAGCAGTTTTTGTAGTAACAATTGAAAGTCTAGCAAATTTTGATGCAAAATCAAGGCACTCTATTACTTCTTCTAAAAGTTTTGTTTGTTCTATTGAAACAGTTTTGTATTTTTGTTTGTATGCGTCAACAAAATCCCAAACTTTTAAATCATCAACCCCTAAATCTTTATACATAATATCAAGGGGATAACCTATTAATTTTTTAATATCTTCATCTTCTCCTTGAAAATCATATTCAAGTTCTTCAAATGTATGTCTAAAGCAGCTTATAATAGCAGTAGTTGAATCAATTAATGTTCCATCTAAATCAAATAATATAATATTGTTTTCTTTCAAATTTATTCCTTATTTATTTTTTCCCAATGAATTTGATTGTGCATTATACCTAAAAAAGTTGGTTCAATATTTTTAATATCTTTATTTACAACAGTAATTGAATTTGGTATAAATAAAAATAGATAAGGCAAATCATTGGTTATTTGTCTAAATATTTTTTTGTATATCTTAGAGAGTTCTTTTTTATTTATAGTTTTAGCGCCTTTTTCTATTAACTCATCAAGCTCATTATTTTCATAACTTGTAAAATTAAATCTTCCTATTTCTTGTGAATTACTATGCCAAATAGGATATGCATCTGGCATTAAAGGGAGTGACCAAGCAAGAAGAAGTGTTTCAAATTTTCTTGGATGAACAACTGTATTTAAAAAAGCCTGCCATTCTAATACTCTAATTTTAACTTTCACTCCTACTTTTTTTAGTTGATGTTGTAAAATTTGAGCTGCATTTATTCTTATATCATTTCCTGTATTTGTTGTTAATTCAAACTCCAATGGATTATTTTTGTCATAACCTGCTTCTTTTAATAACTCTTTTGCTTTTTTTATATCTTGTTTTATAGGTTTAATAGATTCATCATAAGCAAAAGTTCCAGGTAAAAATGGACCGTTACAAACTTTACCATGACCAAAGAATAAAATATCAACCATCTCTTGTCTATTTATTGCTAAAGAGAGTGCTCTTCTAACTTTTATATCTTGAAATTTTTTATTTTTTAGATTAAATGCCATATATGTATATGAAAATGCAGGCTCTTCAATTATTTGATAGTTTTTATAAAACTCTTTGTTAACTTGTCTGTCAATTTGAATAGGAGTTAAAGAAGAAATATCTAATTTCTTTTGCTTTAACATTAAAAATGATGTTGTTGTATCAGGATAAAATTTATAATGAATTTTATCAATTTTAGGTTTTCCTTCAAAGTATTTTTCATTTGCATTTAAGACAATATCTGAAGAGTTTTTTAATGAATTTAGTTTATAAGGTCCTGTTCCAATAGGATTTTTATTAAATTTACTTGTCATTAAATCTTTTTCATCTTTTAAAAGGTGATAAGGTAAAAGACCAATTAACCAAATTTCTAAAGCTTTAAAGTAAGGTTCTTTATACTCTATTTGTAGTTTATATTTATCTAAAACTTCTACACTTTTAACTTTTTTATAGTTTGAAGCAATTGAAGTGTAAACCTTAGGATTCTTAATAGTTTCATATGTAAATAAAGCATCTTTTGCAGTAACTTCAACTCCATCATGCCAAAGAACACCTTGTTTTAGTTCTATTATTAGTTTAGTATCAGTTTGAAAATAGAATTTTTTTGCAATATCAGGTACAATATTTCCATGCTTATCATATTTTAATAAACCATTAAAAAGCCACTGGCTAATTTGACTACTTGCGGTATCATTTGATAATATGGGATTTAATCTACTAGGACTTGAGCTAATAGATAGATTTAATATACTTGCAAATAAAAAATTAAAACTAAATAGAATTAAAAGAATTGTTTTTTTCATAATGTATTGTAGTGTTTTTTCTTAAAAAAGTGCATAAAAAAAGGAAGCAAGTAATTTGCTTCCTTTGTAAAAACATGTAAAAATAGTAGATTATCTTTTTGAGAACTGTACTGATTTTCTTGCTTTTTTTCTTCCGTATTTTTTTCTCTCAACGCTTCTTGCATCTCTTGTTAATAAACCATATGGTTTTAAAATTGCTCTAAATTGCTCATCATAAGCAACTAAAGCTCTTGAAATACCGTGTCTTACTGCATCTGCTTGTGCAGAATATCCACCACCTAGTGTTTTAACTACGATATTTACAGAAGTTTCTTGTTTTGATACTTCTAATGGTTGTGTAACTCTTTTTTTAATTGATTCAAGACCACCTAACCACTCATCTAAAGATTGACCGTTGATTGTAAGTTGACCATTACCATTCTCTAGCCATACTTTAGCTACAGCTGATTTTCTTCTTCCTGTTGCGTAAACTTTTGCCATTAGTCTTATCCTTTAATTTGCGCAGTATGAGGGTGCTCAGAACCTGCATATACTTTTAATTTTTTTAACATATCTTTACCAAGTTTTGTTTTTGGTAACATACCTCTAGTAGCTAATTTATATAATTTCTCAGGGTTTTTTTCAAACATGTCTGACATTTTGTGAGTTTTTGTACTTCCAAAATATCCTGAGTGAGTATAATAATTTTTGCTTTCTAGTTTATTTCCAGAAAATTTTGCTTTTGAAGCGTTAATAATAATAACGTAATCTCCGCAATCTACATGAGGAGTGTAAGATGGTTTATGCTTACCTCTTAAGATAGTAGCAACTTCAGTAATAATTCTACCAAATACTTTATCAGTTGCATCTACTACTACCCAATCTCTCTCGATTTCGTTAGCTTTTGCCATTTGAGTAAATTTCATTTATTTCTCCGATTTGATTAATGAGGTGAAATAATAGTCTAATAAAACTTAAAAAATACTTAAATTAAGTAATTTTTAATATTTTATTATAAATTCAGAACCTTGATGAAGTTTACTTTTAATTTCAAGGCTAAAATTATGTAAAGATAAGATAGATTGAACGATAAAAAGTCCAAGACCCAAAGAGTTATTCCATCCATTTTTTGATACTCTATAAAATTTTCTATTAATCAAACTTAACTCTTTCTCATCTATTCCAATGCCTTTATCTATAATGCTTATTGAAGAGGATGTGATTTTAATTATTACATCATTTTCTGAATACTTTAACGCATTTTCCACTAAGTTTGATATTGCCATTTCCATCAAAGTTTCATCAAGTTTTAAATTTACATCTTCTCCTTCTATAATAATTTCATGATCTTTATATTTATCTTTTAAATCAGATACTACAGAAGCACAAAGTTTTTTTATTGAACAGCTTTGTGTTGTGATTTGTTGCTTACCCTCTTCAAGTTTTAATGATAATCTTAGTTTATCGATTATTTGTGACATTTTATTACCATTTGTTTGAATTTTATGAAGAAATTTTTTTCTCATATTTTCAGGTAAATCCAAATCTGTTAATAAAGTTTCACTATATCCAGAAATAATTGCTATAGGGTTTTTAAATTCATGGGATATGGCTGAAATTATTTCATCTTTTTGTCTATTTGCAAGTTTTAGTTTTGCTGTTTGTTTTGATTTTTGTTTCTCTTTTTTTGAAAGTTTAGAAGAGACTTTGTTTAAAAATCTTGCTATTTTATTGAACTCTTGTGTATAGTTTGAACTTATTTGATAGTTTGGTCTTCCATCACTTAAATCAATTAAATATTTCAATATAGCATCTGTTTCATTTTTTATTTTAATACTAATAAAATAAGTAGCAAAAAATGCTAAAATCAAAAATATTGTAATTATTGCTATGACGTGAAAAGATAAATTAAAAAAATTTTCTTGAATTTTATCTGTATAATCAGCAAGTCTTATATAATAAGTAGAACCATTTAGTTTAATTTTTTTTGCTACATACAAAAGCTCTTTATTTATTGAATCTGAAAATCTTATGCTTTTCCCATAATCATCATACCTAGCATGAATTATTTCATCTCTTTTTAAGTGATTATCCATAGATTCTTTATCTTTATCACTTTCTGTAAGAACATTTCCTTTTTCATCAATTATTGTAATTCTAAGCTTAGTTTTGTTTTTAAATTTGTTTACAATTTTTTCTATATCTTTAATATTATTTAGTACAAGTGATATAGAATCAATATTTTGAGAAAGGTTTTTTTCTATTTGTTCCATATAGATATTTTTTGACCAAAAGTAAGTAGTGAAACTAATACTTAAAAATATAAGAAAAAATATAATAATAAAGGTTCTTAAGAAAAGTTGATGAATTTTTAACAAAAGATATATCCCTCACCTCTAATAGATTTTATATACTCTTTTTCACCCTTTGGGTCTATTTTTGCTTTTAATCTTTTAACTGCAACATTTACTGTTTTTAGTTTTTTTTCAATTGAATCTTCCCATACAGTATTTAATAAATGCTCCCTTGACATTAAAATATCTTTATTTTTTATAAACTCAAGGAGTAAATCATGTTCTAAATGTGTTAAATCAATAGCTTCATTATTAATATAAAATCTTTTATTATTTGCTTTGTAAATAATATCTCTTACTTTTAAAACCTCTATATCTTTAGATGTTCTTTTTAATACAGCTTTTACTCTTGCACATAACTCTTTTAAATTAAATGGTTTTGTAATATAATCATCTGCATATGATTCAAAACCTTCTAAAATATCTTCGTCTTTATCTTTTGCAGTAACATAAATTACTGGATTTGTATAACCATTTGATCTTATTTTTGAAATAAAAGTAGCCCCATCAATACCTGGAAGGTTTCTATCCATTAAAATTAAATCAACATTTTCTTCATCCAAAATTTTATTAATTACTTTATTAATGCTCAAACATCCAATTGTTTCATATCCTTCTTTTTGTAAGGTATATTCAAGTAATTCTAAAATATCTTCTTCATCTTCTACAATTAGTATTAATTTATTTTTCATCTATTTCTTCTTTTATAAAAATATCTTTTTTGCTTGGAGAGTATTTTATAGCAAGTATTCTAAATATAAAGAAAACCAAAATCACAAATAGTAGAAATAGTATAGTAAAATAGTCTTTTTCTGAGCGAGAAGTATAAATGATAACATCTCTTATTAAAAAAATAATAAATATATCAATTACATATCTAAGCCTTAATTTTGCTTTTTTTATAAAATCAGAAATCATCTTCATAACTTCCATTATGACGATAAACTCTAACATTAAAACAATTGTTTTTTGGAAATCTAGTTTTGCAGCAAGAATTATTATAAAAATAACAGTCGCTGCAAGAAATTCATAATTATTCTCAAAATAATTTCTAATTTTTAATATGGCTTTTCTCATATATTATTGTTCTAATTCTCCACCTATGTATGCAAACACAATTAAGTTTGCAATACTTGTAGCTCTATCAGCGCATTTTTCTAGTTTTCTTAAACTACTTAGTAAGTTAAAGTAATCTTTTGAAAGTTCTTGATTTTTTGAAATAAGTTTTAAAATATTTTTCTCAACCATAGCATATAAATCATCTGTTTTACTCTCTTCAACTAATACTTTATTAAAACTCTCTTCAATAAGCTTTTCATTTGTTTCATCAAGCATACTTAAAGTTATTTCAAGTGCACTAGCTGCAGCTTTTTGTAAGGGAATTGCATATTCTAAAATAGTAGTTTCATCAAGCTCTTCTGAAAATGATTTTCTAAAAGTCTTTATAAATATTTTTGAATTAGTACCAGCTCTTACTAACTCATTTGTAATCTTCAAATAAGATACCATATGTCTTAAATCTTTTGCTTCTGGTGAATATAAAGCAAGTGTTGTAACTATTAAATTATCAATTTCATTTGATTTTGAAACTAATTTTTTTAAAGATAAATCAATATCTTTTAATAAATTAATATCATTATCTTTTAATGCTTTTAATGAAGTTTTATTAGCTTTTAATACAATTTCGCCAATCTGCCTTATTTCATTTTTTATCGTTTTAATTTTTTCTTCATAAGTTTTTAACATTATCCAAACCTTCCTGTAATATAATCTTCTGTTTTTTTATTATTTGGATTTACAAATATTGTTTCTGTTTCATCATACTCAATTAGTTTACCTAAGTGAAAAAATGCAGTATAATCAGCAACTCTTGCTGCTTGTTGCATATTATGAGTAACAGTTATAATTGTATAATCTTGTTTTAGCTCTAACATTAAAGCTTCTATCTTTTCTGTTGAAATTGGATCAAGTGCAGATGTTGGCTCATCCATTAAAATAACTTCTGGTTTTACAGCAATTGTTCTTGCTATACAAAGTCTTTGTTGTTGACCTCCTGAAAGTGATGTTCCTGGTTCTCCTAATTTATCTTTAACTTCTTCCCATAAACCAGACTTTTTTAAAGATGACTCAACTAACTCATCACACTCTTTTCCTTTTTTTACAATTCCATGCTTAAGTGGTGCATAAGCCACATTTTCATAAATAGATTTTGGGAATGGATTTGGTTGTTGAAAAACCATTCCAATTTTTTTTCTAACACTTACTTCATCTACATCTTTATCATAAATATTTTTTTTATCAATTATTACTTCACCATCACTTTTTACAATTGAAATTAAATCATTCATTCTATTTAAACATCTTAAAAATGTAGATTTTCCACATCCAGATGGTCCAATTAAAGCTGTTATTTTATTTTTATAAATATCTACGTCAATATTGTGTAAAGCGTGATTATCTCCGTACCATAGATTTAAAGCTTTAACATTGACTTTTATTTCATTTTTTACATTTTCTTTATTCATTTTAATATTTCCTACCATTTAACTTCGAATTTTTTTCTTAAATATATTGCAAGTGTATTTAGTGAAATTAAAACACTTAATAAAACAATAATACCAGCTGCTGTTTTTTCTATATACATTCTTTCTGGCATTCCTGCCCATGTGAATATTTGAGCTGGCATAACAGTTGCAGCTTGTGTAACAGAAGATGGAGCATCTGGAATAAATGCAATCATACCAACAATAATAAGTGGAGCTGTTTCTCCCATAGCTTGTGCAAGTCCAATAATTGAACCTGTCATAATTCCAGGAAAAGCTAAAGGTAAAACATGATCTCTTGTTACTTGAATTTTTGTAAGTCCAAGACCATAACCTGCTTGTCTAATAGAATCAGGAACACTTCTTAATGCAGCCCTTGCGCTTACAATAATAATAGGCAATGTCATAAGTGCTAAGGTTAAACCACCAACTAAAGGTGAACTTCTAGGAAGCCCAAATAAGCTTATAAATATTGCAAGACCTAAAAGACCAAATAGTATTGATGGAATTGCTGCAAGATTATTTATATTTACTTCTATTATTTGTGTAAACTTATTATCTTCTGCAAACTCTTCAAGATAAATAGCTGTCATAACTCCAATAGGAAAAGCAACAAGCATTGTAATAAGAAGTGTTAACACTGAACCAATAATTGCTGATTTAAAACCTGCATATTCAGGTGTTTTTGAATCACCATTTTCAAAAAAAAGTTTATTAAATTGTAGTTGTGCTTTGTTTTCAGCTTTTAAATCATCAACTATAATTCTATCTTTTCTTTTTAATTTATAATAATGACCCTTTAAATATTGATCTACTTGATCATCTGCTAAAACCCATGTAGAGACTGTTTTACCCATTAAACTTGGATCTTTTTCAATCATATTTGGAACTTCTCTAATCCATGCTCTTGAAACAACACCTGTGTATTTTCTATCAATTGATTTTCTATAGTTTTTTATTGATGTTTCATTATATGTTACATCAACAAGTAAATATGCTTGTTTAAAAGCTGGTGAACCTTTTGTAACTATATCTGTTAAGAAAAATGCTAAAAATGCAATAGAAAAAACAAGTGATGCAAGGGTAAATAACTTGAATCTTCTTGAACTTTTATGCCTATTTTTTAAACTTGGGTCATAAAATGGATTCTCTTCTTTTTTATTCTTTTTTCTTCTTATTATCATAATGTATTCACTTTATATTTTTCTTTGAATTTTCTAATTAACATTAGTGAAATAATATTTAATACTAATGTCACAATAAACAAAACAAGTCCTAATGCAAATGCTGAAAGTGTTGCAGGAGAGTTAAAAGCTTGATCTCCTACAAGTGCATCAACAATTCTAACTGTTACTGTTGTCATATCTTCTAAAGGATTAATTGATAAGTTTGGTCTTAATCCAGCTGCCATAACAACAATCATAGTTTCACCTAAAGCTTTTGAAAGACCTAGTAATGAAGCTGAGATTATACCTGGCATTGCAGAGGGTAAAACAATATTTTTTATTGTTTCTCCTTGCGTTAAACCCAATCCCAAAGAAGCTTTTCTTTGTGAGTCTGGAACAGCTCTAATTACATCATCACTTAATGATGCAATTACAGGAATTATCATAATTCCCATTACGATACCAGATGCAAGTGCTGAGTTAAACGAGGCTTCAAAACCTAATGAAGCAGCTGCTTTTACGACAAAGGGAGCTACTGTAATTGCAGCAAAGAAACCATAAACAACAGTAGGAATACCTGCAAGAATTTCTAAAAGTGGTTTTAAAGTATTTCTTACTCTTCCTGATGCGTACTCACTCATATAAACAGCACTTCCCAAGCCAATTGGTATTGCAACTGCCATTGCAATAATTGTAATTACAAAAGTACCTGTAAAAATAGGAACTGCACCAAATTTACTGTTTGCAATTCCTGGTGACCATTCTGTACCTGTAATAAAGTACCAAAAACTTCTTAATTTAAAAAATTCTATAGCTTCAAAAAGAATCGAAAATAGAATTCCAAATGTTGTTAAAATAGAAATAATTGAAGCAGTAATTAAAAATGCTTTAATTATTTTCTCTTTTATCTCTGTGGATTTATTTCTTGTTTCAAAGGGTGTCAATACATTTACCTTTACTTCTAAAATTTTAAAAATTCTATAGAAAATTGGTTACAAATAGGTTACATTAGAATGCAACTAGCAAGTGGAGTAGTTGTTAGCTTGGAGTCTTTTTTAATTTTTCCTAATACTTTATCAAGGTTTGAAGAGTTTGAATATTTTGTAATTTCTATTATGGCAGAACATACACTTAAAAGTTTAAATTTTCTCACAACTCCAAATCTATCCTTTGTTCTTATGAAGCCATTTTCTTTATCTTCTTCATTATATAAACTACTCACGCTTTGTCTAAACTCTTCTTGTATTTGATTTATCTTTTTATATACTTTCTCAAATTTTTTAGCTCTAAATCCAACAAAAAAGTCATCTCCTCCAATATGTGCAATAAAACTATTTTTAGATAAATTCTTTTGTAATAATTCAGAAAATATAAGTATTGCCCTATCTCCTTGTCTAAATCCATAATAGTCATTAAAAGGCTTAAAGTCATTAAAATCAAAGTAGGCTATATGTGTTATATCATCACTTTGGAAACTCTCTTTTATAAACTTGTCAATTTGATTATTACCAGGAAGTTTTGTAAGAGGATTTTGATTTTGTGCAATCTCTATATTTCTTTTAAAGGATAAAGATAAAAGATTATTTACATTGATAAATCCAACATATTTACTATTTTTAGTTACAAATATACCTTTTGATTCATTACCTCTTAAATTAAACATCTCTAATGTTTTATCAATTCCCCAAGATACTTCAATAGATAATGATGATTTTATATATGAACTTAATCTTGATCTAAAAGATACATTTTGAGCAAGTGATAAGCCATACTGTGAATAAGAGAGTTTTTTTATATCTACTTCATAAACTACTCCCATAAGTGTTTCATACTCATCAATAATTGGGACAAAAGTATTATTTGGAAACTCTTTAAAATATAAAAATAGATCATGTAAACTTGAATTTATACTAAGTGGTTCAATGAATTCAATATAATCTTTATCAATTAAATTACTTTTATTGTTTCTTCTATCATTTTTAAAAAGATTTGGTATATCTTCATATGTATCTTTTATATCTAGTATATTTAAACTTGGTTTTAAAATTAAAAAACCTTGAATATAATCAATATTAATCTCTTTGCAAGTGTAGTATTCAGCAATTGTTTCTATTCCCTCAGCTATTACTACTATTCCCATAACATGTGCCATTTCGACAATTGAAGAACAAAATAGTTTTTTTCTTGAATCTTTATTTATATCTTTTATAAAAAATCTATCAAGTTTGATATAATCTGCTTCACTTAAGTATAAAAGTTCAAGTCCAGAAATGCCAGTACCAAAATCGTCAATTGCAATATTAAAACCTTCACTTTTATAATTAGTTAAAATTTTATTAATCATTATTTTATTTTGCATTGAGCCATTTTCTGTTATTTCAAAACAAATAGATCTCTCTTTTATATTAAGTTCATTCAAAATCTTATTTGTATTACCTTTTTCAAAATCAGGCATATATAAAAGTCTATTATCTAAATTATAAAAAAGTTTTAAATCTTCTATTTTTATGTGACTAAATTTTTCTATAGCTTTTTTTCTTAAAATTAGATCAATCTTATATAATATTTTTTTATCAAAAAAACTATCAAATAGATCTAAAATAGATTGGTATCCAAGATTTTGATATCCTCTTATTAAAGCTTCAACAGCGAAAGTTTTGCCAGTTCTTGTATTTACTATTGGTTGAAATGCATAATCTAACTTATCAACAATTATACTAAAATTTTCACTTTGATTTTTTGAAGTCGACATAAGAAGACCTTTGTAGTTATATATATAGATCTTTGTTATTTATTTGTCAAAATAGATAAAGACCTATATTTATAGCTAGTTTAGATAAATTAAAGAGGAGTAAAATCCTCTTTAATATTTAGTGTTTTAAATCTTCTAATGTAAGGTTTTGTCTTTTTGCAACTCTTGTTTTTACAGCTTCTCTTTGTGCTTTTGGTAAAGGAATAAGACCAATTTCAGTTAAAATTCCATTTTCACCAATCATCATATCATCTGTGAACATATTTACATACTCTTTTATAGCAGGAACATCTTTTTCATGAGATTTTTTGATATAGAAAAATAGTGATCTTGATACTGGATATTTTCCTGATGAAATTGCATCTGGAGTTGGCATTACTCCATTTATTTTTGAACCTATTAACTTGTCTTCATTTTCAACTAAGAATGAATATCCAAAAATACCAAATGCATTTTTATTTTTAACTAACTTTTGAACAATTAAGTTGTCATTTTCACCTGATGGAACATATACACCATCTTGTCTTACTTTATGGTATTTTTTATAAGCTTTATATTTCTCTTTATCTTTTTTATATAAAGATGTATACTCTGGCATCTTTTTGAATGTAGCTTTTAAAATCATATCTTCAAATGCATCTCTTGTTCCTGATGATTTTGGAGGACCATAAATAATAATTTCTCTATTTGGTAATGAAGAGTCAATATCAGACCATTTTTTATAAGGATTATCAATTAATTTTCCATCTTTTCCTGGAACTTCTGCTGCAACTGCTAATGCTAGTTGTTTTGTTGTTACTGAAAATGGTTTATTATCTTTTGATTCAGCAAATGCAATACCATCAAATCCTATAACTACTTCTGTGATTTGAGTTACACCATTTTTTTCACATAATTGAAACTCTGTAGTTTTCATTCTTCTTGAAGCATTTGTAATATCAGGTGTATTTAAATCATTTCCTGCACAAAATAGTTTCATACCACCACCTGAACCAGTTGATTCTACAACAGGAGTAGGATATTTTGTTGTTGCACCTAACTCTTCTGCTACAGCTGATGCAAAAGGATAAACAGTTGATGAACCAACCATTTTTATTTGATCTCTAGCGCTTAAACTTACAGTTAAAGCTGCACTTGCAAGAATTGCTAATGTTGTTTTTTTTAATGTCATATTTTATTCTCCATTGATGTTTGATAGAGAAATTATAAAATTAGTTGGTTACATTTTGGTTACTATTTTTTAATTAAGTAAGAAAGAAGATGAAAAGAAGTGACAAATTATATGTCACTTGTTTCCATAAGTTTTGATTGATAATCTGCAATTAATGGATCAATTATTTCATCAAATAATCCATCATTCATTATGTATTCAAGTCTATAAAGAGTAAGGTTAATTCTGTGGTCTGAGACTCTATTTTGTGGATAATTATATGTTCTAATTCTTCCACTTCTATCTCCAGTTCCAACTTGGGCTTTTCTATCTGCACCTTCTTGAGCCATTTTTTCTTTCATTTGTAAATCATAAAGTCTTGCTTTAAGAACTTTCATGGCTTTTTCTCTATTTTTATGTTGTGACTTTTGATCTTGATTTGTTACAACAAGTCCGCTTGGAAGGTGAGTAATTCTTACTGCACTATCTGTAGTATTAACAGATTGTCCTCCATTACCACTTGCTCTCATTACATCAATCTTTAAATCATTTGGATTGATTTCTATTTCTACATCGTCAACTTCTGGCATAACTGCAACAGTAATTGCTGATGTATGAACTCTACCTTGTGATTCAGTTGCTGGTACTCTTTGAACTCTGTGTGTTCCACCTTCAAATTTCAGTTTACTATACGCATGGTCACCTTTTACTAAAAGTACCAGTTCTTTATAGCCTCCAGCCTCATTCTCACTTGAGTTCATTATTTCAACTTTCCAGCCATTATTTTCTGCATATCTTAAATAACCTCTAAATAGGTCACTTACGAAAATAGCAGCTTCATCCCCACCTGTTCCAGCTCTTAGCTCTAAATATATATTTTTGTCATCATTTGGATCTTTTGGCATCATAAGAATTTTAATCTCTTCTTCTAAATCATATTTAGCTGAATCTAATTCTTTTAATTCTTCTTTTGCAAGTTCACCTAACTCTTTGTCTTCTAAAAGTATTTTACTTTCTTCTATACCTTCAAGAACTTTAATATACTCTTTTGCTTTAGTAACAATTGGTTCAATAGCTGATTGTTCTTTTGAAAGTTCTGTCATCTTTTTTATATCAGATGTAACTTCTGGTGAGATCAACATTTCGTTAATCTCTTCATATTTATTTATAAAATGTTGCAGTTTTTCTTTTAGCATAATTATATTTACTATATAACCTTTAGATTATATAGCATTTACTTTAGTTTGTAATCTACTAACTTTTCTAGCTGCATTACCTTTTTTTAATATACCTTTACTTACACAATGGTGAATATACTTATTTGCAGTTTTCATTGCTTCAGTTGCTTTTTCTTTATCATTTGCTTCAACAGCAGATAATACATCTTTAGTTATGTTTTTAACTCTTGTTTTGTAGAATCTATTTCTTTCTGTTCTAACTTTAGTTTGTCTAGCTCTTTTTTCAGCAGATTTATGATTTGCCATTTTATTTTAACCTCTTTGTAAAAAATTTAAGGGTAGAATGTTACCTAAAACAACTTTAAATTAAGTTTAAATTTAGGAAGATTTAATGAAACTATTTGGAACTGATGGAGTAAGAGGAAAAGCTGGTGAGTTTTTGGATGCAATAACTACAATGAAACTTGCAATGGCAGCTGGGATACATTTTAGAAAACATTCTACGACAAATAAAATTTTGGTAGGAAAAGATACTAGAAGAAGTGGTTATATGATAGAGAATGCTCTTGTATCAGGATTAACAGCAGTTGGCTATGATGTTATTCAAATAGGCCCTATGCCTACGCCTGCAATTGCATACTTAACAGAGAGCATGAGATGTGATGCTGGAATTATGATTAGTGCTTCTCATAATCCTTATGATGATAATGGAATTAAATTTTTTGATAATCATGGAAATAAATTAAATTCAAAGTGTGAAAAAGAAATTGAAAATATTTTTGCAAATGAAGAATATTTAAGTTCTCAACAAAAAACAGGGAAAGAAATTGGAGCTTCAAAAAGAATTGATGATGTTATTGGAAGATATATTGTTTCAATTAAGAGTTCTTTTCCAAAAGATTTAACTTTACAAGGTATTAGAATTGTTTTAGATTGTGCAAATGGTGCTGCTTATAAAGTTGGACCAACAATTCTTGAAGAGTTAGGTGCAGAAGTAATAACTATTAATAATACTCCAAATGGATATAATATCAATGATGATTGTGGGGCACTTCATCCTAAAAATGTTGGAAAAGTAGTATTAGAAACTAGAGCAGACATAGGAATTGCACTTGATGGTGATGCTGATAGATTAGTAGTAGTTGATGAAAAAGGTGAAGTTATATCAGGTGATAAACTTATTGGTGCATTGTGTACTTATTTAAGTAGTCAAAATTTATTATCAAAAAATGCTTGTGTTGCAACTGTTATGAGTAATCAAGCACTAGAAGATTATTTAAATAAACACAATATTGAACTTCAAAGAAGTGATGTTGGGGATAAATATGTATTAGAAGGAATGAAAAATTGTTGTTTAAACTTTGGAGGTGAACAAAGTGGACATATAATTTTTTCAGATGTAGCAAAAACAGGAGATGGATTGGCAAGTGCTTTACAAGTTCTTGCAATGATGGTTAAAAGTAAAAAAACAGCTAGTGAAATATTAAATCCTTTTGATTTATATCCACAAGTATTAAAAAATATTATTGTTGGTGAAAAAAAGCCATTAAATAAAATTGAAGGCTTAAAAGAGCTTCAAGAAGAGATTAAAAGCTTAGGAATGAGAGATCTAATTAGATACTCAGGAACAGAAAAAAAATTAAGAGTTTTACTTGAGGGAAAAGATAAAAAGTTAGTAGATGAGTATATGGAAAAATTAACAGAGTTTTTTAAAAATAGACTATGAATAAAACAGTACTACTTTTTTTAATATTTTTAACTATTTTTATAGTTGATCAAGCTATTAAATATGCTTTTGTTTATAATAACTGGGGTTATGAAGGAAGTTGTTTATCTTTTCAACTAGCTTACAATTATGGTGTTGCATTTTCTATGTTCTCTTTTTTAAAAGAGTATTTAAAATATATTCAATTAGCCTTAGTATTTATAGGAGTTATTTATTTATACTTTAATAAAACTGTTTTAAAAGAGTATGCTTTACCAATTGCTCTTTTATTTGCAGGAGGATTATCTAATATTTTAGATAGGTTTACATATGAAGCAGTTGTTGATTATATATATTGGCATTGTGGCTTTGAGTTTGCAATATTTAATCTTGCAGATATGATTATTAATCTTGCTGTGGGAATTATTATATATAAACAAATTTGGGGCAAAAATAAAGAAGAAGCATAGGCTTTTTGTAAGGTTAACTTTTTTTTAGATATAATTTTTGACAAATTATATATTAAGTAGGAATAAATGAAACAAACTATAACAGAAAAAATATTTAGTGAGCATATTGGAAGAGAAGTATATGCAGGAGAAATCATTA
Organism: Malaciobacter canalis; assembly: GCF_008000835.1. Lineage (GTDB taxonomy): Bacteria > Campylobacterota > Campylobacteria > Campylobacterales > Arcobacteraceae > Malaciobacter > Malaciobacter canalis. The sequence continues at coordinate 252,771 of NZ_CP042812.1, forward strand.
GATGTAATATAGATATGGTAATTGGTAATGATATTACCACACCCATTTCTATTAAAGCATTTGAAGAAAGTGGAAAAGAGAAACTTGCTAATCCAGACGGTTTTGCTATTGTGCTTGATCACTTTATTCCAGCAAAAGATATAGCAAGTGCAAACCAAGCAAAAATCTCAAGAGATTTTGCAATGAAACATGATTTAAAAAACTTTTTTGATGAAAAAGACATGGGAATTGAACATGCACTTTTACCAGAAAAAGGTTTAGTCTTACCAGGAGATGTTATTATTGGTGCAGATTCACATACATGTACACATGGAGCTTTAGGTGCATTTAGTACAGGTATGGGAAGTACTGATATCTCTTTTGGAATGATTACAGGTGGAAATTGGTTTAAAGTGCCAGAGTCAATTAAAGTAGTATTTAATGGTAAGCCAAGTAAATATGTAACTGGAAAAGATTTAATTTTAGAAATAATTAGAATTTTAGGTGTTGATGGAGCACTTTATAAAACTTTAGAATTTACTGGAACAACAATTCCTTATTTGAGTATGGATGATAGATTTTCTTTATGTAATATGGCTATTGAAGCAGGAGCTAAAAATGGTATAGTTGCATATGATGAGGTTACAGAAGAGTTTTTACAAACTAGAAAATCTTTAAGAGGTGAACCAAAAATTCATTATAGCGATGAAGATGCAAACTACTGTCAAACAATTGAAATTGATGTAGAAAAATTAGAACCAGTAATAGCATATCCATTTTTACCATCAAATGGACATTCTGTTTCTCAAGCAGTTGAAGATGAGATTAGAGTAGATCAAGTATTTATAGGTTCATGTACAAATGGAAGATTAAGTGATTTTGAAGTTGCAGCTAAGATTTTAGATGGTAAAAAAGTTGCAAGACATGTAAGACTTATCATAACTCCTGGAACACAACAGATTTTAAGAGATGCAACAAAATTAGGATATATTGATATTTTAGTTGATGCAGGAGCAGTTGTATCAAATCCAACTTGTGGAGCATGTTTAGGAGGATATATGGGGATTTTAGGAGATAATGAAGTTTGTATCTCAACTACTAATAGAAACTTTGTTGGAAGAATGGGAAGTAGAAGTTCAAAAATTTATCTTGCAAATAGTGCAGTTGCAGCTGCTAGTGCAATCTCTGGATACATAACTGATCCAAACTCTTTATAATTATGAAACCACAATTTGATATACCTTGTATAATTTTATGTGGTGGGAAAAGCTCAAGAATGAAAGAAGATAAATCTCTTCTTCCATTCGCAAATGAAACCTCTTTAGCAAAATATCAATATAATAGATTAAAACCTTATTTTAAAGAGATATATCTTTCTTGTAAAAATAATAAATTCGATTTTGAAGCAAATCTACTTTTGGAAGATTCTTCTATTTACTCTCCAATAGTTGGCTTAGCAAATATTATAAATAAAACAAATAATTATGATAAATTCTTTTTGATAACTGTTGACACACCTTTGATAAAAATTGAATCAATTAAAGAGTTGATAAATCAAAGTGAAAATTATGATATTACAGTAGCACAAACAAAAAGAGTTCATAATTTATGTGGTGTATTCTCAAAAGATATAAAAACAGTTGTTAATCAAATGCTTTTAGAAGATATGCATAAAATATCTTATTTATTAGACTCTGTTAAAACAAAGATTGTAAAGTTTAATAATGAAGATGAGTTTATAAATCTTAACCACCCAGAAGATTATAAAAAAGCTTTGAGTATTATAAGTTAGATAAATATTAAATATTATTCGTTTAAGTTATAGTTAAGTACTATATTATTTACTTTTGGTTATGCTTCTTATATAAGATAAATTTATAAAAGGAAGCAACATGGCAAATAAAGAGCTTAATGACGCATTAGATTTATTAGACTCTAAATTAAAAAAAGAGGGTATTTCTAGAAGGGATGCTTTTAAAGTAGCAGGTTTAGGCTCAGCTGCATTTTTAATGGGAGGAGATGAAGCCCAAGCAGCAACAACTGCAAAAGCTAGTGATGTTAAAGCAAAAATTGTAATTGTTGGTGGAGGACTTGCAGGGGTTTCTACAGCTGCTAAATTAACAAACTCATTATCAAATCCTGATATTACTATAATTGAACCAAATCCAAAATCAGTATCATATCAACCAGGAAATACATTAGTAGCATCTGGAGTTTATGAAAAAGAAGATGTTATGTATGATACAAAAGATTTTATACCAACTGGAGTAAAACATATATCTGATAAAGCAGTAGATTTTGATCCAGAGAATAATAAACTAACAATTGGCTCAGGCGAAGATATTTCATATGATTATTTAATTGTTGCAGCTGGATTATCTCTTGATTTTGGAAGAATCAAAGGCTTGGAAGATATTGGTGAAGCTAAAACAGTTGGTAGTGCTAAAAAAATACTTGATACTTTTGCTGATTCTGGAGTTTGTTCAATATATAATGTAGATAGTTCAGTTAAAACATGGGAGCAAATGCAAAAATTTGTAGAAGCTGCTAAAACTGGATCAAAAAAAATGCAAGGAGTATTTACACATCCTAATACAGCAATTAAATGTGGTGGTGCTCCTAAAAAAATAATGTATCTTACTAATTCAAGATTAGTGGAAGCAGGCGCTAGAGAAAATGCTGAATTAACTTTTTATCCAAATGGTTCAACTATGTTTGGAGTTAAAGAGTATCATGATGCTATTGTAAAGCAGTTTAAACAAAGAGGAATGAAGTGGAATTATAAACATAACTTAACAGGTGTTGATTTAAAAAATAAAATTGCAACTTTTGATAAAAAATGGCTTGAAAAAGGTGCATGGGATGAAGACTTAGAAGAGTATGATATGATATTGAAACATCAAGATGTTGAAGTTCCTTTTGATTTATTGCATATTACTCCTCCTATGAAAGCACCTGATGAGATTGGTAATTCTGCTATTGGTTCTGCTAAGGGCTATGTTCCTGTAAATAAAGAGACTTTACAACATGTTAAATATGATAATGTATTTGCAATAGGAGATATTGCTGCTGTTCCTATGGGGAAAACTGGTGGAAGTATTAGAAAGCAATATATAGTTTTAGTTGATAATTTAATCTCATTAATGGAACAAAAACCATTAACTTCAAAATATGAAGGATATACTGTTTGTCCTTTAATTACTGATATTGGAAAAGTAATGTTAGCTGAGTTTAACTGGACAAAAAAACCAACTCCATCATTTCCTTTAGACCCTACTCAAGAAAGATATATTTGGTGGTTATTAAAAGTATATGCCTTAAAACCTATGACTATGTATGGCATGCTATCAGGTAGAGCATAATTTATTAAAAGGAATTAAAATGCAAATAAATAAAACACTGTATCTAGTTTTTATGATTAGTTTTTTGACATCTGGATTATATGCACAAAATAATAAATATACAGCTAAAGAAGTATATACATTAATGTGTTCTAAATGTCATGGAATAAATGCTGAGGGTAATATTGAAAAAAGTACTCCACCTTTAAATAATATTGATTTAAATGAACTTGAAATAAGTCTATTTGACTTGAAAAGTGGAGCTTCATATCAATCATCAGGTACAAATCATGATGTAATGCAACATAATATGAAAGTAATTATACAAAAAGGTATGAATTATGATTCAAAAGAGATGGCAAACTATATATTTTTTAATTTTAATAAAGATTCAAAAAATTATAAAAAAGATAGAAAATACACTGTCTCAGAGATATATAAACAAATGTGTTCAAAATGTCATGGTAAAAAAGCACAAGGTATTGCTAGTAAAGATGCACCAGCTCTTAATAATAAGTTATTACATGACTTAGAATTAGAATTGGTTGATATCCAAAATAAAACACTTACTCAATCATCAGGTACAAATCATGACATTATGGAACGTAACCATTCAATTATAGAAAAAAAAGGTATGAAATATACTCCTAAAGAAATGGCAGAATATATTAATACTAATTTTTATAACAAATAAAGCAGATATCTGCTTTATTTGAATTGAGAAAAAATGAAAAATCTTAAAAAAATTACAATATTATATATTGTTGTATTTATATTATCTTCTTTTATAATACATATAAATGTGTGGCTTACTTCTCCAGTATCTCACATAAAAGCATTATTTCACCACTCTTTACCTTACCATCCTTTATTATACTCATTTTTAATATTTTTATTAATAGTTGTCTTTATTTTTTTTATACAACTTCTTATAAAATTTTTTAGAAAAATCTTAAAAAACAAGTAATAATCATATCTAGGGATAAAATAACAATATAATAATTTTTTCTTATAAGAAAAAATTGTATACAGACCCTATATTATAAGAAAAATATATATCTAATATTAAAATAATATAAAATTTACTTATAAAATTGAAAAAAATAAAGAAATTATGAAAAAAATAGTGAATATTCATTCAGAAATAAGAATAATTTATATTAAACTATGCTAAAGTTATAATATTAACAAATAATATTAAGAAGGAGTGAGAAATGCAAGTTGAGATTTCAAGAAGAAAATTTCTCCAAGGAACTGTTGCATTATCTGTAATTGCAAGTTCAAGTGCAATTTGTAAAGACACATCAAAACAAGATAAAATGAGTCTTGGTACAACAAAAACATCAAACAATAAAGATGTTAAACTTATACCAACACTATGTGAAATGTGTGTTAATAAATGTGCTGCATATGCAAGAGTTGAGAATAATATAGTAACTAAACTTGAACCAAATCCTCATTTTCCAAAATCACAAAATATGCTTTGTGCTAGAGGAAATGCAGGTATTCAAGCACTATATGATCCTGATAGATTAAAATATCCATTAATTCGTATTGGAAAAAGAGGGGATGGAAAATATAAAAGAGTAACTTGGGATGAAGCATACTCTTATATTAGTGAAAAAATGACTAAAATTTTAGATGAAGAAAAAGACAATAGATCATGTTTTGGTTATTGTGCTGGTGAGGGATTAGCTGAACATACATTTAAGACTTTTATGTCAAATAAAATTGGTTCATCAAACTTTGTAAATCATGCTTCTATTTGTTTACAAACTGCTGTTTCTGGATATGCTTTAACAATAGGAAAATATGGACAAGCAGATTTGCAAAATGCAAAATATGTAATTATGGCAGGTGCAAATAGAGCAGAAGCAATACTTACTCCTGATACAATGGATATTTTTAAAAGAACAAGAGGAAGAGGAACAAAACTTGTTGTTGTTGATCCAAGATTTACAAATACAGCAATACATGCAGATAATTATCTTGCTATACAATCAGGAACTGATTTAGCTTTTGTTTTAGCATTAACTTATCATGTAATAAAAAATGAACTTTATAATAGAACTTATGTAAAAAATAATTTCTCTAATTTTGATAAATATAAAGAACATGTTCTAAATAGCGAATATACTCCAAAATGGGCAGAAAAAATTACAGGAATTCCTGCAAATGAAATAGAGCAAGTTGCCCAAGAGTTTATGGCAAATGCACCACAAGCTATCTATTATCAAGGTAGAAGATCAACTTGGACAAAAAATGATTTCCAATTAAGAAGAGCACAAGCAATTTTTACTGCACTTGGAGGAGGAATTGATGTGAAAGGTGGAATAGTTTTTGGTAAAAAACTACCTCTTGGAAGTCATTATGTAAATGCTCCTTTATATTCAAATCCAAAAGCTAGAATAGAAAAAGATGAAGCAGCAATTATTGGAGGAAGTGGTTCATGGATTGCATGGAGAAATATGATTGTTGAAGAAAGAACACCATATCCAATAAGAGGAATGTTTGTTTATAAGCAAAATCCTGTACTTTCAGTTCCAAATACTAAAAAAACAAAAGAGATGTTTGAAAAAATGGATTTAGTAGTTGTTATTGATACAATGCCAAGTGATACAGCTATTATGGCTGATGTTATTCTTCCTGAGTGTACATATTTAGAAAGAGAAGACCCTGTAAAATCTTTTCCTGGAGTTGAACCCTCAATTGCATTAAGAAAAAAAGTAATTAATCCTATGTATGAAACAAAGCCAGTAATTGAAATAATACATGGACTTGCTAAAAAATTATCTAAACCATTATTTGAAATAAGTAAAAAATATGATGAAGATTTGCAAGATGAGTTAGAAGGATTAAGTAAAGAAGAGATTGATGAGTTATATGAAGATAATGGATATAACTTAGCAGATGCTTTTGAGCATTCACAAGAACATGTAAATAAAGAGATGTTTTTAGCAAAATATAATCAAGAAGCATGGGAAATATTAAATACAAAGGGTGTGTTTTATCCAAAAATGTTAAGTAGTTTTGAAAAAATCGATAATAACTCTTTTAGATACTATAAAGAAAAAGATAAATTTTTCACAGTTGTAAAATTAGAAAATAAAGAAGATTCTGATGATATTGATACATGTATAAACCCAAGAGATATTGCTGAAGTAAAAAGACTTTTTTCAACACCAAGTAAAAAGATTGAGTGTTATTTAGAAAACCTTACAAAAAAAGGTATTGAACCAATGCCTGTATGGCATCAAGAAGATTTTAAAGAGATACCAGAAGGTAAATTCAAATTTATAACAGGTCGTCATGCTCAATTTACACAAAACTCAACAGCAAATAATGTAATGCTATTAGAATTAATGCCAGAAAATTATGTTTGGATAAATGAAAAAGATGCTAAGAAAAAAGGGATTAAACACGCAGATTTAGTAGAGATAAAAAGTAGTGTAGGAACAATACAAATAAAAGCATTTCCTACTGATAAAATAGTTGCAAATACAGTTTTTTATATTCATGGATTTGGCTCTAACTCTTCTGGTATGACATTTGCAAATAGAAATGGAGCAAGTGATAATGAGATAATTGAAGATGAAATAGAACCAGTATTTGGTAGTGCAATTATGCATGAAACTATTGTTTCAATTAGAAAGGTTTAATTATGAATTATGCGATGGCTTTAGATTATCAAAATTGTATAAATTGTAAAGCATGTGAAACTGCATGTAAAGAAGAAAATGGTGTACAATTAGGTGCAAATAAACAAAGAATATGGGTTGGTATTGTTGAGGGAAGTATTTTTGATAAGTCTTTTATTAATTTATATCCCTCTCAGTGTAATCATTGTGAAACTGCTCCATGTGTTAGTGTATGTCCTACTAATGCTAGTTATGTTGCAGCAGGTGGAATAGTTCAAGTTGATTATAAAAAATGTATCTTATGTAAAGGTTGTATGGAAGCTTGTCCTTATGATGCTAGATTTGTAGATGATACAAAAGTTGCTGTAGATAAGTGTACATTTTGTGATCATAGAATTGAAGAGTATGGAACAACAGCTTGTCAAACAACTTGTCCAACAAATGTAAGAATGTTTGGAGATTTAGATGATGATAGTAGTGATTTAGTAAAACTATTAAAGAAAAAGAGATTTTTCTTTTTAAAAGAGAAATCAAATACACGTCCAAAACTTTTTTATATTGTTCCTGATTCAGAAAACTATGCAAGACAAAGTATCTCTCATGAAACTAAAATATATACATGGGATGAGTATTTAGAAAAATATAGAGGGGTAAGGGGGTAATTATGGAAAAGTTTACAATTGCAGGGCTTGAGATAAATAAAGCCTCTTTTAAAGATATGTTTTTAAATAAAATAATGCTTTTATCATATGTATTAATAGCCTTTGCTATATATGGAATATATGAGATTTATGAATTAAGATATTTTACAAAAGTTGCATCTACTCACTCAATGAGTTTAGACCCTTTTAATCCAGAATTAAAAGAAGCTTTAAAAAGTGCAATATTTGGAAATGTAGGTGAAGTAAGTAGAGAAGTTCCTTGGACACTATTTATCTCAAACTATATGTATATGATTTATACAGGAAGTGGAATTATATTTTTAGTTGCATTAGCAGAATTATTAAACTTTAAAATTGTAGAAAAATTAGCTGCTTCATTTATGGTAGCAGGTCTTGCTATGGTTTTTGCAGGATTGTTTACAATTGCAACTGATTTAAATATGTTAAATATGAAATGGATGTTTTTAGATCCAAATACAAATGCAGGTATGTGGTTGATGTTACCACTTTATCTTACATATATTCCATTTGTATTATTTGAAATATATTTAATACTTACAAATAAAAGAGAATTAGCAAGAAAACTTGCTTTTCCTATTTTAATTTTAAGTATTGGTGTAGACTTAGTGGAGTATTACATTCAAGCAAAGCTATTTTCTATGAATACAGCAAGACATTTATGGACAGAATTCCCTGGGTTAATGTGGTACTTTATAATATCAGCATTTGTATCATCTTTAGGTGTAATGGGAATATTGTCATATTTAGTACATAGAAATAAAAAAGGTTATAAAGAGTTAATGTCTTTAATAAGAAAAAGTATGCTTTTTTTCTTATATTTATTAGCTATTTATGAAGTAGTAGGTTACTTAGTAATTGATAAAGATTGGGCATTTATAATACTATTTGGAGAGTTTAGAGTGTTATTCTTTGGAGGATATATTCTTTTTGCCCTTGTTTTACCTTTTTTACTTTTAGTAAAACCAGATAGATCATACATAATACCAGCTTCAATCTCAGTAATTATAGGAGGATATATCGGAAGATACTTATTTGTTTATGGAGGGAATGCAAATCCTTTAACAAATAGATTTGGTGTAGGATATGAAAAGTATGACTTTTATAGTTTGACAACAAATTTCAATTATGTTAGCCCGCATTTGGGTGAGATATTTATTGTTGTAGGTTCTGTTGGAGTTGCTATATTTATATTTAAATTAGTTGATACTCTATTTTCAATTACTAAGCAAAGAGATGTTCATTAATAACACAATTTAAGGAGAAGTTATGAAAGTTACAAAGTTTTTAGTAGCAGTTGCTTTAACTGCTAGTTTATCTGTTTCAGGTGCATTAGCTGCACAAGGACAATCACTTGAAAATGCAAGTGCAAAAGTTCAAAATCTAATTAAGAAAAATGATTTAAAAGTAGTAGATTTTGAATATACAAAAAAAGCAGTAAAAGGTGGAACAAAAACTACTGCAACATCTATTTTAGTTGATGCAAGACCAGAAGCACAATACAAAAAAAGTACAATTCCATCAAGTATTAATATACCTGATACAAAATTTAAAGAGTTTGTTGTTCAATTAAAAGATACTGCAAAAGATAAAGAGCTTATTGTATTTTGTGGTGGATGGAAATGTGGCAAAAGTCCAAAAGTTGCAGTAATGCTTAAAAAAGAGGGTTTTAAAAATGTTGTACTTTACCAAGCAGGTGAACCTGAATGGGCAAAGAAATCGTATACGGAAGTATCTATAGCAGTTGCAAAAAGTGTACAAGCTAAAAACTCAGGATTACTTGTAGATGCAAGACCTTATAAAAAAATATTACAAGAAACAATTCCAGGAGCCATTGCAATTCCTGATACAAAAATAGATTCTTTAATTGGAAGATTTCCTTCTAACAAAGATGAAAAAATTCTTGTATTTTGTGGTGGATATAGTTGTACAAAGTCACATAAAATTGCAAATAAATTAATTGAAACTGGATATACAAATGTTTCTGTTTATGCAGGAGGTTTACCAGAATGGAAAAAAGCTGGACTTGCAACAACAGCATCAGGAGCATCAAAAATTACAACTGACTCATCTGATACAAAACCAAAGTTTAGTAAAAATGGTGTTATGTTAGGTTTAGATGAGGGTACTGTTGATGGTGAGTGGATAAAAAAACTTATTTTAGAAAACAAAGTACCAGCAAATATTCAAATTGTTGATGTTACATCAAAAGAAGAGTTTAAGTCAGGACATTTAGTTGGTTCAATTAATATAACAGCAGGTGATTTAACTGCAAAAGAGTTATATGAAAAATTACCAAAAGGTAAAAGCATTATCTTTAATTGTACAGCAGGTGGAAGATCTTTAGAAGCTTGGACAAAACTTCAAGAGGCTGAGTATGATCTATCTGAAGTATTCTATTTTGATGCAAATATAGATTGCAAAGGTAATGATTGTAAAATTGAAGTTAATGAGCCATTAGGTTAAAAAAAAGAACAAAAATTAAATTAAAAAAAAGGATATAAAATGTTAAGAAAATTATTAAAAGCAGCAGCAGTTTGTCTTATTGCAAGTTCAATGTTTACTATATCTGCACAAGCAGATGCATTAAAAGGACAAAAAATTATCATTAAGAAGTTAAAAAAGGATTGTGGATTTACAGGAGCTGTATTGGCAAAAAAACATACTCAAGATGAGTGGAAAGCTAAGTTTGAATCTAAAACTTTAAATGATGAAATATTGAAAATTTGTCCTAAGGCAAAGCCACTTAAAAATAGTTATTTACCACATGTATATGACTTCTTATATAATTATGCAAGTGATTCAGGAAATGTTCCTTCTTGTTAATAAGAAATAAAAAAAGGAAGATGAATAATTCATCTTCCTTTTAAATATCTTGCAAATTTAATTATGCTGCTAATGCATCTTTTGCTTTAGCTACTAATGATGCGAAAGCTTCTGCATCATTCATTGCCATATCAGCTAAGATTTTTCTATCTAATTCAATATTAGCTAATCTTAATCCATTCATGAATCTTGAATAATTAATATCATTTAGTCTACAAGCAGCATTGATTCTTATAATCCAAAGCTTTTTGAAATCTCTTTTCTTTTGTCTTCTATCTCTGTAAGCATATACTAATGAATGCTCAATTTGCTCTTTGGCTTTTCTAAAGTGTTTTCTTCTACCACTAAAAAAACCTTTGGCTTGTTTTAATATTTTTTTATGTCTTTTTCTTCTAACTACACCAGTTTTAACTCTAGGCATATCTTTCCTTTCTTTACCATTATTTATAGGTGTCGATTATTTAATCGAACTTATCCACAATTGTGGAGGGACTAAGTAATTTTTTTATTACGCTTTGTTTAACATTTTTTTAACTCTTGCTTTATCAACAGATGCAACAGTTTGTTCACTTCTAAGATTTCTTTTTGTCTTAGGGCTTTTTTTAGTTAAAATATGGCTTCTAAAAGCTGAACCTCTTTTAATAGAACCATTTTTTTTCACTTTAAATCTCTTTAAAGCTCCACTATTAGATTTCATCTTTGGCATTGTGGAATCCTTTCTTTAAATTTGCATTTTCATTATTATTGAAAAAGTTTGTGATTTTACTTAAAATTAGCTTAAAATAAGTTTAAATATATGTAGTTTAGAAGAGAAAAACTCTCTTCTAAAATTAAGAATTGCTTTTATCTTCTTTTTTAGGAAGAACCATCATATTAACAAATCTTCCTTCTTGTTTAGGTTTTGCATCTCTTACCCCATAATCTTCAAGCATAGGCCAAATTCTTTCAAGAACTTCAGCACCAGCTTCTGGGTGAGCCATCTCTCTACCTTTTAAGAAAACTCTACATTTAACATGGAAACCTTTTTCAAGAAATTCAATAGCATGTTTAACTTTATAGTTAATGTCATTATCTGCAATTTTAACAGAAAATTTTACTTCTTTAACAACAATAACTTTTTGTTTTTTCTTTGCTTCTTTTTTCTTTTTCTCTTGTTGGTATTTAAACTTACCATAATCCATGATCTTTGCAACAGGTGGTTTAGCAGTAGCTGCAATTAAAACCAAGTCTAGCCCTAGTTCTTCAGCAGTTGCAAGCGCATCTCTTGTTGGAATAATACCATAATTAGTTCCATCATCAGATGTACATCTTACTTCTTTTGCTGTAATGTTTTCGTTCATTAACACTTCGTCTTTTTTATTGTTTCGACTCAAACTTCACATCCTTTTTTAATTTTTTCTAACATTGAAATAAACTCCTCTTTAGACATATTAGATTGCTCTCTCTTTCGTCTGTCTCTTAACGCAATAGAGTTGTTTGCCACTTCTTCATCTCCAATAACAACAATCATTGGTACTCTTTGTTTTTCTGCCATTCTAATTCTTTTATTTAAACTTTCGTTCATATCAAAAATCTTAGAATCAATATCATTATAAATAAGCTCTTTTTGCAAAGATTTTGCATATTCTACATGAGTATCTGCAATTGGTACAAAGATTACTTCTGTTGGAGCAATAACAAATGGAAACTCTCCTGCACAATGTTCTGTAAGAATACCAATAAATCTTTCAAAAGAACCTAAAATTGCTCTATGAATCATCACAGGTTGCTCTTTTTCACCTTTATCGTTTATATATTCTACATTAAATCTACTTGGTAAGTTCATATCAACTTGAACTGTACCACATTGCCATTTTCTACCAATAGCATCTAGAATTTTAATATCGATTTTTGGACCATAAAATGCTCCTCCACCTTCATCAATTCCATATGGTAGTTTGTTCTCATCTAAGGCATCCATTATACCTTTTGTTGTTTTTTCCCAAAACTCATCATCACCTATTGCTTTTTTAGGTTTTGTTGATACTTCCATTTCATATTTAAAATCAAATAAAGTTAATAGTTTATCAACAAATTCTAAAACTTCAATAATAACATCTTTTACTTGTGCTTGAGTACAGAAAATATGTGCATCATCTTGTGTAAATTCTCTTACTCTAAAAAGCCCATGCATTGCTCCACTCATTTCATGTCTATGAACAACACCATATTCAAAAAGTTTTTTAGGTAAATCTTTGTATGAAACTAAATCATTTTTGAAAATTTGAATATGACCTACACAGTTCATAGGCTTAATACCATATTCTTGTCCATCAATTTGTGTTAAATACATATTCTCTTTATAGTTTTCATAGTGACCAGATGTTACCCATTGTTGAGCTTTTAAAATCTCCGGACCTCTTACAGGTTCATAACCTCTTACTCTATGCGCTTTATAAAGAATTTTTTCTAATTTGCTTCTAAGTCTTGCTCCATTTGGTAACCACATAGGAAGACCAGCTCCAACTTCATCATTAAATGTAAATAGTTCAAGCTCAGTTCCAAGTTTTCTATGATCTCTTTTTTTTGCTTCTTCAAGCATTCTTACATGATCATTTAACTCTTTTTTATCAAAAAATGCGATTCCATAAATTCTAGTGATCATTTCGTTTTCTTCATCACCTCCAAGATAAGCACCTGCTACTCTTGTTAGTTTAAAACTTCTAATCATTCTAGTATTAGGAACATGAGGACCTCTACATAAGTCTTCAAAATCACCTTGTTTATATACTGTTAAGGTATCATCAGTAATATTTTTTAATACTGCTTGTTTAAGTTCATCGTTTGCAAACTTTTTTAGAATTTCATCTTTGGTTGTTTCATATCTTTGAATTGGTAGCTTTGCATTTGCAAGCTCTTTCATTTTCTTTTCGATTTTTGGTAGATCTTCGTCCGTTATTTTAGCATCTACTTTAAAATCATAATAAAATCCCTCTTTTACAACAGGACCAACAAAGAATTTAGCTTCTGGATATAACTCTTTAATCGCTTGTGCCATAAGGTGTGCACAAGAGTGTCTTAATATTTCTAAAGATTCAACAGAGTTATCATTTCTTATCTCTTCTCCAGTTATATTTAAAGCTTCCGCAGTTTGAAGGTCATAAATTTTACCTTCACTTAATACACCAATTGGTTCCAATAATTTCCTTTTCTTAATAAATTTTGCATTTGCAATTTTATAGAATTTCGTACATTTTAGCGCATTTGCACTTAAATTTAATCTTAATATTAGGTTATTAATAAATTTTAGGTAGAATATGGAATGATTTTAAACTTATCAAAGATAAAAACAGAAGCCTTATTATTGTTTTGCAAAGATTTAATAACTACATATAAAGATAGTAGTGAAAAAATTTTTGATATAGATGAAAAAGTTGATAAATATATAAATTCTATAAGCGAAGATATTCTAAAACAGATTAATAATGTAACTTTTGATAGTGAACATTATCTTAAAAATAGAAATCATTATAGAATAAAAGCAGTTTTAAATGCATATAACTTTATAAATAAAGAGATATCAAAATATCTAAGTAAAAACAGCACTTTCAATCCAGCTATGTTGTATTTAGCATTGCTTGCTGTATGGTTTAAAGAATTAGATAAAGAAAGAGATTCAAAAGAGTTTATTTATTTTACAATTTTCCCTTATGCAAATATGTATGATAAACTTTTATTGGAAGTAAAAGATGAAGAGTTTAGAAAAGTAAATATTGCTATGATGAATATTGCAGAAACTACAATTATAAATTTAGATAGAGTCTCTTTAAAATAAGACTCTATCTACAAAACTAGAATCTATATCTAACATTTGCTGTAATATTTTGTGCTTCTTCAACTGAAGTTGGTGATTTATTTATATCAATTGGTGTGCCATAATCTCCAAAGAAACCATTACTTCCTGCATAATCATATTTTATATGAGTATATCTAAGAGAAAAACTTAAAGCATCAGTTAATTTTTGGTTTCTATAAACTTCCCATGCAGTACCACGCGCTGCTATTTTACTTCCCGCCATAGTATCTTCACCATAAGTCATAGATCTCCAGTATTTACTACCTTTATTCCACTCAATTCCTACTCTTGCACTATCAGTTATTGGACAAGGCATATTTGCTCCAATCCAAAATGAGTGACCAGTTTCAGAATCTGTAGAACCAAGCATAGCTTTTCCTCCATCAGGACTTGTTTTACTCATGGCATATGAAGCAAAAATAGTTGTATCATCTAAAAAGTCTGAAATCCCATTTCCAATACCCCACGCTTTAAACATAACAGTAGCTAATTGAATATCTCCAAAGTTATGAAATTTACCTTGACTTGATGTGCCATAATCACTATATTTATTACCTATTAAATTCCAAGCTTTTGCATAATTCATGTGAATAGAGTATTGCCCATCATCATAAGGAACAAAAATAACTCCAGCCATATCAACATTTTCTGATGTATCATTATCTTTCATATAATCTAAACCATCAGCAGAGAATCTAAGTTTTGCATTTGTAAGACCTCTTCCTGCACAAAACTTAAGCCACATACCACTAACACCTGTGATTTTATCAAGGTTAAATCTCGCACTAGCTCCATCAAACTCAACATTTACAGTGTGTGAAAGTGCTGATTTTCTACTTTGATCAGCTCTAAAGTTTATTCCTAAGCCATCAGTTGAAGGTCTTCTTCCAACACTTGCAGTCCAAGAAATATCACTATTTCCTAAAAATGACTCATTTTTATATAACCAATAAGCCTCTTTTACTTTTAGACTATTATCATTTGTAGCAGCTTCATTTGTAACCCAATCAAAGTTAGCATTATTTGGAGTCCCTCCATCAGACATAATATCTGCTCTGTTATCTCCAAAAAGTTTGTTATATGATAGTGTTCCATAAAAAATCGAGTTATCATCAGCTTGGAATTTCATTCCTAACCAAAGTCTATTTGAAAAAATCGCTTCATTTGAAACTTTTTTACCATTTCCTAATTTATACTGAACATTGTCATATTGAGTTCTAAAATCAATATCCCACTTAATATTATCACCAGCATCATGTGCTTTAACATCTTGTATTTTTCTTGAATTTCTATCAACATTTTTTTCAAGTTTTGTAAATCTTTTATCTGTAAAGCTTTTTTCTAGATTAGATACTTTAGTTTCGTTTGAATTTAGTTTTGTTTCAAGCATTTGTATTTGTTTTTTTAATAGTTGTATTTGTTTAAGCATTTCATTATTTGATGTATCAGAAGCAAATAAAGAACTACTTAATGCTACAGCGGTAGAAAGCCCTATTATAGTCTTTTTCATTCATTGTTCCCTTTGTGTCTTTATAGTATAATAATTAAAACTTATAATATAAAGTTTTAATTATCTTATGATTATTATATAACTATAGCTTTTAATAGGCGCTTAATAGAGTATTAGTTTATCTTATAATAAATATAAAAAAAGGGAAGTGGCATAAGCTACTTCCCTTAAAAATATTTTATAAAATTAGCAAGAAGGAACATTTCCTGAATCATTTGCATAATCATATGCAAAATCAAAAAGATGATCTTGCCAACTTTGTTTAATAGAACCTTTTTTTACTTTTGGACATATTTTAATTATTTCATTCTCGAAATTTCCAGAGTCTTTAATCTTCTTCCATTCATCTTGTGAATGTTTTGCAGCGAATTTATCTCCATTCATTCCACAAGGAGATTTTAATTTTTTAATAAAAATCTTTTGTCCTTTTCTTGAATCAGCAGATGCTGTTGATGCAGCTACTCCTAGTACTAATGCAGCAGCAAGAGCAATTTTTGCGAATTTTGTCATTGTAATTTCTCCTAATTTAAATTTGGGTACAATTATATTTTATTAATATAAAAAACCAAGACAAAAATATTATAACATAAAGTGAATTAATTGTGAAGTACTTTTTATTAAAACAAGTAGTAGAATATTTGAAAGAAAATGCCCATATTGTAAAGCTTATAAAGCGAATCGATAATAATATAATTATAATTGAATTTAATAATAATAACACATTATATTTTGATATGACAAAAGGCCAAAGTCTAATTTATAAGAAAAAAGATAGAGCAAATACTAAAAAAGATTATAATGCACCTTTTGATGTATTGCTTCAAAAAAGGTTTACAAATTCAAAAATTGAGTATGTAAGTATATACAATGAAGATAAAGTAATAAATATTAAAGTAAAATCATCCTCATCTTACAAGAAGCTAACAACAATTTTACAGCTAGAATTTACGGGAAAACATACAAATATTATTATTTTAGATGAAGATAGAGTAGTTTTAGAAGCATTAAGACATGTTGATGAGTTCTCTTCAAGTAGAATTGTAAAAACAGGACATAAACTAGATGAGATACCAAGGCAAAAGTTTCAGTTTGTACAAGGACATGAAGAGAATATTGAAGAGTATTTATATAAAGTTTATGAAACAAAAGAACAAAACTTTTTAGATAATTTAAAAAAACAAAAAATAGTAGGAATACAAAAGAAATTAAAAAAACTTAAAAATTTAATTGATTCACTTCCTCAAAAAGAAAAACTAGAAGAAGAATCAAACATATTATACAAAAATGCAAGTATAATTTTAAGTAATTTACACAATATTCAACCTTACCAAAAAGAGCTAGAAACAATCGATTATGAAGGAAATGAAGTAAAAATTGAGTTACAGTCTAGCATGAGTGCCTCAACACATTCAAATGAATTATTTAAAAAAGCAAAAAGATTAAAACAAAAAGCACTTAATATCTCAATAGAAAAAAGTAGCTTAATGCAAAAATATGAATTTTTGTTAAAAATGAAATCAAATGTACAAAAATGTACAAATATTGATGAATTAGAGTTTTTATTACCTAAAAAACAAAAGAATCAAACAAAAACAGTAAAACAACAAAATTATGAAAATTTCTTTTTCAATGGCTATAAAATAATGCTAGGTAGAAATGAACGAGAGAATATTTATTTATTAAAAAACTCAAAAGCAAGTGATTTTTGGTTTCATTTAAAAGATAGAACATCTTGCCATGTAATAGTTCAAAATAGTAAAAAAACAATTCCAGATGAGGTAATAGTAAAAGCAGCCCAATTATGTGCAAAGTTTTCAGTAGAGTTCTCAGGAAACTATTTAGTTGATTATACGCAAAGAAGAAATGTAAAAATTCAAAGTGGCTCAAATGTTTTATATAATCCTTATACGACAATTGAAGTTGATATATAATCATTTATTTCAAAATATAATTTTTTTATGAGAAAATAAAAAAATAATGAATTTTTACTTAAATATATCTTTATTTTTTAGAATATTTTATGACTTTTTTGATAATATTTCATGACCAATATCAAGGAGGAAATATTGAAAAGTTATGTTAAAATTGGATTACTTACTTTAAGTTCAATTTTTATTATCTCGTTATTTACAGGTTGTGGAGCTTTACATACGGCAATTAAGAAAAGAAACTTAGATGTTCAAACAAAAATGAGTGACTCAATTTTCTTAGAGCCAGTTGCTCCAGAAAAGCAAATCGTTTATGTAAGAGTTAGAAATACTACTGATAAAGCTATCGATGTAGAAAGTGAAGTTAAAACTGCTTTTGAAAAAAGAGGATTTAAAATTACTAGAAATCCAAAAGAAGCACAATTTATGGTTCAAGCTAACTTACTTCAAGTTGGTAAAAGTGATGCAAGAACAGCAAGAAGTGCACTAGAGTCTGGATTTGGTGGAGTTGTTCTAGGAGCAGGAATCGCAGCTGCAAGTGGAGCAAATAGTGCTAAATCATATGCAGCTGGTGGACTTATTGGTGGTTTAGTTGCTTCTGTTGCAGATGCAATGGTTGATGACACTTATTATACAATGATAACTGATGTAGAGATTAGACAAAGACCCTTAGAAGGTGAAACAATTATTCAAAATGCAAATGCCAATTCAAAACAAGGTATGTCTGCAAATGTTAATCAAAAAATCAATACTAAAAATGCAAGATGGAAAATCTTTAGAACAAGAGTAGTTAGTACAGCAAATAAAGTAAATTTAGAATTTACAGAAGCAAAACCTAAACTTGTTGAGGGATTAACTAGATCTCTTTCTGGTATTTTATAATATAAGAAACCTAATTTTAGGTTTCTTATTATTACAACTAAATTTCTACTTAAATTACTTAAACTTATTTTTCACCAAATCAAAAGTGATAACATGCTAAACTTTTAACTATTTTACTTTTAGGGAAATTAATGTCAAATTTAATAAAAGATAGTTCAACGAGGATAAAAACAGCACTTGTTTTATTTTTAGTATTTATGCTAGTAAGTTACTTAGATATATTTTTTATCACATGGTTATTTTTAGGAATTTTTATGATAGTTGGAGTAAGTGAAGCAATGAAACTATTTCAAGTAAAAAGCTATATTGTTTATCAAATAGCTTTAATTTCATGGCTTATAGCTTATTTTTATAAAGATTCTGAAAATTTGATTTTTTTAGCTTTAGTAATTATTGCTTCTGTTTTAGCATATACAAAAGATATTGATAAAAAAACTTTTTTACCATTACTTTATCCTTTGGCTTCATTTTTAATTTTATTATCTTTATATAATGAATTTGGGATACAAATTCTGTGGTGGATTTTATTTATAGTTGCAACTACAGATACAGGTGCATATTTTATTGGAAAAAGTATTGGAAAAACAAAGTTTTGTCAAACAAGTCCAAATAAAACACTTGAGGGAGTAATTGGTGGAGTAATATTTGGTTCTTTAATTGGAGCACTTTTTGCAATTTCAACTATCTCATATTTTCAAGCTTTTTTAATTTCATTTATAGTAGCAATTGCTTCTATTTTTGGGGACTTATTTGAAAGTTATTTAAAAAGAGAGGCTAAGGTTAAAGATAGTGGAGATATTTTGCCAGGACATGGTGGAGTATTAGATAGAACAGATGGATATTTATTTGCCTCAGTTGTAATGTTAGTTGTATTAAGAGCAGCAGTTTGATAGTATTAGGAAGTACAGGCTCAATTGGGGTAAATACTCTAAATGTTGCAAGAAAGTTTAATTTAGATGTTGAGGTTTTAGTTGCAGGTACTAATATTAAGCTTTTAAATGAACAAATAAAAGAGTTTAATCCCAAAAAAGTAGTAATTGCAAAAAAAGAGCATATAAAAGATGTAAATCATCAAAATGTTTTTTTTGGAGAAAGTGCAATTTTAGATGCTATTGAAAATAGTAATTCTAAAACAGTAGTAAATGCATTAGTTGGTTTTTTAGGATTAAAACCAACATTAAAAGCGATAAAATGTGGTAAAAAATTAGCTTTAGCAAATAAAGAGTCTTTAGTTGTAGCAGGAAAATTTATAGATCAAACAAATTTAAGTGCAATTGATAGTGAACACTTTGGTTTATGGTATTTATTACAAGATAAAAAAGTTGACTCTATGCTAATTACTGCAAGTGGAGGCTCTTTTAGAAATTATGATTTAAATGATTTAAAGAATGTATCTATTAAAGAAGCACTAAAGCATCCAAATTGGTCAATGGGAAATAAAATTACTATTGATAGTGCTACAATGACAAATAAAATGTTTGAATTACTTGAAGCAAAGTGGTTGTTTAATACAAGAAAATTAGATGCGATAATTGAAACAAAATCACTTATTCATGCACTAATAAATTTTACTGATGGAAGTACAACAGCACATATTGCAAATGCATCAATGCAGCTTCCAATTGCATATGCAATTTTAGGAAAAGTTGAAGAGCCAATTTTAAAGCCAGTTGATTTACTTGATGTTGCTTCTTTTGAGTTTAAAAAAATAGAAGAAAATAGATATCCAATTTGGCAAATAAAAGATGAAGTTTTAGGCAATCCTGATTTAGGAGTTATTTTAAATGCTGCAAATGAAGTTGCTGTTTCAAAGTTTTTAAATAACCAAATAGGCTTTTTAGATGTATCAAAAATTACACTTGATGCAATAAATAAATTTAATAAACCAATTATAAATAGTATAGATGATATTTATGAAATAGATAAAGAAGTGAGAAACTATTGTGAGTCTTGATTTACTTATACCTTTTCTTATTTTAATAATTTTGGTAATATACTTCATATATACAAGAAGTAAATTTGAAAAAGAGATTTTAAACTCTTATGAACATAAATTTGAACAATGGAAAAAACATAATAGTTCAAATGAAGAAAAAACAGAGCATAAAGAGCTTGTAGGACTTATTTTTAAAACAGGATATAAAGTAGAGATTGAGCTTTTTGAAAAAAGTGTAACAAGACAGTTAGAAAAGGGTAAATTTAGTATAAAGGCTAAATAGTGAAACTGATATTTTTCTTATTAATTGTTGGTTCTTTGTATGCAAATAATTTTCAAAGAAGCCACAGTTTAAAAGTAGTAATTGACAAAAAAAACAATTTGATGTGGCAAGATGATATTAGTGTTATAAAAATTAAAAAAAACCATGAACAAGCACCAATATATTGCCAAAACTTAAAACATGCAGGTTTTTTTAATTGGAGAGTTCCTGATATTGAAGAGTTTAAATTAATAGTTGATAAGAAAAATCAGATAAATTATATTAATAGAGCTTTTAGATATAACGTTCCTGATGGATATTGGGCAAATAAAGCCCATTGGAGAACACTATGGTACTATGCTGATTATATGCATTTTATAAGTGGAACTGCATATTTTGATAGTAGACATAAGAAAAAATTTATAAGATGTGTAAGAGATATTAAATAAGGAAGGGTTTTGAGTAAGAAAGTATTGATATTACATGGATTAAATGGAAGTGATTATCCACATTGGCAAGCACATTTAGCTGCTGATTTAATAAAAGAGAACTATATTGTCTCTTTTCCCTCTTTCCCAAATAGAAATAATCCAAGCTTTAGTCAATGGAAAGAGAGTTTAAAAAAAGAGATTGAGCATTTTAATCCTCAAATTGTTATTTGTCATTCATTGGCAAATATCTTATGGTTTCATGTTTGTGATGAACTTGATATAAAACTTGATAAATTAATGTTAGTTGCTCCTGTTAGAAAAACTTGTGATGTAGAAGAGATAAAAGAGTTTTTTCCTTATAGTGCACCAAAAGATTTAAAAGCTAAAGAAGTTATTATGGCTGCATCTACTAATGATCCTTATATGAGTTTAGATGAGGCTGTGCAATTACAACAAGAGTTAAATATTGGTATGAAGATAATGGAAAATGCAGGACATATAAATGCCCAATCAGGATTTGGAAAACTTGATTGTGCTTTAGATTGGATAAAAAGAGAAGAAGAGTGTGAAGAGTCTAAAAACTCTTAAGTTTTATAAAAAGGATAAATTAATTGATTTTAAGTATTGAATCATCATGTGATGATAGCTCAATAGCTATTACAGATATAAAAACAAAAAAATTAATATTTCATAAAAAAATATCTCAAGAGTTACAACATAGTGTTTATGGTGGAGTTGTTCCTGAGTTAGCAGCAAGACTTCATATAGAAGCTTTACCAAAAATACTAGAAGAGACAAAAGAGTATTTTAAAGAGTTAAAAGCTATTGCAGTTACAAACTCGCCTGGCTTATCTGTAACATTAATGGAAGGTGTTACTATGGCTAAAGCATTAGCAATATCATTAGATATTCCATTAATTGCAGTAAATCATCTAAAAGGACATATTTATTCATTGTTTATTGAAAAAGATGAAATACTTCCTTGTACAATACTTTTAGTTTCAGGTGGACATACACAAATAATTGAAGCTAACTCTTATGAAGATATGAAAATTATTGCAAGTACAATGGATGATAGTTTTGGAGAGAGTTTTGATAAAGTTGCAAAAATGATGAACTTAGGCTATCCTGGAGGACCTATAGTTCAAGAGCTTTCTCAAAAAGGAGATAAAAATAGATTTAATCTTCCTATTCCTTTAAGACAAAGTCCTAAAATTGAGTTTAGTTATTCTGGACTTAAAAATGCAGTAAGATTAGAAATAGAAAAAATAGAGGAACTATCATCTCAAGATAAAGCAGATATTTGTGCTTCATTTCAAAAAACAGCAGTTGCACATATAATGCAAAAAATCAAAAAATATTTCAAAACAACAATTCCAAAAAACTTTGCAATAGTTGGTGGAGCAAGTGCAAATATATATCTAAGAACTCAACTAGAAGATCTTTGTAATGAGCATAATACAAAACTGCATTTAAGTCAGTTAAAGTATTGTTCTGATAATGCTGCAATGATTGGACGAGTAGCAATTGAGCAATTTGAAAGAAAAGAGTTTGTTTCAATTGATGAAATAGATGTTCAAACTAGAATTAAAAATATGTAAACACTTTAAACTTATTAAAGTAAAGGATTAATTAATGATATTTGAAATGGGTGCAAAATTAGAAGGTGATAATTTTGATACAAAAAAAGAAGATAAGAAAAAAAACTCTAAGCAGACAATTGAATCAAAAAATAAGCATCAGTTAGTTTTTACTTTTGAAAAAAGAAAAGGTAAGCCAGTAACATTAGTAGGAAGGTTTTATTTAATAGATAAAGATAAAAAAGAGATACTAAAACTCTTAAAGAAAAAGCTTGCGTGTGGTGGAAGTATCAAAGAAGAGTGGATAGAGTTACAAGGTGATGTAAAAATTAAAGTTAAAGAGATTCTACAAAAAGAGGGTTGGAAGTTTAAATAATAAGAGGTTTTGCCTCTTATTATCTATTTTACCCAAATAGTTGTATCAATTTTATCTTTTAGTTCAGGATAATATTTAGCTTCAAAAGTAGGCTCTTTACCTTGCTCTCTTTGTTCTAAATAATCTTTTGTTAATTTAACAACAGTTCCTGAAAGTAAAACAATAGCAATTAAGTTAATAGTTGCCATAAGTCCCATTGATGCATCAGCTGCATTAAATACAGTTTGTACTTTTTCATAAGATCCCCAAATTACCATAGCAATTGTTGCAAATCTTAAAATAGTAACTCCAAGTTTATTACCAATTCCTAAATAAGTTAAAGCATTTTCAGCATAAGAGTAGTTTCCTACAATAGAAGTAAATGCAAAAAATAAAATTGCAATAGCAATAAAATAAACACCTGCATCACCAATATGAGTTGAAAGTGCTAATTGAGTTAATTCAATACCTTTTACTCCTGATTCTGGGTCTAATACACCTGCAAGCAAAATCATAACAGCAGTTGCAGTACATATTAATAGTGTATCAATAAATACACCTAATGCTTGTACAAAACCTTGAGAAGATGGATGGTGTGGTGCTGGTGTAGCTACTGCTGCAATATTTGGTGCAGACCCCATACCAGCTTCATTTGAAAATAGTCCTCTTTTTACACCATTTAAAAGTGCAGCTAAAACACCACCTGCTACTCCACCAGCTGCTTCTTCCAATCCAAATGCACTTTTTACAATTAATGCAAGAATTCCTGGAACAGCTTCATAATTTATAATCATAGTGAAAATAGCAAGAAGTAAATAAATAATTGCCATAAAAGGAACAACAATTTCAGCAACTTTAGCAATACCTTTAATACCACCAAAAATCACAAGTGCAGTAACTGCTGCAACTGTAAAACCAACATATAATTTTTCAACTCCAAAAGCAGCACTTACAGCACCTGCAATTGAGTTTGCTTGAACTGCATTAAATACTAAACCAAATGCTAAAATTAAACTAATTGAAAAAATTCCTGCAAGTATTGGTGATTTTAAACCTTTTGCAATATAAAATGCAGGTCCACCTCTATATTGGTCATTTTTATCTTTGATTTTATAAAGTTGGGCTAAAGTACTTTCTGCATAAGCAGTTGCCATACCAACTAATGCAACAATCCACATCCAAAAAATTGCTCCAGCTCCACCTAAATAAAGTGCAACTGCAACACCTGCAAGATTACCTGTACCAACCCTTGAAGCTAGTGAAATAGTTAAAGCTTGAAATGGAGAAATTCCTGATTCATCAGTTTCATCTTTATCAAATACTGATTTGAACATCTCTTTAAAGTGCACAAATTGAATAAACTTAAGTTTAATAGTAAAAAATACACCAACGGCTAATAATCCGTAAAGTAAAATGTATCCCCAAAATATGTTATTTAAAAAGTCTATTATCATATTCATATGTTTTCCTTTTTCTTTTGTATCTATAAGGTTAGTAAAATATAACTTATATGTAATTAATAAACAACAAAAATATATAAAATCTAAATTATTTAAGTAATAAAGTTACAAAAAACTTAAAAATTTATCTATTATAAATATTTTTGTTTAATTTTTATATAATAGATAAATTTATATTAAAAAGAGTAATTATGCGAAAAATATTTAATGAAGTTGCTTCTTTAGACAAGAAATGTTATGAAAAATTTTCCTTAAATGAAGAGTTACTAATGGAGCATGCAGCATTAGCTTTAAAAAAAGATATAAAAAAAAATATTAAAGCTTTTGATTCAACTGTTTTAATAGTTTGTGGAGTTGGAAATAATGGAGCTGATGGAGTAACATTGGCAAGATTATTACAAAATGAATATAAAAATATACATATATATATTCCTTTTGAATTAAAATCACAAATGGCAATACTTCAATATAAAAGATTAAAACTTCTAGGTTTAAATTTTATAAAAGATTTAAATAAAGTAAAAAAAGTAGATTGCATCGTAGATTGTCTTTTTGGTAGTGGCTTAAACAAGCCTTTAAATGAGGAAACAAATACAATAATAGACAAATTAAATGAATTTAATTCATATAAAATTGCTTGTGATATACCAAGTGGGATTGATAATAAAGGAGTAATCAAAACTACAGCTTTTAAAGCAAATAAAACTATAACAATGGGAGCTTTGAAGCTTTCACTTTTTACAGATTCTGCAAAAGAGTATATTGGAAAGTTAAAAGTTGCAAATCTTGGAGTCTCAGATATTATTTATGAAAATGACTCAAATATGTTTTTACTTGAGAAAAAAGATTTAAAGCTTCCTTTTAGAGATACTAAAAATTCCCATAAAGGAAGTTTTGGTCATGCTTGCGTAGTTGTTGGTTGCAAAAAAGGTGCAGGAGTTATTGCAAGTAGTGCAGCTTTTAATTTTGGTGCAGGACTTGTAACAGCTATTGTTCATGAAGAGTTACAACTTCCATACTACATTATGCAAAGTCATAAGTTACCTTCAAATGTAACAGCTATTGCTCTTGGAATGGGACTGGGACTATATGATAAAAATGAGTTAAAACAGATATTAAATACTAATGTGGCAAAAGTTATTGATGCTGATTTATTTTATGAAGAGTTACTCCTTGATTATTTAAATCAAGAGATTATTTTAACGCCACATCCAAAAGAGTTTTGCTCTTTATTAAGTTTAGCAAAGCTTGCAGATATTAATATTGATACTTTACAAAATAATAGGTTCGAATATGTAAAGATGTTTTGTAAGAAATATCCTAAAGTAACATTATTATTAAAAGGTGCAAATGTTATAATTTGTCAAAATGATAAACTATATGTAAATACATTAGGAACATCAGCTTTAAGTAAAGGTGGAAGTGGAGATGTATTAAGTGGACTAATTGTAGCTTTACTTGCTCAAGGATATAACTATTTGCAAAGTGCAATAAATGCATCTTTAGCACATACTTTAGTAGCAAAAAAATTTCAAGGCAATAATTATGCTTTAACCCCAAAAGATTTAATAAAAGGAATAAAAAGTTTATGAAACCTATATTAGTACAAACAACAACAAATAGTATAAAAGAGGCAAAAAAGATTTCAAAAATATTGTTAGAAAAAAAGCTTGCTGCTTGTATTCAAGTATCTAAAATAGACTCTTTTTATGTATGGAAAGATGATTTTTGTGAGGATGAAGAGTTTCTTATAAGTATCAAAACTAAAAAAGAAAACTTCGAAAAAATTGAAAGGAAGATTAAAGAATTACATAGCTATGATGTGCCCGAAATTATAAGCTTTAAAATTGATAATTTAAGTAAAGAGTATAAAAAGTTTATATCTCAAAGTTGTTAAAATAAATATATTGTAAAGGAAAAAAACAAAAATGAGCGATATTTTAAAAATAGGGAAGTATGAATTTAATAGTAGATTAATTGTAGGTTCTGGGAAGTACGATAGTTTCCAAACAACAAAAGATGCTACATTAGCAAGTGGAAGTGAACTTATTACTGTTGCAATTAGAAGAGTAAATATTACAAATCCAAATGAAGAGAATTTACTAGATTATTTTAAAGATACAAATGTTCAGTTATTACCAAATAGTGCAGGGTGTTTTACTGCACAAGAAGCAATTACTACATTTAGACTTATGAGAGAAGCTACAGGAATTGATTTAATAAAATTAGAAGTTATAGGTGATGCTGATAAAACTTTATATCCTGATGTGATTGACACAATAAAAGCTTGTGAAGTTTTAAAAAAAGATGGCTTTACAATTATGGCATATACAAATGATGATCCAATTATTGCTAAAAGATTAGAAGATGCAGGTGCAGATGCAATTATGCCATTAGCAGCTCCTATTGGTTCTGGACTTGGAATTCAAAATAGATATAATATTGCATTTATAAAAGATGCAGTAAAAGTTCCTGTTATTGTTGATGCTGGAGTAGGTTGTGCAAGTGATGCAGCAATTGCAATGGAATTAGGAGCAGAAGCTGTATTAACAAATACTGCAATAGCACAAGCAAAAGATCCTTTAAAAATGGCAGAGGCTATGAAACATGCAGTTATTGCAGGAAGAATGGGCTATAAAGCTGGAAGAATTCCTAAAAAACCTTATGCCACTGCAAGTTCTCCTGTTGATGGATTAATTCAATTTTAAATAATTTTTTGGACTTCTTTAAAAAAGAAGTCCATTTCTATATAAAGCAACAATAAATACAGCGCTACTCATAGACAATAAAACACTTTTTGTTTTATACATGATATAAATAGTAGCAAACCCTGCAAAAATACCAATTATCCCAATTTTTATTATAGAAGGAACAATTAAAGCAATTAATAGTGTTGCAGGAATTGATTCTAAAAAAATATCGATATTTTTAAATTTTTTTAGTTTATTAGATAAAAGTAATCCTGAGACTCTTAAGGTGTAAGTACCTATTGCAACAAAGAATATAATAGTTAAAATATCATAACTACTCATTACAACTTCCTTTATTTAAATATACATATAAAAAAGAACCAGATAATGCAGAGATTATTATATAAGACATATTTGGTATAATTTTTTCAAAAATAACTGCAATAAAAGCAGTGAATAAATAAATAACTAAATCATTCTTTGTTTTATACATACTTGTTATTATTGCAGTAAATAGTGCTAAAAATGCAAAATCTAAGCCAAATAATTTTGGATTTGAAATAAACTCACCAAAATAGTATCCACTTAAAGTTCCAAGAAACCATACTATAAATATACATAATCCTCCTCCCAATAGGAAATATACACTTAAGTTTTGATCTTTTTTACTCATGGTTATTGCCCATGATTCATCAGTGACAAAGTGCATAATAAAAGCTTTTTTTCTCAAACTACTATTTCTAAAAAAATCATTTAAAGATGCTCCTATTAAAAAGTACCTAAGATTAATAAGTAAAGCACTCCATATAATAATAGAAATATTTATTGGATTACTTAACATATCAACAATTAAAAATTGTGCAGATCCAGCAAAAATGAAAATATTCATTAAAGCTAACTGTAAAAAACTAATACCTTTTGAAGTACAGATAATTCCAAGTACTGCACCATATGTAAAAACACTGACGCTAATTGGCAAATTTGCCATAAATCCATTTTTTAATTCATTTTTCATACTGTAAGATTAGCAAAATAGAATATTTTTGTATTGTATGAGCTTGCTAATTAAAAAATTTTTTGTATTCTCCTGGCGTTAAACCAGTGATTGCTTTAAATCTTTTGTTTAAATGACTTTGATCATTGAACCCACACATATATGCTGTATCAATTAAGCTAATACCTTTTTGTAAAAACTGTTTAGCTTTTTCGATTCTTATTAGCATCAAATACGCATGAACTGAGACAAAGGTATGCTTTTTAAAAAGTCTAATAAAATGATACTTAGATATTCCAAACTCTTTTGATATATCATCTAAGCAAATTTGCATGTAAAAGTTATCATGTAGATAATCTTTCACTTTTTGTATTAATAGGTGGTTAGATGGTAGCTCAATTAAGTTAATTGCTTTAGAATTTATTTGTAAAATAGAGTTTATGATATCAATTAATTCACACTCCCATGTAAGTGTATTAATATAAGGAATATTGTCATGATTAATTAAGAAAGATAATCTATTGTAGATGTGTTCATTATTAAAGTGAAAATCACGAAAAGATAATTGTTTTTTAGAAAAATTATATTTAAGTATTTCATTAATTGTTTCAGGCTTTAAATATAATGAACGATGTTTATACTCATTATTATTTGCAATAGCACAAGCATGCACTTCATCTGGATTTATTGTGATTATTGAAGATTTGTCAAATTTATGATTAAAACCTTTTAAAAAAGCATTCATATGACCTTTTTCAATAAGACTAATTGTATACTCTTCATGTACATGTTTATCATAATTGAAATTATTAAAATGACCTTCATATATAATAATATCTTTGTTAAGTTTTGGTTTTGAGAACTTTATGTTGTGAACTATTTTATTTGACTTTTTCATAATAATAAATTATATCAGGAAAAATTAAAATAGTATTGTATAAAATTGCTATATTATCAAGGCAAAATTACAAATTTCAAAAAAAAATGATTTTTTTTAAAAAAGCCCTTGACAAATAAAAAAAAATATAATATAATTCCGTCCACTTTTTGAGAGAAACAACTTAAAAAGTAAACTTGTCGGGGCGTAGCGCAGTCTGGTTAGCGCACCTGGTTTGGGACCAGGGGGCCGGAGGTTCGAATCCTCTCGCCCCGACCATCTTAGATTTTTTATGGTAGGTATAGCTCAGTTGGTTAGAGCATCGGGTTGTGGTTCCGAGGGCCGTGGGTTCAAATCCCATTACTTACCCCATTTATTATATTAATGCGTCCTTAGCTCAGCTGGATAGAGCAACGCCCTTCTAAGGCGTAGGTCATACGTTCGAATCGTATAGGGCGTACCACTTTGCGGATGTGGTGAAATTGGTAGACACGCCAGACTTAGGATCTGGTGCCTCACGGTGTGGAGGTTCGAGTCCTCTCATCCGCACCACTTATAACATACAACAAACCCCCATAAATACACACTTTCAACCCCTTTGGGAAACTTTTGAGAAACTTAATCAAACTGAGAAACTTTTAAAGAAATTATCACTCTATAATCAAAAATATTTACTTAACAGAAATGGAATCTACTACTTTGTGATTAGAATTGATAAATCAACCATTGTTAAAAAATCTTTACATACATCTAACCTCACTTTAGGTATTATTTACAAATTAAAAATATTGGTTAGGTTGGAAAAGATGGGTGTAGGTGATAAAGGTTATACATCTTATATAGGTAAGAATTCTTTGAATTTGGTTGCAGAAAATGAAGAAGAAGAAAAATTACTTAAAGAGATTGAAAAAACCATTGTAAATAAGGTTAAAAGGTTAAAAAGAGATAACTATAGTGTAAGTATTGAAACTGATGAGATTAGAGATACTAACACCCTTAAAAAACTTACTGATGAATATATTTCTTATAGAGGTAAAGTTAAAACATCTGATAAAGTGATGATGAAGTTTAAACAATCTATTGAATTCCTACTTATCTTTTATGGTGAAAAAAGATTGGTGAAAGATATTACATCTAAAGATAATATGGATTTTCAACTATTCTTACTATCCATTCCCCAAAGATGGAAAAACAAAAAAGAATTACAAAATAAAAATCTAAAAACCATCTATGATAAATCTCCACAGATGTTTGATAAGTATGAAAAACTCAATGTTTCTACTGTTAATGAGATTCTAAAAAAAGTAATCACTATCTTTGAGTTCTTTGAAGAAAATACCTATATCCATAAAAATCCATTTAAAAAAGTATCTAATGGTATAAAAAGAGTTACTACTGAAAAAAGAGAATTTAAAGAGAGTGAATTAAAGAGTATATTCTTTTACTTAGAAACAAAAGATTTGATGGAAGAATATAGATATTTGAAATTTTTACTATATAGTGGATTGAGAAGAGAGGAGGGATTGATAGTTACTATAGGTAATATTGATTTTGAGAAATCTCTTATGGAAGTGTATGGTAAAAAAACCAAAAATTCTAAAAGAATTTCTATCATTCATAAAGATATTATTGATGATTTAAAAATACAAATGAATAATAAAAATAGTGATGATTATCTCTTTTTTAATGTGGATTTAACAACCAAATACAGAAGTGAAAAGGTTGGTAATAAACTCAATGGATATATTAAAGAGGTAGTTGGTGATGAAGTTAAGAAAAATGTGGATTTACATAGTTTTAGGAAGAATTTTTCTCAGATTATCAGTTTGAGTGGATTATTTACAGAAACAGAGATGAAAACTCTAATTGGACATTCCACAAAGGGTGATGTAACTGATACCCACTACATCAGAGGTAAGAGAAATTGGAAAACACTCAAAGAGAGAATGGATAAGGTGGATTTCTCTGATTGTTTCCCAAACTCAGATTTTCTACCTATGTAGGTAAGGGTTTATGAAACCCTTACCTTTGTTAAATCAATTTTTGAAAAATCAACTGAATTGATTTTAGTTTTCATACCCATAAGATACTGATGAGATTTTTCCCAAAGTATATCTCTGAATTCAATAGATACATCATCTTCATCATCATTGATGATACCTACGATAGATGGGTGTAACTTTACATCAGATGGAAGATACTGAGGTAAAATATGTAACAGATAGTTGATGAAATCTTCTTCATTGATACTGAAACATCTTTCATTAGGTTTCAAATCTGTAACATTGATTTTTTGAGAAGAGAAGATTTTTTTCTCATCAGATAACTCATAGTTTAAAACATCTGTAATATCAATTGATGATAAATCAATACCATTAATAGTATCAATCAAAATAGAAACATACTCATTGAATTTTCCACTTACTCCAAAAAAAGTAGTGATAACAGTCTCATCATCAATATGAAAAGTGATAGATGAAGAAAACTTCATCAATGGATTTATTTCATAGTTATCACCAAATTTTCCTATTAACTGATTTAAACCTAATAGAAGATTTAAACTTTCTTCACTACCATCATTAAAACCACAATTATCAAAATATTTAAAATCTATCATTTTTACATTTTGAAATATTGGGTTAATTGGTTTATCTACATCTAACATTTTCCATAGTTGATTTTTATCAACATATAATTCACCATCAATATACTTTGTAAAAACTTCAGATGAAGATGTAATTGTGTTAAACAATAGAGTAGTATAATCCTCTCCATAACCATTAAAACCATACTTACTACAAATAACAGTAAACTTTTCCATAATAAAACCTTTCACAAAAAGGGATTAAAATTTAGAGATAGTATCTATCTCTTTCCCTTTCATACCTTTATTATATAAGGTTAGTGAATCTCTCTAAGAGTCAATAAATTATGGTTATCAATCAAAATCATCTCCAAAATAAACAATATTAAAATTCCTTTTTATCCAATCAATTAGTATAAAATTTTCACAGTTGATGGAATCTTTCATAATCATCAATGTAGTAAGATTATTTCTATCTAATGATTGAAAATCTATATCATCATAGTATTGGTTATGTAACTCATTGTAGTAGTTGAGAGTATCACTCTCTAATCTATCTGTATCTATATTATTATTTTGTTTAAACTCATTGTATCCACTATAAAAGTATTCAAATAATACAGATGATTCTAAAATATTGATTTCATCCTTACCATTGTTTATCTCACTCAAAAGATTTTTCAAATTTATCTTTGATACATCATCACCTATATCCACATCTTTAAAATCTAAATATGTTTCAATTAAAATATTTTTTACTATTGTTGGTAACTTACTCATTAGTTTATCCTTTTTATATTTGGGTTATTTGGTTTATTTGGAATAATTGGGTTATTTGGGATAATCATCTCAACAAACTATTTCTTATATCATCAGATGTAGGGTTGATATAGTTTAAAGTTGTGGAAATGTTTTTATGTGAAACAAAGTGTTGGATAATCTTTGGATTAATACCATTCATACCCATCTCAGTTATAATCCCCTTTCTAAAACTATGTGATGAATAATTTTTACCTAACACCAACTGTATCAACTGATTAAAATCTTTTGTAAAACCAATGGGATTGAGATTGTTTCTTACAGAGTTTCTTTTATGAATGAAATATCCATCCATATCAGTTTCACCATCAATCAATTTCTTTAAAATTTTTATAGATTTCTCACTTAATGGAATGTGTCTGATAATATTTTGTTTTTTAACAAATACAGATAACTCACCTTTTTGTATTCCATCTTTAATATCTTTTATTTTAATATCTAAGATTTCTGATACTCTCATTCCACTCATATATAAAATCTCTAAACTTCTCATCCATTTTACTTTTGATGTTTCAAAAGTTTCTAATCCATTTATATATGATTTTAGTATTTTGTATTCTCTCTCTAAAATTGGTTTAGAATTTTTAACACTACCTTTTTTTCTACCACACATAATTTACTCCTAAAAAGTATTAATTTTTATCATCCTACCGTAAAAAAATACCTTTGTGAAGGGGTTTTGGAGAGTTTAGAGAAGTGATTCCCTTAGGTAAGGGAATCTTATTAAAATGATTGTTTTAATATGTTTGTGATACAAATGGAATAGATACTTTTTTAGGTAAGTCTTTTTTAAACTGAATATCTTTATTCATATATATAGAATTTATAGTCACACCAAAACCATTAAACAAATCCAAATGGAATATGATTGTATAATCTCTAAATTTCATCAATGAGTAATCTAATGGGTCAAAACCATTATAATACATCTGAGTTTCATAAACTACATCATTGAATAACTCAATTCTATCTTCAGAAAATAGATGTAGTAATTCATTTGTGATAAAACCTATATCAAAATCTGTGATACCAACCTTATCCAACTTCTTACCATTAGCAAAATCATAAGTATTATAATTTACAATTGGATTTACATAAAATGTATCACTATATATAAAATCTAAATTACTGAATTTTTTCATTGTTAGTGAGTTAAAATCTCTAATTTCATTTATTTCTTTTTCATATAAGTAATCTGAAATACAACCATCTTTTTTAGTGAAGTATTCAATATCATATAAATAAGAATTAGAATCTAACATTTCAACTACTGATTTGTAATCAATATATAATTTATCATTTCTCAATGTTGTTTTTAATTTACTCTCTGAAATTAATTTATCTACATCATTAACACCACAATCTAATAACTCACACACACTTTCTGTTCTTAGTAACATAGTAATCCTTAGTGTTTAAATTTTAAGATGAAAGTAACACTAATTCTTTCACCTTTAGTTTGTAGATTGGATTGGTTTCCCTTTCCTTTCATACCTTTATTATATAAGAGTGGTGAATCTAAATAAGATTCACTTTCCTTTATCTCCTACCCAATTTAATTCTCTTTTTCATACCTCTGATTTTTCCACTTTGGAGTTTATTTTTTTCAGATGTATTTTTCTCCAAAGTAGATAAACTTTTTTCAGATAGTGGTGGATACATTTTTTGATATTCACTCTGTAACCATCTCTTTGTTTTGGAGAATGATTTTTTTGATACAAATACAGTTTTTCCAAACTTTACTGTTTGGAGTTTCTTATCTTTAAATATTCCATCTGTATCATCTATTAAGGTATTCATTGATACTGAGTAACCCAATGGGTGATATACTCCACTCCTATTGTTGATACACATATCATATACACCCATATCAATAAGTTGTTTACTACACTCTTTGGTTAAGAGATAATCATCTCTATTAAATTTTTTTTCAAACTGTTGGATAGAAGTTTCTTTAAAGAGGATACATCTACCCTTTTTTTCCCACTCTATAGTATTGGTATCTCTTAGATAAGTGATAACCTTATTTGGAAGTTTCAATCTTTTTGATAGTTGAGTTTGATTTACCTTAGGGTAAATCCTTTTGTTGTGTATCTGTTGGTGTAGGTTGAGTAGATTGTTTGTAAGTATATTTTTTTGAGGTTATTCTCTTTTTGATTTTACTTATATCTAAAAACTTACCTTCTCTATCTCTTACATTTACATCTAACACATAACATAAACTATACAGATACACTTTTTTATTTTCTATCTGTATCTCATTGTTTTTTGATTGTTTCTTTTGGAGGATTGATTTGATTGTTTCCATCTCACCATCATCTAAACTAAATCCATTATCAGTAATATTTTTAATAGTAGTATCAACCACAACAGATTCATTATTACTCATAGTGATTATCTCATTACAGATTGTTTGTGATACTGTTGATAACTCATCAAATGTTGATGGTGTTAAATTTATTTGTTTCATAGGTTTCCTTTTGTGTTTGTTTGTATAATAATTATAGTGGATGGGTGAATCTTAGATTGATTCACCTATCTAAGATACCTTTTGAAGTAAACTCAATAAAATTGAGTTGTAATCAGAGTTGTTTAGTGGTTTCTTTTTCTTTGATACTTTTGATATAGATGGTGTAGGTTTAGATTTGATTACACCTTTAAAGTGTTTGATTGTTTTCACAACACTATCTTTTTTAATCATCATAGGTGATACACCATCAACCACATCTAAGTATCCAAATTTTATGAGGTTTTTAACACTCATAGGAAACTGATTTGTCACTCTCCTATAATTACATTTAAGAGTTTCATCTTTATTAGAAAATCTTTTGAAAATATCTTTGATACCATTGGTTTCTAACATCACTTTAGTATCACTAAGAGATAGGTAATCATTTGTGTTGATTGAGTTTAGAAATGATGTAACAGAGTTTTTATCATACACCCAAACACCCAATCTCTTTTTTCTTTTCAATCTACCACTATCAGAAAGATTATTTAATCCAATTTGATTTATGAATGGAATCAACTCCAAAACCTCTTTGTTTGTTAATGAAAAATTAGTAATTTTCATTTAGTATCCTTAGTGTTGAATTTTAAAGAGTAAGTATCTCTTTCTCTTTGTATATAAATTATATTGGGTTAGTGAATCTCCCTAAGATTCGGATATTTAAGGTTGGTGTTACCCAACCTTTTTACTACCCCTTTCAAAACTATCAATCCAAATCATTTTGTATTGAGGGTTACTCCTACTACCATAAGGTTGATTTCTCCAAAATCCATTTACAGTATGGGGAGAATTTGTATGAGGTTGATAATATCTGTTATTTGATGGTGTATGTTTGTTTGGATTGAACTCTTCAATAAAATCATCATATGTATAATGTTTGATGGTGTTATCTTTGATATATTTCACAAAATACTTATCAATACTCTTATCTTTATTAATTAAAGAAAACTGACCTTTTAGAAGTGATTCAAAGAGTTTTTTACTACTTTTTTTAATAATAAATGATGAATTTATAAACTTAGTATAGTTTCTATCTACAATATAAAATCCATCTTTCATTCCTCCAACATTTCTCACAGAGATAATCTCAAACTCTTTGAATAATTGTGATGTAAACTGATTACACCAATCATCATCATTGTAGAAATCTAAACAGTTGTGATAACCACATCTGTAATTCTTATCATTTTTGATACTATTGATTACATACTCTAACTCATAACTCTTTTTATCTTTATTTACAAACATAGTGTTCCTTTTAATGTTTTGATTGTTAGGAGTTAAACTCCACCTCTTTTCTCTTTATATTTTTATTATATAGGGTTAGTGAATCTTAAAATGATTCACTCCACAACTCTTTCCAACCAAAGAGAAAATCCCATCTGATGGGTGTTTTCCCTTTTTGTACTCATATCTTACAAACATTGTGAATCTCTCTAAGAGTCGGTTTTTTGTTCAACCTAAATTAACGAAAAAGAGGGTAAAATCAATAACTATTTTTTATATATTTTGAGAGGGTTTAGGTATGGGTAAAGAAAAAAAGAAAAGAAAAATTATAGGTAGAGAAGTAGCACACCATAAGGATGAAAAATTCACTATATATTCAAAAGTTTTGTTATTTTTAATAGAGAATCCAAATAAATCATTTACAAATACAGACATTAGAGAAAAGATAAGTTGGGAAGAATTAGATTACAAAAAAACATCCTTTAGAAATATGTTTAATAGGTGTATTGATTTCTATATAGAAAGTAGAATACTAATTAAATTAGTAACTTTTAAAGACAACAATAATAAAGATATTGAAGTTCTTATTATTAAAGATGACTATGATAGAGAAGAGAGACACTACTATATTGAATTTAATGGAAAAACAGAAAAAATAAATCCACAAAATACAAAAGTTAGATTATATGATAAAGAGATAGATGGTATTGATGAAAATGGTGAATACTATGATGATGATTATGTTGTAGATTTACATATACCAAAAAGTAGAGATGGTAGAAAAAGATTATGTGAAACAGTATCATCTATGATAACTACTATACCTAATGTAGATATATATTCTCCTACACTAAAAACAGTTTTAGAATCACAATTATTTGGTTTCAATACAGATTTTGTATCAAATACAATTGGTAGAGTTATTCTCAAACATCATAATATTCAAAATAAGAGTAATGAAACAAATGGATACCCATTAGATGTAATTATGAGTATTATTCATTCTAAACTCAATGTAGATGTAAAATTTGAAAACTTTGGAAATACAATCCAATTAAAAAATACAAAGATTAAAAAAGTAAGTATCAAAGAAAATGGATTTGATATTCACTTTGATAACTTTATCTCTCAAAACCAATCAGATATAAAACAAATACTTTCAATTGAAAATTCATCAGAAGATGGATTAAGAGATGATATTAAGAAGTTAGAAGAGATGATAAATGAATTACCATCAGATGATAAAGAGAAGATTACTAAATTAATTGGTGAAGTAACTCCATCAATGGATTTATTTGAGTTTTAAAATAAAGGAAAAAAATGAGATTAACTGAAACATATGATAATTTGATAGAAAAACTAAGAACTAAAGAAGAATATTTTGATGAGAATGGAGATTTACTTAAATCAAAAGTGATTTATGAAGCTCAAAATGATAGTGAAAGTATATTAGAAGTTTTACTATCAGATGAAAAACTAACAAATACATATTTTAAAACTGTAAAAGATACGAAAATATTTTTAAAAGAAAAATTTATAAATACAATAAATCACAAAGAGTTTTTCCCATCATCATATACATCATATTTGAATTATATTGGATTATCAGATGGAACAGATTATATAAAGAAATCTAAAGATGTAGTATTAAACTTTCCATACAAAGATTGTATTTTAGAGGGTGGACAAAGTAAAGAAGAACAATCACTTAAAGAATTTTTCTACAATGAAACATTAGCTAATGATGAAGTGGATAGACTACTGCACCCAAAAGTATTTACAAATATAAGAAAATATACAAAAGATGGAATGGAAGAAAATCCAACATTTCAACATACTGATAACTTATTAATAAAAGGAAATAATTTAATTGGATTACATTCATTAGTAAAAAGATATGAGAGTAGGGTTAAGTTAATATATATAGACCCACCTTATAATACTGGCTCAGACAGTTTTGGTTATAACGATAAATTTAATCATAGCAGTTGGCTAACATTTATGAAAAATAGATTAGAGGTTGCAGAAAAATTATTAGATAGTAATGGATTTTTATTTATACAGATAGACGATAAAGAAGCTGCTTACTTGAAGATTTTAGTAGATGAAATATTTGGAAAAAATAAATCGAAATTTATTGCTGTAAAAATGGCTGAACCAACTGGTGTTAAGATGACACATACAGCAAAAAGTGGTGTTCTTCCAAAAACTAAAGAATTGATTATTGGAGTAGGTAAAAGTGGTTTTAGAAAATTAAATATTGAGAAAATTCCAAAAAATAAATGGGATGATGAATACAAATACTTCATTAAAAACATAACAGAGGAAGAAGTTGAAACTATTAAATCTATTATTGATAACCCTAAAAGAACTGAAAATGAAGTAGAAACAGTTGATACAATTTTGTCCAAAATAGAAATTACTAACATTGAAAATATTTTTAGAGAGTTGTCTGTATCAGATGATGAGGAAAAAAAAAGATATAAAGTTGATAATAGTTGGAGAATAGTTAGGACTGTGGCTACAACAGATAGTGCTAAACAACTTTCAGATTCAAAAAAAGAAATTAATAAAAATCAATTCTTTTCAATTCAAACTTCACAAAAAAAACTTTATATAATTAAGTCAGATTATGATTCATCTATATCACAACCTCGTATCAAACTTTTGTTTGCAGATGATTATTTAACTAAATATGTTACAGATTTTTGGGATGACATTAAAACAACAGGTTTAGGAAATGAAGGTGGTGTAGATTTTCCTAAAGGGAAAAAGCCAATCCAAATCTTAGAAAGAATTATTAAAATGGCTACAAATGAAAATGATATTGTATTAGACTTTTTTAGTGGTAGTGGTACTACTGCTGATGTTTCTATGAGTTTAAATAGACAATTTATAACATTAGAACAATTAGATTACATTGAGAATCTTCCATTACAAAGAATACAAAATAGGTTTGAAGATTTAGATAGTCCATCTTTCACATATATGGAATTAATGAAAAACAATCAATCATATATAGATACTATAACTGAAGTTACTTCATCATCTCAACTGATTGAAATAAAAAATGAATTAAAAAATTCTAATTTTATTAGATATGAAATTAAAGATGAAAATCTATTTGATGATAAAAATCAGTTTGATAGTTTACCAATGGATAAGCAAAAAGAAATACTGATAAAGATATTGGATAAAAATCATCTCTATGTTAATTATTCTGAAATGGATGATTCTCAATTTAATATATCAGATGAAGTAAAAAAATTCAATAGAGAATTTTATGAGGTTAAGTGATGTATGATTTAGATTACTTATTCAAAGAATTTGAAACTAAAAAAACAAAAAAAGATTTAGAGAAATTAAGAAAAGAGTATGAAGATATAAATCCTTTCTTTTTATCTCAATTAAATCAATCACTATCACTTCGTCCATATCAATTAGAAGCTATTAGTAGATTGGATTATGTAATTGAGAATGATGATGTGTATTTTGAAGATAAATCAAAACATATTTTATTTAATATGGCAACTGGTAGTGGAAAAACACTACTAATGGCTTCAAATATTTTGTACTTCTATGAAAAAGGATATAGGAATTTTATTTTCTTTGTTAATAGAGATGTTATTGTTAAAAAAACAAAAGAAAATTTTGTAAATATCCAATCAGATAAATATCTTTTTAGAGATGAGATTATACACAACTCTCAAAAGATAAAGGTAAAAGAGGTTACATCATTTGAAGAAACTAATGATGATGAAATACAAATCATATTTACAACAATTCAAAATCTACATTTAAAATTAAATACTCCTACTGAAAACCAAATTACATATGATGGTGTAAAAGATTTAAAAATAGTATTACTATCAGATGAAGCTCACCACTTACAAACTGCTACAGTAAAATCTGAAATTGAACAATTAGAAGAAGAAGAAAATGGATGGGAATCTACTGTATCAAAACTTTTAAAACTCAATAGAGATAATATATTATTAGAATATACAGCTACAATAGATTTAGATAATGAAAATATCGCAAAAAAATATGAAGATAAAATAATTGTAAGATATTCATTAAAGGAGTTTAGGGAAGATAAGTACTCAAAAGACATATCACTTTTAAAATCTGATATGAGTAAGGATAAAAGAGTTTTATCTGCATTATTACTTTCATATTATAGAGAAAAAGTTGCTTTAGATAATGGAATGAATTTAAAACCATTAATACTAATTAAATCATCCAAAATAAAAGATTCCCAAAGTGATATGGAAGATTTTTTAGATTTAATAAAAAATCTAACTGTATCAGATATTGAATATTTCAAAGATTATGATAATCCACAAATACAAAGGGCAATTACATATTTTGAGAAAGATGAAGATTTTACTTATGAAAATCTAATCTCTATTTTTAAATCAAATTTTGTTGATGAAAGTATCAGAATAATAAATAATAAATCAGTTAATGAATCAATTGTAAGAGAGTTAAATGAATTAGAGAATAACTCTATAAGAGTTATTTTTGCAGTTAATATGTTAAATGAAGGATGGGATGTATTAAATCTCTTTGATATAGTAAGATTAGATGAAACTAATAGTAGTAAAAAAGATACTGTTATTAGTGATAAACAACTCATTGGTAGAGGTTGTAGAATATTTCCCTTTAATGTAGTTGGTAGAGAGAGATTTCAAAGAAAATTTGATGAAGATTTAACTAATGATTTAAGAGTGTTGGAGGAATTCTATTATCACTCTAAAAATAATGACAAATTTATTAACTCACTCAAAGATAACTTAGTTAAAGAGGGATTGATTGATACAGATGAAATTGAAATTGATGTAAAACTCAAAGATGATTTCAAAGAAACTGATTTTTATAATGATGAGTTTGTATTCAAAAACTATCAGATAAAGAAAGATAAAACAAAAGTTGATTTTTTTGATGATTATGGTGTTGAAAAAAGATATGAATTTGAAATTGATATTAAAAAGATTATAACTGATAACCCATTTTTAGAAACAGAGAGTTATAACTTTGGAGATGTGGAGAGTAAGAAGATTACTATATCAAAAAGGGTGTATCTAAAATCATTATCACTTAATAGTTTTTTCTTTTTTAACAATCTCAAAAAATATCTACCAATAGAATCTATTGATAAATTTATTGATGATTATATTTCTCAAATTAGTATTTACCTAAACAATATTCCTAAATCATTTGATTTAACTTCACTACAACCAAAAGAGTTATTGGAAATATCAAATAATCTATTTAAAGATATTGAAAAACAGATGAAGAAAAGATATACAGATGATATTGGTAGTAAAGAATTTGAAAGAAAACCTATTAAAGATATTTTCAAAGATTTTAGAAGAAAATTCAAACAACTACCATCTGATACTGATGGAGAGGGACACTCAATTGAGAAACACTCTAAGAGAGTATCAATTAAAGATGAGAATTGGTATGTATATGATAATTGTTATGGTACATCAGAAGAGAAGTACTTAGTTGGTTTTGTGAATGAATTAATAAAAGAGTATCAATCAAATACAGATAAAGAGTTTGAATATTTTTATTTAGTTAGAAATGAAGGTGTGTTAAAAACATTTGGATTTAAAAATGGAAAAGGATTTGAAACTGATTTTCTTATATTCTTCAAACATTCAAATTCAGATTTAAAATATCAACTATTTGTAGAACCTAAAGGGTGTCATCTGATACAAAATGATAAATGGAAAGAAACAGATTTTTTAAATGAAGTTCAATCAGTATTTGATACAAACAATAAAATTGTATATGAAACTGAAAATTATAGATTGGTTGGATTACCTTTTTATAATAATTCAGATTGTGATGGTAATGATGATAAAAAAACAAAAGAAGTGTTTGAGAATATGATTAAAGAGATTATAAATGGATAAAAATTTAGAAAAAGTTAAATCAATTCAAAAAGATAAAATGGATAGCCTTAAAGCATTAAAAGCTTCTATTTTGGATAAAGCATTTAGGGGAGAGTTATGAAACTATTTACATCAAATGGAGATAATCTTAATCAGATTAATGAAAAACAATTCAACTTAGAAAAAGATATTCAATCAATTACAGAATCTAATATGGACAAAGTATTTGGATTAGAGTTTGTAAAGAGTGAATACTCTCTTAATAACTTTAGAATAGATAGTTTATGTTTTGATACAAAAACAAAATCATTTGTAATAATTGAATATAAAAATACCAAAAATTTCTCTGTAATTGACCAAGGATATTCATATCTATCACTTATGTTGAATAATAAAGCAGAATTTGTATTACTATATAATGAATTAATGGATAAAAATCTAAGAAAAGATGATGTAGATTGGAGTCAATCTAAAGTTATATTTGTATCACCAACATATACTGTATATCAAAAAGAATCTATTAACTTTAAAGATTTACCAATTGAGTTATGGGAGATAAAACAATTTGAGAATAATACAGTTATGTATCTCCCTATAAAAGCAACTCAAACAACTGAGAGTATCAATACCATATCATCAGTTGATTCTACAATTTCTACTGTATCAAAAGAAGTTAAAACATATACAGAAGATGAACATTTGAATGGATTACCAAATAATATTTTAGAGATGTATGAAACAATCAAAACTGAGATATTAAATTTAGGTGATGTAACTCTTAAACCAACAAAACAATATATAGCATTTGTAGGAAATAAGAAAAATATAGTTGATTTTGTAATCAAAAAAAGTAAAATAAAGGTATATATAAATTTAAAATATTCAGAAATTGATGATTACAAAAATAAAGTTAGAGATGTAACTAATATTGGTAGTTGGGGTAATGGTGATTGTGAATTTACATATGAAAGTATTGATGATATGGATTATTTACTTACATTAGTTAAACAATCTTACAAAAAAAATGGATAACTTTAAATCATTTAGGGGAGAGTTGTAAATATGGATAAGTCAGTTATACCAAATGGATTTTATTGTTATGGAGTTAGAGTTAATTCAAAATATAATAATATTCCTTATACAGAAGATATTGATTTTTTTGATTACTATGATAAGGTAATTTGTCCATATTGGAATAATATTGGTAATGGATTAATAAAATGTGATTATTTAAACCAACTTACTTTAAATTTGGAAGATAATGATTGTGAAAAAAAATCTTTAAAATATTTCAATGGAGATAAATCAAAAGTTTCTGAATCTGATGGGTATCTTTTTTGGGATAAAGTTAAAGATTGTGGTGTAAATATTGATATGGGTAATGATAATGATGATTTTGAGTTAATCTCTGATGAAAAACTACAAAAAATTAATCAGATTAGAGATAGGGAGTAGTAAAACTACTCTCCCATCTTTTCTAATTCTTTATTATATTTACTCTTTCTGTTAGAAACTTTGTTTTTTAGTTTACCATACCCAATAAACTCACCATTTTTATCATTTGGATTGATTTCACAAATCATACAGTAAGATTCACATTTCTTTTTTAATAAATCTAACTCTTTCTGAGATACACTTTCACCTTTTTTCTTCCCTAAAACAATTGATAAAATTGAATCTTTATCATCTTTAGATAAATCATATTCTTTTTTCAATAACTTTGTTAATTCATTATCAGATTGTTTTGGATTTTCCATATCAATAATTTCATTACAGATGTTTTGTAACTCTGTAAGTTGTAGTATTTGTAATTGTAATTCATTTTTATCCATTGTGTATCTCCATTGTTAAATTTTAAATTAAGTCATTATACATAAAATCCATTGACAAAGAAATTAGATGGATAAAATCAGATAAATTTGGTTTTTCTGTTGGATTCCAATGTATTAATTTTGGATAAAACTTCATCAATCTCATATCCAATTTTTTGGATAATTTCAGATTTTACAGTTACATTATCATATATTTTTAAACTATCAAATATCATCAGTAATCTATCTTCAACAAACTTCTCAATGGATTTACCCTTTGAAATATACTCTTCTAAGAGATGGAGATGTTTTAAATCTTCCATCACCCATCACCTTTTATAATTTTTTCTCTATCAGATTGTTTCACCATATCAGAGATTACATTTTTCAACACATCAATTTTATCTTTATCAGATTTACCATCAATCTTCCCATTCTTCTCAAATTTTTCTATCACATCAAACATCTGAGAGAGTGTATCTCTTAACTTTTTTTTGTTCCCTTTTGAAAGGGGATTTTTTATTTCATCAACTTCATTTATAAGGTTTTTTAATTTCATTTTTTCTTCTCCATTTTTTTCTTAATACTCTTTCTAAAATATTTATTCATATGTGGTACATATTTTTTTGTTATAGATTCAAAATATTTCTCATAATCATCTATGGTTATATCTCTATCATAAAAATCATTCCAATCATACATATCCATAAACATCTCCAACTCTTTTATAATAAGTGATTTACTCAATCCATTTTTAAAATCACTACTGTTTTTTAGGGTGTTGATAATCTTCTTTCTTTTTTGTTTACTTATCTTCATCTATTTCCTCCCAAAACATTAAGTTTTTATGATGGATAGGATTATTTTTAATAACAGTATCTTTGAAATATTTCTCATAATCTTCCAATGAAATCTCACCATTTTTTAACTCTTTTTCT
Source organism: Malaciobacter canalis (assembly GCF_008000835.1). GTDB lineage: Bacteria > Campylobacterota > Campylobacteria > Campylobacterales > Arcobacteraceae > Malaciobacter > Malaciobacter canalis. Next base: position 297,769 of record NZ_CP042812.1, read on the forward strand.
AATCCATACTTATCAAAGAAATATTGGAGAAAATCAACTACCATTTCTTTCATATAGTCATCTTCAAAATAATCATCACTATCACAAATGGATTCTAAAATATAATCTCTATACAATTCATTATCATTGAGAGTTGTTTCTCTCAATGATTTTTTAAACTCTCTTTTCATAAGTTTGTGTTTGGGTTTATCAAACTTTTTCACAACTTCTTTAAAATAGGTGTTGTAGGTTTCTTCATCTAATATCAGATTGTTTAAATAACTATCTATATCAAACTTATCAACCACCATTTTAAAAGTTTGAATTTCTATCCCCTTTTCATAATCATTAAGAAAATAAGGGTATTTCTCCAAACAATCTAAAACTGTGTATATAAACTCTCTATTCATTTTCATCATCTCCTAAAATATATTTAATCAACAGTTGGTATCCATCATCACCATATCTCTTTACTAAATCATCTTTGTAATACCACTCCATATCCATCACATCAAAATAACTACCAAAATGGGTGATAAATTCTTCAACACCACCACCTTTGGTTAGTATCATCTCTAATAGATTTGAAACCATCATACTTTCCCACTCACCATCAAAGAGATTGGATTGTTTAACAGATTGATAAATCAGTTCTTCAATTTCATTAGGATTTCTCATAATAACTCCAACTGTTTTATTTTTATTTATACTCATTCTATGTATCTTTTTGGTTTTTAGGGAAATATTTTGAGATTTGTATAGTAGGTGTCAAATTTTGTCTATAGGGAGTTTTTATCGCAATCAATACCATTATGAGGGTTAGTTATGGTTTTGGGGTATTTGACTGTTGTATGTGATTCACAGAGAGGTTAAATCAACCCTCTCTTTCTTAATTCACTATCTGTTAGAAAATACATTTTTTTCATATCATCACTATAACCATTGGAGTATTCAACAGTAAAGACTAAACTTCCATTTTCAATTTTTTCTAATGTTTCTGTAGGATTTTGAGTTAATTTCTCACCGAATGGATTTTTAATCAAATAACTATTATCAATCCACCACATACCATTGATAATTATTTTTGGATTTCCACCTTTAGATATATCAATGTGGTGTTTTGATTTTTCTTCATCTATAAAATTATCAATTTTTATCTCAATATCCGTTTTTTCTTTTGGTTGAAGTTTTTTCATTTCACTCTGATAAGATTTTTGTTTATACCCATCTAAATTATCAATTTGTTCACCTTTTTTAATTTTCCTCTCAATTCTCTTATCAACAGCTTCTTTAATTTCTTTTGGAATCTCTTCTTTTGGTTCAGAATCTTTATCAGTTTCTTTTTTTACTAAATTTTTAAATTTAAACTCATATTTTTTTAATTTTCTACCAATTATTGTTGGATATTCAATATCTAAATCTGAAATGTTTTTATCTTTATTTTCATCTAAATCTGAAATGTTTTTATCTTTATTTTTATCTTTGTATATTACAGTATTAACATTTTCAATGTCTTTTTGAAATCTATTTTTAGATGGTATTTTCCCAATTAAATTTTCTAAATTCTCTTTACTAATTTTGATACACTTATTTTTAAATAGTGAATAGTCTTTTATGAATAGATATAATTTTTTTGATTTATATCCTTTGATTTTAAACAAAATATTCAAATCAACTTTCATATAATATTTCTGAGTATGAAGAAATAGAAATAAAAAATCATCATTCAATGTTAAATATAAAATATTTTTATCAATTTCATATTCTTCAATCATTTTTAGTGGTTGAATATCCAATCTTTTATCTTTACCTAAACTGTTGATAACTATTTCTCTGTTTTGTAATTTTTGAATGAAGTTTTTCAAATCCTCATATGTATTGTTTGAAACAACTCCTAAATCATTAAACTGAGACAACTCAATTCTAACTGTAATATTTTCAAAATCATCACTAATAGAATGTTTTTTACCATTTTTTACAAATATCTTAACCTTACTTTCATCCTTCATATTTTTTCTAAACAGATAAAGTAATGAATAAAAATAATTTATCTCCTTTTCACTCATATGTACAACTTCATTTGATAATATAAAATAACTGTGTGAAATTACAGTTGGAATGTTGAAATACAAATTTTCCATAAAAAACTCCTAAATATATACTCATATCAATGTGTTAATAAAACCCTTTGATGTGGTATTATTTATTATACAATTTGTTTAAACTTTCCATTGATTTATCAACCAATTCCACTGATATGAAGTGGTATCTTCTTTTTCACCTTATTTTTATAGTATTTTAAAGGGGTTTTTTCACTAAATAGGTTAAGAGAGTGAAACAGAAATATCAATCAGAGAAGATAACTACTTTGTAGTTTCTACTCTGTGGTTACAAACCTTATAATTCCTATTTTATAATTTATGATTTTCATTTGAAATAATGTAAAATAAACAGTAGAAAGGATAGAATCTCATTATGAAAAAAGAATATACAAATACAGATATAAACAATATCATTGATAGTTTAGAATTCCATCTTAGTAATATTGATAGATTTGAAGATACCCAATATTTTGATAGTTATTTTGAGTTTGTGAAGTATTTTGAAAATATTGAAACAATTGATTATCATTCATTAGTTATTTCATCTTATTTTACTTATGGGTGGATGCCAACAATTCTGAAAAACTTTGATATGAAAGGTGATGTATCTAAACCACTTACAGTATTTAACAAAGTAAAAAAGAATGTTGATATTGATGAAGAAGAGTATATGAGTTTAGTAAAGTGTATCAATAACTCTATTGTAGGTGTTTCTAAAATCCTTCATTTTATCAATCCATATGAGTATCCCATCTTTGATAGTAGAATTAAAAATTACTTCAAAACAAATAATCTTTTAGATTCATTATGGAAACCAACATATCAGAATAAGAATAAGGATATACAACAATACAAAACTTATAGAGATGTTTGTTTAACTATCATCAATGATGGTAGATTTGATAGTATATATGATATGTCAATTCAAAAATTGGGTTTAGATAGAAATTTAACAAAGATGAGAGTTTTAGAAAATATGTTTTTTACATTTGGGAAGAAATAAAATACTATTTCAATAAATCTCTAAATATCTCAAAAATTTGAGGATATACTAATTCTATATCACCATTGGTATAATATAATTTATCCATCTCTGAATGAAAATCAATCCCATTACTGATACAAAATAATATCAACTCACTTATCTGAGTTGGTGTAAATGGAATCTCATCTAATGAATATATCCAAAACAATTTTATATGTGATTCTTTTAATATCAATCTTAGTAGTTTCTGATTGGTTTCAGTAGAGATTATAATATCATCATTTTCTATGAAAAAAATATCATATTTATATAGGAGTAAATCAACTCTCCTATCAATCTCTTTATCATCAATATTATTGGGTATGTAACACAGTATCATCTATTTGTCTTTTAATGGATGATACCGAATTTTTTGAGAGAGGGGAAGGGAAGGGGTTATGAAACAGAATTTATCAGTATGAATTTTTTATATTCCTTAATACTGAAACTTTAAGTATGTTGTTTATTATATTGATACTGTGTTTGGTATCCATATAAAATTCATTAGGTATTTCCATCTCAATGAATTCATCTTCAATGTAATCATATATAGATTGATGAAAACTAAAATTGATATAAGAATTAATTGAATTGAATCCATTATTATATTTATAACAATCCAAAGATTCACTTATTAAACATTCAACAAATATTTCATTCTCTTCAATCCACCCTTTCAAAATGGATATGTATAATTTCAATTCATCTTCATATTCTTCTTCATAATCACATATGAAATTTCCATTTTTCAGTTTAGTGAGTATTTTTATTACCAACTTTTCTTCTTTTGTTTTTCCCATAGGAAACTCCTTATCAATATGGTATTTTTGTTGGTAATTCTCCAACCCATTTATCTCTTAAACATCCTTATAATACCACTATGATGAATCTTAGAGAGAATCACAAATATGAGTATTTTAATCTTTATCATATGTTGATGGAGTATCTCTTATCCATTCCATTTATCTATCTATAATACATTTTATAACTACAAATCTATCAGTTGTAATCCCCTTATTTTATTGGTGAAAAAACTTAATCTAAAAACTTTTTCTATTAATCAACCACATACTCAAAATCCATCATAAATAAAATCATACATAGAATAAAATTGGAGTTTATGATGATAAAACACAAAAAAGTAACTTATACTTTAGAAAAAGGAATTATTGATTTTATAGAGAGTAAAAGTGATAGTTTAGGTATCTCAAAATCCAAACTTATATCACTTTATATTCAGAGTGGATATGATTTTATGGTGGATGAATATTATGATAATGGATGTAAACCTTTGGTTGATGTTAGAAAAAAAAGAAATAACACAATCCCAAAAACATTCACCCTACCAATTGATGTAGAATCCACTCTAAGTTGGTTTAGTGAGAAGTTAGGTGTTAAAAAATCTCACTTAGTGATGGGTTGTATTGTTGATTTTGAGAGAGAGTTTCAAAGAAAAGAGAGAGAAAAAACATCTCAAATCATTGATGATTTAGTAAAAATTGTTGATGAGAGTTATAATATTACAGATTGAGATTTGGTTGATGTATCATAAGAGATACATCTCCACTTCTTCATCTCTTAGGAGATATGTTTCATTGTTTTGGTAGTTATACTCAGTAACTTCCTTTGTTTCATAGGGTGAGAGGTTGATTTTACTGATACTGTTTTCATTTTCATCATACACAGTTACAGATGATAACTTATCTAACATATACCACTCTTCTTTGAATAGTTGATTGTTTTTGAAATACTTCACACAAAATTCAAAGAGATGAGAGTGGTAATGGGTGATTTCACAATACTTTACACCATCTTTGAAAACTGTTGAGTGTAACTCATCATTGTTGTTGTAGTAATCATCTTTGATGATTCTGTAGTTTTGGTCAAATAAATCCAACTCAAACTCATTGAGATTGTGGATAATATCTTCATCATAATTTCTTAACTCATATGTTGTATTTGTATGGGTTTCATACATAGTAATCCTTTATGTGTGGGTTACTACTTATTTTACATTTTTTGAAAAGAGAATTAAGAATAAGAAATTTATTTGAAACAATAAGTGTTAATATTTAGTAAATTTAAACACTTTTTAAGAAATTCTCGCTATACTTCCAAAACAAAAAGTAAGACATAAGAAAAAAGACATTAAAATACTTTTTATGAGTAATTTTAATGAGAAACTTATGGGAAACTTTGATTGGAAGTTTGGAAACTCTACACTTCCCACAAATGTGGGGTTTGATGGAATTCAGTATCCTCTCATCCGCACCATACAAGCCTTATATAAATGATTTCTTTATCATTTGTGTAAGGCTTTTTTTCTTTCATTAATGCGTCCTTAGCTCAGCTGGATAGAGCAACGCCCTTCTAAGGCGTAGGTCATACGTTCGAATCGTATAGGGCGTACCACTTCTAATAATCAGTTTATATAAATTTGAATACATTATGACTTCATTAATTGAAGTCTGAATCATAAAAATAATAATATAATAACTTATATTTGTCTTTAAGACTAAAAAAATCACTTACAATAATATTATTTAATCCATCTAACAATAAAAACCCCATAAAATATAGAGAAGGTAGTAAAGAAGAAAACATTTTCCAAAATTTAAGCCTGCATTAAGTTTAAACCCTTGACAAAGGGGCAAGATTTGTCTATAATTCCCGTCCAAATTCGCTGAGGCAAACAAGAGATTGAGAGCTAAAGATGAGATTGAGTTCTTTAACACAAAGTAAGTTTGTAAGAGAAGTAACTTTTATAAACTGAATATATATATGACAAAAAAATAAGAAGAATACAAATTCTTCGTCTATAATATCATACATAAAGTATGATAAAACAATGAGTAATTAATTTTGTATAGAAATACATAATTAGTCAGAGAACAAACACTTTATGGAGAGTTTGATCCTGGCTCAGAGTGAACGCTGGCGGCGTGCTTAACACATGCAAGTCGAACGAGAACGGGATTAGCTTGCTAATCTGTCAGCTAAGTGGCGCACGGGTGAGTAATATATAGGTAACGTGCCTTCAAGAGGGGGATAACAGATGGAAACGTCTGCTAAAACCCCATATGCCTTTAATGCGAAAGTATGCAAGGGAAATATTTATAGCTTGAAGATCGGCCTGTACAGTATCAGATAGTTGGTGAGGTAATAGCTCACCAAGTCAATGACGCTTAACTGGTTTGAGAGGATGATCAGTCACACTGGAACTGAGACACGGTCCAGACTCCTACGGGAGGCAGCAGTGGGGAATATTGCACAATGGGGGAAACCCTGATGCAGCAACGCCGCGTGGAGGATGACACATTTCGGTGCGTAAACTCCTTTTATATAAGAAGATAATGACGGTATTATATGAATAAGCACCGGCTAACTCCGTGCCAGCAGCCGCGGTAATACGGAGGGTGCAAGCGTTACTCGGAATCACTGGGCGTAAAGAGCGTGTAGGCGGATAGATAAGTCAGAAGTGAAATCCAATAGCTTAACTATTGAACTGCTTTTGAAACTGTCTATCTAGAGTATGGGAGAGGTAGATGGAATTTCTGGTGTAGGGGTAAAATCCGTAGAGATCAGAAGGAATACCGATTGCGAAGGCGATCTACTGGAACATAACTGACGCTGAGACGCGAAAGCGTGGGGAGCAAACAGGATTAGATACCCTGGTAGTCCACGCCCTAAACGATGTACACTAGTTGTTGCTATGCTCGACATAGCAGTAATGCAGTTAACACATTAAGTGTACCGCCTGGGGAGTACGGTCGCAAGATTAAAACTCAAAGGAATAGACGGGGACCCGCACAAGCGGTGGAGCATGTGGTTTAATTCGACGATACGCGAAGAACCTTACCTGGTCTTGACATAGTAAGAACCATTTAGAGATAGATGGGTGTCTGCTTGCAGAAACTTATATACAGGTGCTGCACGGCTGTCGTCAGCTCGTGTCGTGAGATGTTGGGTTAAGTCCCGCAACGAGCGCAACCCTCGTCATTAGTTGCTAACACTTCGGGTGAGAACTCTAATGAGACTGCCTACGCAAGTAGGAGGAAGGTGAGGACGACGTCAAGTCATCATGGCCCTTACGACCAGGGCTACACACGTGCTACAATGGGGTATACAAAGAGCAGCGATACAGTGATGTGGAGCAAATCTAAAAAATACCTCCCAGTTCGGATTGTAGTCTGCAACTCGACTACATGAAGTTGGAATCGCTAGTAATCGTAGATCAGCAATGCTACGGTGAATACGTTCCCGGGTCTTGTACTCACCGCCCGTCACACCATGGGAGTTGATTTCACTCGAAGCGGGGATGCTAAGATAGCTACCCTCCACAGTGGAATTAGCGACTGGGGTGAAGTCGTAACAAGGTAACCGTAGGAGAACCTGCGGTTGGATCACCTCCTTTCAGAGAAAAGATTAAGAGAGTCAAAACTCTTAATCAAAGTCAATATATATTCAGTTTATAAAGGTTATTTAAAAGATAGGTGAGAGGGCCTATAGCTCAGCTGGCTAGAGCGCTCGACTGATAATCGTGAGGTCCCAGGTTCAAGTCCTGGTAGGCCCACCATGATTAAATAATCTTAAAAGAAGAGATTAAAAAGTTGGGGAATTAGCTCAGCTGGGAGAGCGCCTGCCTTGCACGCAGGAGGTCAGCGGTTCGATCCCGCTATTCTCCACCAACAAACAAGAAGAAGTTAAATATAAGTTCAATAAATATTGGATTTATATTTAATTTTTTCAGAGATGAGAAGATTAAAGAAGTTATTTAAAAATATAATGTTAAAGTCAAAAATTTTTCTAAGAAAAGAAAGCAATTTCAAGAAAGAAAAGAAGAACACAACTATTTTATTAAATTTAATAAGATAGTAGCCAAGGAATAATTATCAAAAAAGGTTAGAGTAAGATCTAATTAAAAAAATAAGCTATTAAGGGCTAATGGTGGATGCCTAGACTGTAAGAGGCGAAGAAGGACGTACTAGACTGCGAAAAGTCACGAGGAGCTGTCAAGAAGCATTGATTCGTGAATATCCGAATGGGACAACCCAATATATAGAGATATATATTACCCAGAAATGGGGGCTAACGTGGTGAAGTGAAACATCTCAGTAACCATAGGAAGAGAAATCAAAAGAGATTCCCAAAGTAGCGGCGAGCGAAATGGGAGAAGGGCAAACCCTATGCTTGCATAGGGGGTTGAAGGACCATAATATGAGACTAAAGATAATAGTAGAAATATCTGGAAAGGTATAGCAAAGAGGGTGAAACTCCTGTATACGAAATTATCAATAGCTCTAATGGTATCCTGAGTAGGACGGAACACGTGATATTTTGTCTGAATCCGGGGGGACCACCCTCCAACCCTAAATACTACTTACAGATCGATAGTGAACAAGTACCGTGAGGGAAAGGTGAAAAGTACTCCAGCGAGGAGAGTGAAATAGAACCTGAAACCATTAGCTTACAATCATTCAGAGCCCTATGTGAATTTATTCACAGGGTGATGGACTGCCTTTTGCATAATGAGCCTGCGAGTTGTGGTATCTGGCAAGGTTAAGTCAAGTACGAAGCCGTAGCGAAAGCGAGTCTTAAAAGGCGAATTAGTCAGATGCTGCAGACCCGAAACGAAGTGATCTATCCATGGGCAGGTTGAAGCTGGTGTAAGAGCCAGTGGAGGACCGAACCGATGGGCGTTGAAAAGCCCCCGGATGACCTGTGGATAGGGGTGAAAGGCCAATCAAACTTCGTGATAGCTGGTTCTCTCCGAAATATATTTAGGTATAGCCTCTAGTAGTAGCATGTAGGGGTAGAGCACTGAATGGGCTAGGGCTGCTTACCGCGGTACCAAACCCTATCAAACTTCGAATACTACATGTGTAAGCTAGGGAGTCAGGCGTAGGGTGATAAAATCCTATGTCGAGAGGGGAACAACCCAGACTAACAGCTAAGGTCCCAAAGTTACATCTAAGTGGAAAACGATGTGGAGTTACTGTGACAACCAGGAGGTTGGCTTAGAAGCAGCCATCCTTTAAAGAAAGCGTAACAGCTCACTGGTCTAGTGATTCTGCGCGGAAAATATAACGGGGCTAAGATGTACACCGAAGCTTTAGATTCATAATTTATTATGAGTGGTAGGAGAGCGTTCTATTCAGCGTCGAAGCTGTACCGGTAAGGAGCAGTGGAGCGGATAGAAGTGAGCATGCAGGCATGAGTAGCGATAATTAAGGTGAGAATCCTTAACGCCGAAAACCCAAGGTTTCCTACGCGATGCTCGTCATCGTAGGGTTAGTCGGGTCCTAAGTCGAGTCCGAAAGGGGTAGACGATGGGAAATTGGTTAATATTCCAATACCAACAATTAAGCGCGATGTGGGGACGCATAGAGTTAATCGAGCTCACTGATGGAATAGTGGGTCGAAGGACGTAGGTTGTAATTTAGGTAAATCCGGATTACAAGAGACCGAGATCTGATAGGCTGAACAATCTCTTCGGAGAGCGTTTAGAATCGATGATACTGTCGTGCCAAGAAAAGCCACTAAGTATATTAATTGTTGCCCGTACCGTAAACCGACACAGGTAGGTGGGATGAGTATTCTAAGGCGCGTGGAAGAACCCTGGTTAAGGAACTCTGCAAACTAGCACCGTATCTTCGGTATAAGGTGTGCCTACTTTGGTATAGAGATTTACTCTCAAAAGCCTAAGAGGTTGCAACAAAGAGTCCCTCCCGACTGTTTACCAAAAACACAGCACTTTGCTAACACGTAAGTGGATGTATAAGGTGTGACGCCTGCCCGGTGCTCGAAGGTTAATTGATGATGTAAGCGTAAGCGAAGCATTTGATCGAAGCCCGAGTAAACGGCGGCCGTAACTATAACGGTCCTAAGGTAGCGAAATTCCTTGTCGGTTAAATACCGACCTGCATGAATGGCGTAACGAGATGGGAGCTGTCTCAACCAGGGATCCAGTGAAATTGTAGTGGAGGTGAAAATTCCTCCTACCCGCGGAAAGACGGAAAGACCCCGTGCACCTTTACTACAGCTTGACACTGTAGCTTGGATATTCATGTGCAGGATAGGTGGGAGGCTTTGATTACTAGACGCAAGTAGAGTATGAGCCATCCTTGAGATACCACCCTTGAATATTTGAGTTACTAACTGCGTACAATAAACTTGTATCAGGACAATGTCTGGTGGGTAGTTTGACTGGGGCGGTCGCCTCCTAAAAAGTAACGGAGGCTTACAAAGGTTAGTTCAAGGCGGATGGAAATCGCCTGATGAGTATAATGGCATAAACTAGCTTGACTGTGAGAGAGACAACTCGAGCAGAGACGAAAGTCGGTCATAGTGATCCGGTGGTTCTGAGTGGAAGGGCCATCGCTCAAAGGATAAAAGGTACGCCGGGGATAACAGGCTGATCTCCCCCAAGAGCTCACATCGACGGGGAGGTTTGGCACCTCGATGTCGGCTCATCGCATCCTGGGGCTGGAGCAGGTCCCAAGGGTATGGCTGTTCGCCATTTAAAGCGGTACGCGAGCTGGGTTCAGAACGTCGTGAGACAGTTCGGTCCCTATCTTCCGTGGGCGTAGGAAAGTTGAGAAGATTTGTCCCTAGTACGAGAGGACCGGGATGAACGTACCACTGGTGTACCAATTGTTCTGCCAAGAGCATCGTTGGGTAGCTACGTACGGATGAGATAAGAGCTGAAAGCATCTAAGCTCGAAGCCAACTTCAAGATGAACTTTCCCTGAAGATCCCAGTAAGACTAACTGGTTGATAGGCTAGATGTGTAAGCATAGAGATATGTTTAGCTGACTAGTACTAATAGATCGTTCGGCTTATTATTATACTTGGTTTACTATCTTATTAAGTTTACTAAAGTTGTGTTCAAAGAGACTTTAACATTAATATACTCAAAATATGAGTATAGAGTGAATAATAAAATTCATTGTATACTCATATTGCTGGTGGATATAGCGAAGTGGAAATACCCAGATCCATACCGAACCTGGAAGTCAAGCACTTCTGCGCTGATAATACTGCACCTTTCAGGTGTGGAAACGTAGGCCTCTGCCAGCTCTTGAGTTTTTACAAGCCCTTATCTATTTTAACTTATTTAAGTTATCTTAGTTATGGGCTTTTTTTTTGCCTTTTTTTTACTTTATGCATTTACTTTTACTTTATTTACTCTTTTATTTGTTTCTTTTTATTCTAAGCTTATTTTTTTCAAAGCTTATTTTCTAATAATTTGTATACTTAACTTTTAATAAGTTATAATAAGTTAATAATGATTTAGTAATTAGAAATTCCTTAAGTAAATAATTTTAAGAGGTGTAATATGGTAAATAGTATATTAAAAGATTTAGTTGTACTTTATGTTGAAGACCAAAAAGATGCGCAAGATGAATTGAAGCATGTGTTTGATAGAACATTTAAAAAAACAATAGTTGCAAATAATGGTGATGAGGGATTAAAGAAGTTTTTAATGCATAAAAAAAGAAACTATAACATTGATATAATAGTTACTGATATTAACATGCCAAAATTAAATGGTATAGATATGATTAAGGAAGTTAAGAAGTATGATAAAGATGTTAAATTTGTTTTAACTACTGCTTATACTGATCCTGAATATTTATTAGACTCAATTGAATTAGGTGTAACAGCTTATGTAACAAAACCAATTAATATAATGCAATTATTAGAAAAAATAGAATATGCATATAAACAAAAAATTGATAATGATAAATTAAATAGAATTATAAATAAAATGAAAGAGCATAATATAAAAGAGGTAGAAGAGTTTTTTGAAATTTTAGATAAAGAGACAAAAAAAGAGGAATCAAATGAGAATTTATATCTATCTGATGGTTTTTCTTATAACTTTAAAAATAAAGTGCTTTTAAAAGAGAATAAAACAATCTCTTTAGTTAATCAAGAAATTATGCTATTAGAGTATTTTATAAAAAATTCAAATAAAATTCTATCATATGAAGAGTTACTTCAAGCAATATCTATTAATAGTAGTGAGAATACTAGTTTAAATAACTTACGTACTGTAATTAAATCATTAAGAAAAAAGTCTTCAAAAGAATTAATTATGAATTTGTCTGGTGTAGGCTATAAATTGATTTTAGAGTAGTAATGCAAAATAGATATTTAGAATACTTCAATGAAAGTCCAAGCCTTTTTATAAAATTTAAAAGTAACAGTAATAAGATTGAATACATCACTAATAATGTCACAACTTTATTGGATTATACATTAGATGAAGTGTTGGACTCTAGCTTTTCTTTTGAAAATATTATTCATAAAGGTGATTACAAAGTAATAAAAAAAGAGCTAGAAGAATTAAATAGTTCTAATGAGATTGAATTATCACCTTATAGAGTATTAACTAAAAACAGTAATTATATTTGGGTTAAAGAAATAAGAAAAAAGTTTTATGATAATAAAACAAATGAAAATCATATATGCTCTTATATTTCAAATATAACAAAAGAGATAAACTTAAAAAAGAATCTTTTTTACACAAATAAAATAATAAAAACAGTTTATGATAATTCTGTACATTTAATTGCACTTCTTAAGCCAAATGGAACACTTATTAAAGCAAATAAAACTGCGTTAGAGTTTATTAATAAAGATGAGAAAGAAATTATTAATAAAAAGTTCTGGGATACTAATTGGTGGGATGAGAGTCAAAAACAAATTATAAAAAAAGATATAAAAAAAGCTAGCAAAGGCAATTTGGTTCATAGTGAGAAAAAAGTATTCGATGAATATTATATTGAACTTACTATAAAACCTGTTTATGATGAGAATAGAGTAATATATCTTGTTTGTGAGGGTAAAGATATAACTCAAGCAAAAAAGAAAGAAAAAAGAATAAATCATTATAACGAAATAATAAACAAGCAGTTAATTAGCATTACAAATAAAGAAGGAGTAATTAAAGAGTGCAGCGATGCTTTTTGTGAATTAACTGGATATGATAAAAATGAGTTAGTTGGTAAAAAGCATAATATTTTAAAGCATTCAAATAATAGTGATGAAAAATATAAAGATTTATGGGAAACAATCACTTTAAATAAGACCTGGAAAGGTAAGTTAAAAAATAAAACAAAAGATGGAAGAGCATTTTGGGTAGAAAATATTATTACACCAAATTGTGATGAAAATGGAAATATTGAAAGTTATACTGCAATCTATAATAATATAACTAGAAATAAAAAAATAAAAGAAAAACTAATCACTGATGAGTTAACAAATATATATAATAGAAGATATTTTAATAAAATTTTTAAAAAATACTATAAAAGATTTCAAAAATATGATGAAAATTTTGTTTTAATGATTATTGATATTGATTATTTTAAACAATATAACGACAATTATGGGCATTTAAAAGGTGATGAAGTATTAAAAGATGTTGCACAAACATTAAAATTAAATTTAAGAAAATGTGATTATGTTTTTAGAATAGGTGGTGAAGAGTTTGCCATACTTATTTCAATAAATAAACATAATGTATCAAAGATAATAGCTAATAAATTAAAAGAAGCGATTTATAATTTAAATATTACACATGAATTTAGTTTTTATAAAAGATTAACAATTAGTATAGGAGTAAAACAAGTAAATAAGAAGCCTTTATTAAAAAATAAAATTGAGATTTTTAATGATGCTGATAAAGCATTATATAAAGCAAAACAAAATGGTAGAAACAGAGTCTTTACTTTTTTAGATACTTAATTTTTGATAAATTATTATAATAAAAAGATATAATATATAATAAAAACTATATAATAGTTTAACCTAAGTTAAGGAGGCTATCATGCCAAACACAAAACAGATTAACGAATTAAAAGTTATTCTACTTGATAGAAAAGAGAAACTTTTAAAAAATATTTTGGGAAGTAGAGAAAATATTGATTTACTAAAAGGTCAAGATGTAAAAGATGACCTTGATTATGCTGAAGTTGTGTCTGATTCATTTACAGAAGGTATGATTGCTAACCACCATGTAAAAGAGTTGGAAGAGATTGAATTAGCTTTAAAAAAAGTTGAAGATAGAAGCTATGGAATATGTGATATGTGTGGCGTTGTTATACCTCTTGGAAGATTAAAAGCAAAACCCTATGCAAAGTATTGTACTGAATGTAGAACAGCTTTTGAGGCTGAACAAGCTAAAGGTAAATAAGAGATATGATTAAAAGAGTCTATTTTCAAAACCATAAAAGCCTAAATTTTGATTTTTTCCAAAATGAAAATGATTTTATAGTAGAAGAAGTACCAATTACATTCTCTTTAAAAGGTAATTTCTTAATTTTGAAAGTAAAAAAAGTAAATTTAGGTACATGGGACTTAATAGATTTAATCTCCAATTTTTTACGAATAGATAAAAATGAGGTGGGGTATGCAGGCTTAAAAGATAAAAATGCTACAACCACACAATATATATCTATTCCAAAAAAATATTCAAAAGAGATTAAGAAGTTTAAGCATAAAAAAGTTCAGATTTTAGAAACATATTTGCATAAAGAAAAGTTAAACATTGGTGATTTAAAAGGTAATAGATTTAAAATAAATCTTAAAAAAGTAGATTTTGATACATTAATTTTGATTCAAAATTGTATTAAAAACATCAAAAAAACTGGTATGGCAAACTATTTTGGTTTTCAAAGATTTGGAAGGGATATTGAAGAAAATATAGAAAAAGCTAAGCAATTAGTTTCAGGAAATCTTCATATAAAAGATAGAAAATTAGAAAAAATGCTAATATCTGCATATCAAAGTGCATTTTTTAATTCATGGTTAGTTAAAAGAATAAGTTTACAAAAAGATAAGTTTAAACTTATTGATGGAGATGTCTTTCATGATTTAAAAAAAGATAAATTTTTTACATCATCAAAAATAACTTCAACTTTAGAAGAAAATTTTGATAAAAAAGTAGTTTCTCCAACTGGTTTACTTCCTGGAAGAAAAGTCTTTAAAGCAACTTTAAAATCAAGAGAAATTGAAGAGAGATTTGATGATAGTAGTATTTATGAAAAAGGCTACAGAAGAGATGCTCTTGTTTTTGTAAAGATTAATGATATAAAGTATAACAAAACTACTCAAGAGTGCTTAATAGACTTTATACTACCTAAAGGATCATATGCAACTGTTTTTATTGAAAACATTGCAAATAAAAATTTTAATTCTTAAAAGTCTTACTTTCAAGATCTTTTAAGAACTTCTCAACAATAATAGAAAAAGCATTGTTAATTGCAACTACAAAATCATAAGGAGTGTTTTTTTCTAATTTAATTTCTTTATTGTAATTGTAAAATGAACTTTTTTTAGTGTTAGTATTAGTAAGTTCAAAATTTAAATTTAAAACTGCATAAGCACCATT
This sequence comes from Malaciobacter canalis, assembly GCF_008000835.1. Lineage (GTDB taxonomy): Bacteria > Campylobacterota > Campylobacteria > Campylobacterales > Arcobacteraceae > Malaciobacter > Malaciobacter canalis. The sequence goes on from NZ_CP042812.1 coordinate 313,274, forward strand.
TTTTTCAATTTTATTATATATCTCAAATATATTTGTGTTTAAAATATAATCAGCATTTGATAAATTAGAGTTATTAAATAAATTTGATTTATCAAAAATTAATTTTAACTCTTGAAAAATCATATTTGATGGTATATCACTCCAATTATTTTTTGAATATTTATCTAGTTTATATTTTTTATAGCTATAGAAAATATAAGTTTTGTTAAAAGTATTGCTTACTTTTACTCTATTTATTTTAATACTTTTATCTGTATTTTTTAAAGCTTTATAATTTGTATCAAATTTTATTAAAAAACTATTATTTACTAGTGATTGATTTTTTAAACTACATCCTGTAAATAAAACTAGGCTTATTAGTAATATTGTAATTGTTCTCATTTACTCTCCTGGACCAAGTTTTTGTTTATTGTTTTTAAATAAAATATCACTTGGATTTTCTTTTAATTGTTCTATTAGCTCTTCACTTTTTATTAAGTTATTTTCAAATTGATTTAATACATTATTAAAATTATCAATAGTTGATTGAGAAATAGTTTTTAAATCAAAAGAGCCTTTTTCTACTTCATTTAATACTTTTTGTGAGAGTTCCATTACTTTAAGAGCAGATTCTTTAACACTATTTGCAGAATCAGACATATTATTAAAAGAGCTTTTACTCGTAATTGATAAATCATTTAAATTATTTAAAATTTGTGTTAATTTATTTTCATTATTAACTATATATTGTGTTATTTCTTGAGTATTAAGGGCTGTTTGTTTACTAGCATCTAGTAATTTTGAAAAATTATTTATATTTTCATTACTAAAAAGTATTCTTGTTTGAATAAGCAATTGTGTAAGTTGTTTTGAGATATCTTTACTTGAATTTTCTAAGTTTCCTAAAACAGAGATTTTTGAATCGATAACTTTTTCATTATACTTATTTTCTTGTATAAGATTTGAGTTTTTACTTCCACCTTTTAACTCAATATATTTTAATCCTGTTAATCCAAGCGTTCCCAATGTTGCATAGTTATCTTTTTTAATAGGTGTATTTTCTATTACAGAAATTTTTATTTTTATCTCTTCGGAGTTTTTAGGATTAATTGATATGTTTTCTACTTTTCCAAC